>JAZFUU010000262.1:0-2127 GCA_036447375.1 Myxococcota bacterium
TCTCCTGGCCCGCCGAGCTGCCGAACGCGCTCCTCGGAGAGAGCCTCCTCGGACTGCGCCGCGAGAACGCCCGGCTCCTGCGTCCGCCTTGGCCCGAGCTCGTGATTGCCTCGGGCCGTCGGACGGCGCCGGTCACGCGCTGGATTCGCCGCCAATCTGGCGGCCGGACCCGCGTCGTGCAGCTCGGCCGCATGGGGGTCATGCCTCCGGATGCATTCGACCTGACGGTCGTCCCCGCATACGCGCGGCTGCTCCCCCATCCCCGGCGAATCCAGACGGTCGCCCCGCTCACCCGCGTGCGAAGCGCGAACCTCGACGAGGCGGCACGCCGCTGGCAGGCGCAATTCGATGGCGCGCCACACCCGCGTGTCGCATGGCTCATCGGCGGAAACTCCCCGCATTATCGCCTTACCCCCGAGCTCGCGGCTCGCCTGGGCCACGACGTCCGTGCCGCGGTCGATGACGCCGGGGGCTCGCTATTCGCAACCACGAGTCGGCGCACCCCCGCGGCTTCAGCGACTGTCCTGGAGAAAGCAGTGTCCGACCCGAAACGATTCTTCCGCTGGACGAAGGATCGGGATCCAGCGGAAAATCCCTACACCGGATTTCTTGCCCTGGCCGACGCCTTCGTGGTGACCGGCGAAAGCGCGTCCATGCTGGGCGAGGCCTGCGCCACCGGAAAACCCGTCGCCATCTGCGACGTTCCCCGGGGTGTGCCCGGCTGGAGGGGCCTCGCTCCGCGCTGGCTCGACGCAATCGGTACCGCCGTCATCGAGGCCGCCGCCGCGCGTCCCGAGAGTCGGCGTGGCATCACCCGGCCCCAACGCGGGCTCGAGCTCCTGTGCTCAAAGCTACTCGCCCGAGGCATCGTTCGGCCGAGCTGCGATTTCTCGATCCTCCACAAGGCCCTGATCGAGCGGGGACTCGCACACCGCTTCGGCGACCGCATCCCACAGGGTCCCGGGACCGGGAACCGTGATCTGCCCGAAGTCGCCGAGCGCGTGCGCCAGCTGTTGGGGGTCGCCTCGGACCCGGCGGAGAACGACTGATGGAGTATCTCGACTTCCGTCGCCTGGAGGCCCTGGATCCCGCTCGATTCCAGGAGCGGGATCCCTACCCGTGGGTCAACCCGGAGAACCTCCTGGTTCCCGCCGCCTTCGAGCGATTGCAGGCGAATCTGCCCGACGTCGGGATGTTCGACCGGCTCTTCGACAAGAAACGTAGGGCGGGCCAGACACCCCATGATCGCTACGCGCTCGAGTATCGGGATGGAGTCCCGGTTCCGGAGCCCTGGCTGGAGTTCATCGCGGAACTGAAGGGCGATCGCTACCGACGGGCTCTGTGTCGGCTGGTGGGTCTTCAGTCGCTTTCCATCAGCTTCCATTGGCACTACACCCCCAACGGATGCTCCGTGTCGCCGCACTGCGACTCGACCGTAAAGATTGGCTCTCACATCTTCTATTTCAACACGGCGGAAGATTGGGACCCGACCTGGGGCGGCGAGACCGTCGTCCTCGACGACGGTGGCCGTCTCCATCCCCGTTCCGCGCCCTCCTTCGAGGCCTTCGATCGGGCGATTCCGTCCCAGTCCCTGGGCAACCGCAGCCTGATCTTCGCCCGTCGGGGAAACTCATGGCACGGGGTGCGCGAAATTCGGTGTCCAGAAGGGCACATGCGCAGGGTTTTTATTGTCGTCTTGAACCGCGACGGCCTGGCCGACCGGATTCGTTTTGCACTGACCCGACGAAACGTCACCCGCTACTGACTTACTTGCCTCGAACCTGCGCGTCTTCTGCGGGCTCGGACCCGCCGCTGCGTGGGCGCCGACTGCGAATGAAATTGCGGACAAACGCCGGGACTGCAATTTGTGTCGTCAGGTGAGCAATAGAGTTCCCTTCCTGCGTGTTTGCCGCGCCGGAAGTGATGCGGCAAGGAAAGGCGGAACTTCGCACATGGCCACCGAATTTGGGCCCTCGGCGCATCCGCAACCGCCACGGCAACGTTTTTGCAACAGATCTCTTTCGGTCGGTGTCACTCAGGACGAGGGGATCTCCTCGGAGGTTCCCCCGGACCTGCGAAGGAGCGATGCGAGTCCGAGTTGCCACGTTGAACGTATGGGGCCTACCG
>JAZFUU010000263.1:0-8377 GCA_036447375.1 Myxococcota bacterium
TGAACGTGCTGCTCGCGGAGGCGAAGGTGCCCTACGAACAGCTCGTGGAGATGGACGAAATCAACGCCGAGTTTTCGGAGACCGACGTGGCCCTCGTGATCGGCGCCAACGACGTGGTGAACCCCGACGCGCGCACCGATAAGGGGAGTCCCATCTACGGAATGCCGATCCTCGACGTGGACCACGCGACCTACGTCTTCGTCCTGAAGCGCAGTATGAATCCCGGCTTCGCCGGCGTGCAGAACCCGCTCTTCTACAACGACAATACGATGATGATCTTCGGCGACGCCAAGGACACGGTGCTGAAGATGGTGGAGGCGGTTCGCGAGTACTCCTGAGAGCGAGCCGTTTCGCGATCAGTCGTCGAGGAGGCGACTGCGGCGTTCTTCGGCGACCTGTTGGGCTCTACGCGCCGCGTCGCCGGCGCGCTGAGGCACGCTGCGGCGTTCGACGTTCTCGGGGCCGTCGGAGTCTCCGAGGAAGGCCATGCGCCCTCCGAGGGCTCCTTCCATGCCGTGCTGATAGATTTCCATTCCGATCCAGAGCGAGAGCACCAGCATCAGGATTCCAAAAATTTTTCCCACCGCCGAGTCCTCCGGGGTCGTCGGAGTCTCATCGACCGATCGCCGGACATCCCTGAGACAGCGACATCATCGCGGAGTTTCGCGAGGAACTGGCGGCTCCCTGAGCCCGGCCGAATCCGGGGAAACACTGTGCCCCCTCCGGGTGATAGCGTCGCGCAGGGCCCGGAACCGGTCCTCGGGCAGCTCGCGGGCGATCTCCAGGAACTTCTCTCCCAGGGCGTGCCCGCGCGGCGTCGCGCTCGCGCGACCGGCGACGCGTCGAAGCGAGACCCAGGCGGCGTGGGGTCGGTCCGCGCGGATCGCCGCGCGCGCGCGGAGCAGGGCGTCGTAAGGGTTCCAGTTTCGCGACAAGAGCGTCTCTGCCAGTGCCTGGGCTTCGACGGCCGCCTCCGAGTCGTTCGCCGCCAGGTGCGCGGCGATGCGCAGCCGCGTTGCCTCTTCGAAGAGCGACGCGCCCGGCTCGATGCGCGCGAGCTCGGCGTCGAGGTCGCGCACCTGCTTCCAGTTCAGGGCGACGGCGTGCCGCCAGCCCGCGATGAGGGCCGCGTATCGGGGGTCGAGCGCGGCGTCGGAGATCCCCGGCACGGTTCGGCCGTGGCTGAGCTCGAACTTCTGGCTCACGATCCGTCCCGCCATCGCGTCGCGATTGCCCGGAGACAAAGACATCGCACGCTCGAAGTGCCGGGACGCACGGTCCGAGCGACCGGCGGCGAGCTCCACCCAGCCGAGCCCTGCCTCCTCGCTAGCGCCCTCGCCGGCCATCGCCAGGTCGATGGCGCGCTCGGTCAGGCCCCGGCTCATCAGCCGGCGGATCAGAGCGGAGCGATCGAGACCCGGGGCACCGAGCAAGGGATCGTGGCGGTCCAGCAGGGTCCGGGCCGACTCGGCATTGATCCCCGTCTTGTCGAGCCGCCCCGAGCGGGTGGCGAGCCGGTTGTGGTCGTCGGTGTTGGGCGGCGCCCCTGCCGCCAGGGCCCGCACGCCGGCCTCGTCGAGGGCCCAGGCGCTCGCGATGTCTTCGAGGCGATGGAGTCCGACGCGAGCAAAGTCCGCAGGCGCGGCTTGCAGGGCCCGCGCGGCCCCCGCCAGTGTATCGATGGGAGTCCCCGACGCGACGAACAGCACCCCATGCACCTGCGGGCGAAAGAGCTCCACGTGAGGGAACACCTCGAGCAACGTCGCCAGGAGCGAGCGCAGCAGCGCAGCGTCGACGTAGGCGGTGCCGATCCACTGCACGAAGACCCCGTCGCTTTTGAGGCGCGCGCGCACCAAGGCGAAGAACTCGCGTGTGTAGAGATGCGACGCGCCAGCGGTCCAGGGATGCGAGGGCTGGGAGACGATGGCGTCGTAGCGTTTGGCCGTCAGCTGCAGCGCCCCGCGCGCGTCGCCGATGTGGACCCGGACACGTGGGTCCGACAGCGGATCCCGGGCTCGCTCGTCGGCGATCCAGCGGTTGGCCGCCAGCACTTCCGGCTCGATCTCGATCACGTCGATCCACTGGTAGGACCGGGGCGCGAGCTCGAGGGTCACGCCACCTCCGAGCCCCACGACGAGCAGGTCTCGCGCCTCGGGGCGCAGCAGCGCAGGCAGCAATCCCAGCCAATGCGAAATGGTGGGCTCCGGCGGCAAGCCCGCGGGGTCGATCAATGCTTCGGGCAGTCCATCGGTCGTGAGCCGGTAGCGCCCGCCCAGGTTGGTCAGCATGACGTTGCTCGTGCGCCCGACGGCGGAGAAATAAATTTCGTTGGTCGTCTCGTTCACCGTCCCGGGAGATGAGGTCAGGAGTCTCCATGGCGGACGTGCGGGCGCGAGCAGCAGCACGAGACCGGCGGCCGCCGCCGCCCCGACCGGCCCCAGCCGCCGGGGACGTACGGCGAGCGCCGCCAGCGCCGCCAGCACGAGACTCGCCACCACTCCGAGGGTCAATAGGCCCTCGAAGCCCAGGCCGGGCAGCAGCACGAATCCGGCGCCGAGGGCGCCGGCGAGGGCGCCTACCGTGTTCCAGGCATACACGCGAGCCGTTGCGACGGCGGCCCGGTCGGGATCTTGGGCCAGCACGCGCACGGCGAACGGGAAGGTGGCACCGATGCAGAGTGCAATCGGCAGCAGCACGGCTCCCGCGACGGCCGCACTGGCGAGGGGCGCGTCGGGTCCCGCCCCGAGGCTCGCGGCGAACTCGGGCAGCCCGTCGGCAAGCGCGAACGCGACGTAGGCGGTTACGGCGATTCCGAGCTGAGACCAGGCAAAGCCGAGGGCGGCCCGTTCGCGGCTGGCGGCGAGTCGCGCGGCGACGGCGCTTCCCAGCGCGATGCCCAACAGGAAGCTCGCGAGCATGGTCGCGAAGGCGTGGAGGCTGGCTCCGAGCAGGTGCCCCAGCAGGCGCGTCCACATCACCTCGTAGGCAAAGGAGACCGCACCCGAGAGGGCAATCGCCGGCAGGATCCAGAAGGGTTCGTTGGCCGTCCGGGCGCTCGCGCCGGCGCCGGCCGGCGTGGGCGGAAGCGGTGCGCGACCGGCGAGCAGCACCGCCAGCCCGAACACCGCCGTGTTGACGGCCACGCCGACCCACACCGTGCGCCGCAGCCCCAGCTCGGGCAGCAACAGAAAAGCTGCGCACAGGGTCCCCGCGATCGCCCCCGCCGTGTTCACGGCGTAGAGCACACCCACACGCGATGCGATCTCTTCCTCGCGACGCACGGCGTGGCGCGCGAGCAGGGGCAGAGTGGCGCCCATGAACGCCGTTGGCAGTAGCAGCAGGGCGAAGGCGCCGGCGAGCTGAAACAAGCTTGCCGGGAGTGAGGCGCTCTCGGCCAGCGCACTACCGCCGCCCAGCAGCCCCACGTAGAGCGCGTTGAGGGCCCGGATGCCCCAGGGTACCCCCAGGGCGCAGACGGCGATGGACAGCTCGAGCACGCCATAGACCCGCACCGGCCGTCGCAGCCGCATCGCATAGCGAGCCGCCACCGCAGCGCCCAGCGCGAGCCCGCCCATGTAGGCGGCAAGGACCGCCGCCACGGCGAGATGAGAGGTTCCGAAGACGAAGCTTAGCTCGCGGGTCCATGCGGTCTGATACAGGAGCGCCGCGAAGCCCGACAGGAAAAAACAGGCCAGCAGCAGCACGAAGCGCGGGTCCATTCGGGTCTCGTTCTTCCGTCCCGTTCAACCTGTTGCGTTGCGCAACCTTTCGCTGAGGCAGCGTCAGGCCGAGTTGCTTCGGCCCCGTTCTCGCTGGAAGAACGCATCGAGCAGATGGGTGGGGCCGGCGGCCATGCCGGCGTCGATCAGCGGGTCGGCCTGGTTGTAGCGGCGGCGGGATCCGTCGAAGGCCAGATAGGCACCGCCGGCCTCCCGGACCAACAGGTCGCCGGCACAGACGTCCCACTCGTTCTTGGGGACGACCGAGATGTTGAGATCACCTTCCCCACAGGCGATGCAGGCGAGCTTCCAGGCGATGGAGCCCAGCGGCCGGATCTCCCCGAACCATCCCTCGTAGGGATCGAACCGGTGGCGCGAAATCTCGGTTCGGCTGGCGATGACGACGGCGTCTGCGAGTTTCGGGCACGACGAGACCCGCACGCGGTTTCCATCGCGATGGGTGCCCGCGTCCTGTGCCGCCCACACCGCGACGTCGGTGATGGGGTTCAGAACGACGCCGACCCGCGGTTCGCCGTCCACGGCCAGGGCGATCGACGCGGCGAACTCGGGGATCTGCTGGGTAAACTCCTTGGTCCCATCCATCGGATCGACGATCCAGACGCGGCTACGCTGGGTGCGCGACGGGTCGCTCCGTGTTTCTTCGGAGAGGATCATGTCGTCGGGAAACGCCGCTTTCAACCGCGTCGCGATGGCTCGATCGGACTCGAGGTCCGCCATGGTGACGGGGTTGTCCTTCGACTTCTCCCAACTCTTTCGATCTCCTGCGTAGTGTCGTCGCAGGACGGCGGCCGCGTCTCGGGCCGCCTCCAGGGCGACTTCCAGCTCGCGTTCGTACGACATGGCGGCCGAGTATACTCGGGCGATGCAGACGCGGGACGTCGAGCTCGGTTATTTCGCCGGGCCGGATCGCGGTGACGTTCCCGGCGTCGTGTTGATTCACGATGTCTGGGGCCTCGGCGATCACCCGCGCGAATGGGCTCGACGCCTGGCGGAGGAGGACTTCGACGTTCTGGCGCTCGACCTGTACCGCCGGCTCGACTCCGTGACGATCGACGATCCGGGCGAATGGATCTGCGCTCTGTCGGATGGGGCCGTTCTCGAGGATGTCCAGGCGGGCATTGATTTCCTGGCCCGCGAAGTTCGAGACAGCGAGCGACCGGTGGCCGTGGCGGGCTTCTGCATGGGCGGCATGTACACCCTGCTCGCCGCCTGTTCGTGTCGGGGTCTCTCCGCCGCGGTTCCGTTCTATGGGATGCTTTCCTACGAGCACGGCCTGCTTGCGGGCAAGGGGGCCGTTGGTGAGACCCCGTCCCGCCAGCCCCTCGATGCCATCGCCGATCGGAGCTGCCCGCTGCTCGCCTTCTTCGGCGCCGACGACGTGTACATCCCGCTGGATGACGTCGAATTGTTGAAGCGGCAGGTCGCGGCCGACCGCATACCCGCCGAAGTGGTGGTCTATCCCGGGGCTGGCCACGCCTTCATGAACGACACCCGGCCCGACGCCTTTCATCCCGCCGCTGCCCGGGACGCCTGGAGCCGCACTCTCGCGTTCCTTCGCCACCATCTCGGAGACCTGCGCAGCTCGTAGACCCCGAAGCAGGCGTCGCCTGATTCTCGAGCGATTTCAATAACTTCCAGGTACGACGGTCGAACTAGAGGGGGCGGGCGAGGATCAGGGCGAGGGTGCGGTTGCGGGTCGCGAAACGCGTGATGGTGCACTCCACGGGGATCGTCGATCCCGTGGCGTCCCGGAGGTTGGCGGTAAAGCGGTGTGGCTCGGAACCCTCGGTGACTGCGTCCAGGTGGGTCCACCAGACGCCGTGGGATGCTGACGGTACGAAGGACAGGGCCTCGACGTCCAGCAGCGCGTCGCGGGCCACTCCCAGGAGCGCGCCAGCAGCGGGGTTGGCGTCGACGATGCGTCCCGTGTCCGCGTCGACGGCCAGGAATGAGTCCGCGACGCGGTCGATGGCCGCGGAAACCACACGCCGATTGGCTCGGGGCGCGCCCCGCGCCCGCCGGCCCGCGCCCGTGGTCTTGAGAGAACTTCGAAAGCGGACCAGCAGAGGCTGGAGGGCCGTGCGCAACGCGTCACCCCGATCCGCTGCGACCTCGGTGGCCGCATCGGACCAGGCGTTCAGGAGGGCGTTCACTCGGCGTTCGTTGGCCCGGATTCCGTCCAGTGACGGTTCGGCGGCCGTTCCCCTTTGGAGGGCCGCCGAGGCGAACGAGCGGAAACGGCGCAGTACCTCGGTCTCGTCGGAGTCGGCGCCAGGTGCCGCCGGCCCCAGGTGTGCGGTCATCGTGCGCTCGATCTGGCGGCGGCGTGAAATCAGCCAGGCAGCCAGGTCCGGGTGTTGGTTCACATCCGCAGTTTACCGGCTAATCCCGTGAAATCCCGTGCTTCCTCTCAGTTTTCCGCCGCGCCCGGTCGATGTGAAGGCAGGTATGACCGACCCCCGACTCGAAAAGCAGCGCGTACTGGTGATGCACGCCGCCCCGGAAGCGATTGCGCCCATCACGCGGCTCATCCTGGCCAAGCTCGGGTATATCATCGTCACTCCGGAGGAATTCGAGTCTCTCTCGCCTGAGATCGTGCGGCGGGGGCCCGCCCTGCGGATCGTGGACGAGCGGAATCTCGCCGACATTCCCGACGACAACGGTTGTTTGGCGCCGATCCTGGCGCTGACCGGGCGCCACGGCGTTAGCGGTGCGGATCCGCGGATCGTCGGCGCGCTTCGCCGGCCCCCCGGCATGCACGAGCTGTACCGCGTCATTCAGCAAGTGCTCGAGGAAACGCCCCGCACGACGCCGCGCGTCCTCACACACATCGTCGGGCGTTGCGGTCGCCGGGAAGAAACCGGTGTCGGGGTGGAAGCGTGGAGAGTGACGATCCTTTCGCTGTCGGAGAACGGGTGTCTGATGCGTTCGCCGGAGCCCTTGCTCCTCGGCACCCGCATCCGCCTCCGTTTCGAGCTGCCGGCCTCGCAAACCCTCGAGCTCGAGGGCGAGATGGCCTATCAGCTCGTCCCGGATGTCGGCGTCATCTTCCACGCGACGTCGCCGGCCGAGCGTGCGGCCATTGGCGCCTTTGTGACGGGCGTACTCGTCTCTGTCTAGGGCCCGTTTCGAACACCCCGACAGGGGGTCTCGAGATGTGCTCCGAGGCAACGGCCGGTAGACTGAGCGCCGTGAGCCCGGGGGCTTCATGAGCGCGACCGACTGGCGAGGGTTCGACCTTACGGCGCCGACTCCGGAGCACGCGTTGCTCGCAGACACTCTGCGGGAGTTCGTCGCGCGCGAGGTCGAGCCCCAGGCGGCCGCTCACAATCGCGAAGAACGGTTCAATCACGCCCTCTTCCGGCGCGCCGGCCAGCTCGGCCTGCTCGGCGTGACGATTCCCGAGGAGTACGGCGGGGCCGGTCTCGATGCGACGGCGGTGGTGCAGGTTTACGAGGCGCTGGCCAGCTCCGACCCGGGCTTCACACTGTCGATGCTCGCCCACGCGGTGCTGTTCGCGCAGAACGTGAACGTGAACGGGAACGAGATGCAGAAAAAGCACGTCCTCCCGCGAGCCGCCTCGGGGGAATGGATCGGTGGCCTCTGCATGACGGAGCCCGAGGTGGGGACCGATGTCCTCGCCATGCGCACCCAGGCGAAACGCGACGGCGATGTCTACGTGCTGAATGGCATCAAGACGTTCATCACCAACGGCGGCATCGATGAAGACACTCCGGGCGACGCTTTCATCGTTTACGCAGCCACAGGTCCGAGAAGCCTGACTTCGTTTCTGGTGGAGTCGAGCATGCCGGGGTTCTCGCTGGGACAAAAGTGGAAGGACAAGCTCGGCATGCGATCGTCCTACACGTCAGAGTTGATCTTCGATGGTGTTCGCGTTCCCGTCGAGAACCGCCTGGGGGAGGAGGGCCAGGGGACGCTCGCGATGATGCGCAATCTCGAGATCGAGCGGCTGACCCTGGCGTCGATGTCAGTGGGAATTGCCCGCCGTTGCGTGGAAGTGATGCTGGCCTACGCGAACCAGCGCAAGAGCTTCGGCGTGCCGATTCGGGAGCACGGGCAGGTGCAGCGATACATCGCCGAGAGTTTTGCCGAGTTCCGGGCCGCCCGGGTGCTCGTGTACGAAACCGCTCGACGCATGGATCTGTCGGCGGTGGGTCAGCGGGTGGATGCCGATGCTGCCAAGCTATTCGCATCGCAGGTGGGTAAGCGCGCCGCCGACGCCGCGATCCAGGTGCTCGGGGGCTATGGCTACATGGGCGAGTACGTCGTGGAGCGCCTCTGGCGGGACGCCAAGCTGTTGGAGATCGGTGGGGGTACGCTCGAGGCGCACCACAAGAACCTGATCAAGGACCTGTCGCAGGATCCGTCCCAGATCGGACGCTAGTTCGGCGGGTTATCGGCGGGCAGAGCCCGCCTGCCCGCACGGCGAGCCTGCGGCTCGCCTCGCAGCGGGTGTTCGGCGGGTCCGTCCGATGTACTTCCGCGGCCTTCGGCCTTGGACCCGCACGGCGAGCCTGCGGCTCGCCTCGCAGCGGGGTTTCCGGTTACTTGGCGTTCGCGGGAGGGTCGTCCAGCGCCTGCTCGAGGCGGGCCCAGCTCGCATAGGCCGCCTCGGC
>JAZFUU010000264.1:0-10854 GCA_036447375.1 Myxococcota bacterium
CGATCTGGGTTCCCAGGTAGAGCTCGCAGGCGGTCGCGATCTCGAGGCCCACCTTCCGGTGTTCCACCCGATCGACCTGATTCACGATCAACAGTGGGCTGAAGGCTCGCGCGCGAGCCTCCAGGGCCTCCCCAGCGTGCCGGTCGATTTCCATCACACTGGCGATGAGCTCTCGGGGCGATGAGACCGGGGAACGAGACCGATTCGAGAGCGCCGTCTCGAGGACGGCGCGAATCGTGGGATCGTTGGCCACCGATCGAAGCGAGCGATAAAGGCGGTCTTCAAGAACTGGTAGGCGTTCTCGATCGAAGTGGGCTCGGGTGCCACCACGAGAATTCCGCGCCGCGCTGCCAGGAAGAAATCGACGACGTTGAACGCACTGCCGGCGCCGAGATCGAGCAGTACCTGGGATACCTCGAGCCGAGCGATGTGACGCAATAGCTTCCGCTTCTGGGCGTGATGCATATTCGCCACGTTGAGTTGGGATCGAGCGCCGCTCACCAGGAACAGACCGGGAACGGAGGTCGGACTCATCACGTCGGACAAGTTTCGGACCTTGCCGCTCAGGAAATCCGATAGGGTGTGCCGCGGATTCGACACGCCGAGCAGGGTGTGAAGGTTCGCCCCCCCCAGATCGGCATCGATGACGACGCAGCGGGGGCCGCGAGCGGCCAGGGCGACCCCCAGACTCGCCGTAATTACCGACTTGCCGACTCCGCCCTTCCCACCTCCCACAGCCCAGACGACGGGCCCGGACGTCGGGGCGATCAGCCGGCCCGACCCGGATTTCCGAGGGACACGGCGGCTGATCGCGCCGATTTTGACGACCGAAGAAGAAGCGCTCTGCGTCATCCCAAATTCCACCTGTTCCAAGGTGAGTAGCCGCGGCCGGTCGGTTCGTGACGCCATCCAACACACGTGTGAAAGCCGGCGGCAACTCATGTGCAGAGTTCTTGACTTCGGGCCCGCCCGGAGCGTTTAATCCGGATTCTGGCCTGGGCGTTCCCGAGGGGGGTCGGAAGATCGGAGGCCCCGAACGGCCAGACCGTTCACGCTCGGCACCGCAAATCGAACAGGTCGACCGTGATGCAGAGTTCCCAATCGAAGCAGGGGGTACAGCATGTGGAAACGATTCACGTTGCAGTCGACACGGCTCAGTCTCGTCGGGTTTCTGGTTGCCTCGGTCGCGTCCGTCGCCTCCGGGTCGACGTTCAGCCAGCTGAGTGCCGGTGAAATCACCCCCGTCCCGGCTCCTGGGGTCGACGATCTCCTCACAGAAGCGGGACTCCCCGACTGTTCTCCCCCGATCGTCGCGTTCACACTCGCGCAGCTCGGACTCGTGCTGGGCGACGAGATCGACGCGCTCAGCTTCGGCGACGATCTTCCGATCCAGGGTCGCCACATCCTCACCTTCTCCGTCGACGAGTTCGCGGTGGGAGATGCGCCAACGGGCGTGTTCGAGGAGGTCACGGTCGGAACCGCGGGAACGTGCCCGGCCCCGACGGGTACTCCCAAACCCCCGGAAGCCAGTGGCGACGTCTTCGAACAGATTCCGTACTCGCGCAACCAAGTTGCCCTGCCCCCCAACGGCTACCGGGACGGGCCGACGGGGTTCGGAGACGAAAGAGACGCAGCCTGGAACGCCCCCAGCCCCCAGCTCGGCCCGCTGCGAGACGATCTCGACGGCTTCGACTACAGCAATGACGCCGCGCCGCGGGGAATCTACTTCTCGCTGGCCCCCGGATCTCCCTCCCTCGGCATCCTGGGTGTCACGGTGGGCGACATTCTCTTCGTACGGCCGGGGGCGGGCGCGCCGCTCCTCGGGCCCTTCATCGCGAGCCTCTTCGGCGTGGGCCCGGCCACGGACGTGATCCTCGGGATCGCCGGCGAAGATCTTGACGCCCTCAATATCATGGCCTTCGAAGATCCGACGTTCGGAGTCATCAGGCCGGGAATCCTCGGTCCCTCCAACTGGTCGGGCAGCGGCCCCGGCTGTTGCGTGGTGTCGAGCCACCTCGTCCAGTTCAGCGTCGCGCCGGGCGGCGCGTTCCTCGAGGGCGACGTCCTGACCCGAGACATCATCTCGCCGCCGTTTCCCGCCCCCGGGATCGCCGGCGTGCACACCCTCGGAATCGAGGGACTCGGCCTCGACGAATCCGGGGGTGACGACCTCAACGCCCTCGAGGCCTACACCGGCAAGATCAACGTGGAACGGGTGTTCACGTTTTACTCGCGTCCCATGTCAGCGGGGGCTTTCTTAGCGATTTCGGCCGGCAGCGAGTTCCCCGTCCTGATCGCCACCGGCGGCTTGGCGCCTCTAGTCGTCAGCACTCGCCAATCGGTCGCGAACATCAACGGCTCCGCGGGCCTGCCTCTCCCTCCGCCGACGCCGCCGACCACCCCCACCACCACCACCACGAGGCACCTCACCACGTTCACCGCGGTCGCAGGCGACGTTCCGGGGACCGGGTCGATGCTGCCCACGACATCGACATCGTTCCTGACGGGAGGCATCCGCTCGGCGACGGCGACGGTGACCATCTACCCCGGCTATGCCCGAGCGTTCTCGACGGCCACGGGGCTGTCCGACGCCAAGATGGCGGTTCGGGGAAATTTCAAGATGTGCGTGTTGACGGCGAGCTGCGGCTCGATCCTCTCGGTTCCGCTGACGGTGAACGGCACGGTGGGCGTCGGACTCGGTGGCAGCTTCCAGGGCTTTGCGAAGAGCGTGGGCTTTTCCGTCGTGGGCGCGCCCTGGACGAGCGGGATCGCTTCCATCACGGGGATTTCGACCCAGAACGGGGGAACTCTCGTTTCTCGCTCCGGCTACGCGCACGGCCCGGCTTCGTTGACATCCAGCACCGTGACGACGTCGGGCCGCATTCAGCTGGTGACGCCGGCCCAGATCCTGACGGATCTCGGGGGTTTCGCCGTGATCGTCGAGGCCCGGTGGCACTTTCTCCAGGTCGTGCCGGAGCCGGGATCGTTCCTGCTGCTCAGTTCGGGCGTGGTGGGGCTGCTGGTCCTCGGACGGCGTCGAATGAAATCCTAGTCGCCAGTTCGGGGCAGGATCAGAGCACGGGCAGGATCGGAGTCGGTTCAGACGACGCTCACGCTGTCGGCAGCCTCAAGGCCATGGCAGCGCGTGCCGATCGGTTTCGTCGATGAAGCCGAGCCGTGCTCGAAGTCGGATGCGAAACGCCTCTCCGGGCGTTCTGTCGATGAGCCTGGGCGTTCTGTCGATGAGTCTCACTCTGGCTTGTGTCCATGAGGGGAATCCGCGACCCGACGACGCCCGGGTCCCCCCCCCGCTGGAGACCGGCAAGCCGCCGGCACAGGCGACGCCGGCGTGCGGGGATTCGACGGACTCCGGATCGAAGCTCGCGTTTGACTGGCCCGCGAACGGAAAGGTCACGTCGGGGTTCGGGATGCGGCGGGGGAAAGCGCACCGCGGCATCGACATCGCCGGATACCGCGGAAAGACGGTGCGTGCGGCCGCGGCGGGAACGGTGATCTTCAGCGGTCAAAAAGGCGACTACGGGCGCGTCGTGATCCTGAAGCACGCGGGCAGCTACAAAACCGTCTACGCGCACAACATGGACACCTTCGTGCTCGAGGGGGCCGAGGTCGAGCCGGGTCAACCGATCGCAGACATGGGCGCGACGGGAAATTCGACCGGGCCGCATCTCCATTTCGAGGTGCGCATCGAAGACCGCGCCCTGGATCCGCTGGCCTGTCTTCCCATCCGTACGCCGACGCGACGCTGAGTTAGTTTCGCCCGCCGAGACCGAGGCCGTGTCGTGCCACCACGCCGCGCATCACTTCCGAAGTGCCGCCGCCGATCGTCTCCCACAGGCTCTGACGCCACAGGGTATTGACCCGCGCAGCCTCGACCAGCGCTTCGGGCCCGCCGAAGTCGAAGGCGGATCGCGCGATGCGCTGGCACACCTCGCTCTGGAACACCTTGTTGGCCGCGGCCTCGACCACGCCAGAGCGGCCGCACTGCATCGCGTCGAGCACCCGCAGCGCGAACATCTCGACTTCCATGACCTCGACGGCGAGGTCCGACAGGGCGCGCCGAACAGCGGGGTCGGAATCGAGGCCCTGTTCCCGGATCCAGTCCACCGTCTCCTCGAAATCGCGGCGCACCCGCTTGGGCGGAAACTGGATGTGGCGTTCGTCGGCGAGGGCCTCGGCCATGATCGTCCAGGCGCCGTTCTCGGGGCCGATGCGTTGATCTGCCGGGATCTCGACGCCTTCCAGATGCACTTCGTTGAGCTGGTCCCCGTCCAACGTGGGAAGCGCCCGCAGACTGACGCCGCGGGCTTCGAGATCGACGATGAAGAGCGAGAGACCCCGGCCCCGACTCTCCTGGGATCCGGTGCGACACAACAGCCACAGGCAGTCCATGTCCTGGGCATAGGACTGCCAGCACTTGTGCCCGGTCACGACGTAGCTGTCTCCCCTTCGCTCCGCGCGGCATCGCACGCTCGCGAGATCCGAACCGGCCTCGGGCTCGGAGTAACCCAGAGAGAAGTGCAGATCGCCGCTGCGGATCGGAGGCAGCCATTTCTGCTTCTGGGCTTCGCTCCCATAACGGATGATGGACTTCGCGACGATTCCCGAGGCCAGGGGATTGCGGGCCGCGCGGGCATACCCGACTTCGTCCCACAGGATGTACTCGTAGGCGATGGGCTTGCCTTCGCCGCCGACTTCCGCGGGCCAGCCCAGCGAGAGCCAGCCGCGTTCGGCCATCGCTTGAAACAGCCGCTTCACCTGCGACCACTTGTGCCCCTGACAGAAGAACGCGTCGAGGTCGCGGTAGTCGCCGAGAAACTCGACGACCCGAGCGCGGAAGGCCTCCTCGTCCTCGGAGAAGCGGAAATTCACGCGTCGTCCTCGGTTCGGGCGTTGGGGTCGGGGTTCCAGCGGGGATCTCGCTTCTCGGCGAAGGCGCGGGGTCCCTCGACGAAGTCGGGATGGGCCCAGTGCAGTCGCAACAGTCCCCAGCCGTGCTCCAGAGAATCCCGGTAGCCACGTTCGAGGCCTCCCCAGACGGCCTGCTTCGACAGCGATAGGGCCTGGGGTGAGTTCTTGAGAATCGAGCGGGCGATCGCCTCGGCGGCGGGGAGCACGTCGCCGGGTGTGGCGACGAGCTCGTCCACCAATCCCAGCTCGTAGGCGCGCTGGGCGGGCAGGCGGTAGTCGCGCCCCTGCAGGGTCATGCGCAGCACGGTGCCCAGCGGAAGGCGCCGAGCCAGGCCGATATTCTCGAGTGCGCCGACCATACCCACGTTGACGTGGGTGTCCATGAATGCGGCGTTTTCACTCGCCACCACGATGTCCGAATCCACCACGAAGTGGAGCCCGCCGCCGACACACAGCCCCTGCACAGCGCAGATCACGGGCTTCCATACGCGATTCTGGTGCGGCGACCAGTGCACGGATTCGGCCAACGGGCGGTTGTTGAACACCGCATCGGCAGCGTCGCCCGAGGCCTCGCCGACGTCGAAGCCGGTGCAGAAGTGCCGCTCGCCCGTGGCGGTAACGATGGCGACTCGTATCTCGGAGTCGTCGCGCACTTCGGCCCAGATAGCGCGGAAGATCTCCTGCATGGCGGGCGCCAGCGAGTTGCCACGATCCGGGCGATCGATTCGAATGAACGCGATTCCGTCGCGGCGCTCGTAGACAACACCTTCGAGGGGTCGCGTGAGGTCGATCTTCGCGGCGGGTGTCATGCTCTCTCCTTTCGAGTCGAAAGTCTCTACAGGCCGAAGCCCGACAATACGGTGTCGCGCGCCACCCGATCGCCCGGGGGCTGGGAGGCGAGCTGGCGAATTCGCCGGGACACGTGAAACACCGGACCTTCCAACGTGATGCCGATGGCGCCGAAGAGCTGGTGACAAGTATGGGCCGCTTCGACGGCGGCGCGGGTCGCCGAGAGTCTCGCCGCGGCCGCGGTGACCCCCGCGTCCGCTTCGCCGGCGTCGATACGGGTGGCGGCGCACCGCGCCAGGGTTCCGGCCGCCGCCAGTCGCATGAAACCGTCGGCCAGTGGATGCGCCACGGCTTGAAACTCGCCGATCGCTTTTCCGAACTGCTTTCGGGTGCGCGCGTGTTCCGCGGTATCTTCGATCAGACGCCGCCCCGCGGCGGCGAGATAGGCGGCGAGGGCGGTGTCGTAGACCGGGAGACCCCGCTCCGCGGGGCCCAGGTTTTCCACCGGTTCGAGATCGACCCGGCCCCAGGGCTCACCGCCGAGGGTATCGACGGGATCGATCCCGCCTCGAGGCGCACCCTTCCAGACCCGACCGTCCTCGATGGCCAGAAACAGATGGGCCGAGGGCGCCCAGGGCATGAGCGGCGGTGCCCCCACCGAGACTACGGCTTCACCTCGCGAGACCGCCCGCCGATCGCCCTCGCCCAGAAACTGGGTGGCGAAAAAGCTGGCGACCAGGGGCCCCGGAAATACGGCAGCGCCCAGCCCTTCGAGAGCCGCCGTCATCTCCATGGCGCCTCCCTCGCCTTCCGGCGTCACCAGGGCCAGCACCCCCAGATCGGCGAGTTCGCGCCACAGGCGTTCGGGAAATTTCCCCGTGGAATCCTTGATCACCGAGTCGGGACAACGGTCGCGACAGAACTGGGTCATCGCATCGACGATCGCCTGCTGGGCGTCGTCGAAGGCGAGGTCGAGGCTCACGACGCGGAGCTCGGGTGCCAACGCGCTCGGGCCGCGGCGCGTCGATGCCCCGCCATGCCCCCCGCCTCCATCCGCAGCGTCTGCAGGCGCATGCTCCATACGTGCAGGTCGTGCTCCCGGGTGAAACCCATCGCTCCGGTGAACTGGTGCGTCTCGGCAAACACCAGCCCCGCAGCGCGGGTCGCGTGGGCGGCGGCTACCGCTGCCGCTCCGTCCGGCGCGCCCTGGGAGGCGGCCTCGTACACCAGCCAGCGCGCCCCTTCCTTCAAGACGGCGCATTGAGCCAGTCGATGCTGAACGGCCTGAAACGAGCCGATCGCGTGACCGAACTGGCGACGGCGCTTCACATAGTCGAGCGTAACGTCGAGGGCCGCATCCATCGCCCCGACGGCCTCGGCGGCCAGGGCGAGCCGCCACCAGCTGCGCAGGCGCTCGCCCGAACCGGGCCCCAGCGACTCGCCGCGATCGGGAGACACGTTGAGGCGCCCCATGGGAACCATGAAGTTCGTGGCCACGGGCTCGGAGTCGTCGTGTTCCAGGGTGACCAGGCGCGCCTGCTCGCCACAATCGAGCAACAGGGTCCGGGCGTGGGCTCCGAACCGCACCGGCCCCCGGTCGTGACTGGACCCGAGCGCTACGGGACCCGGAACGCAACGACCGGCCACTCCGGGCGCAACCAGCGTCGCCGCACCGGCGCTCACCATCCCCCCGGACTTCGCCACCGCCTCGACCACGAGGGCGGCCTCCAAAAATCCGGTGTCATCGCCCAGCGCGATGGCCACGAAACCCGCGTCGACCAGCGCCGCCTCGAGAGTGTCGTCGTACTCGGCCTTTCGATTCAGCTCGATCGCCCGCTTGGCGCCGGCGTGCTGCTCGAGGAGCTGGCCGACGGCTTCGAGGATGGCGCGCTGATCGTCGTCGAGTTCGAAGTCCATGCTACTCCCGAGGCAGACCCAGGAAGCGATTCGCCACGAGGTTGAGGTTGATTTCGGTGGTGCCGACGGCCACCCCCGCGGTCATCGCCAGCCGGAAGTGCGACTCGGCCACGTGACCGTATTCGAGCGCTTCCGAGCCGAACAGCTCGAGAGCCAGCTCCGACACCGCTCTCTCGGCCATGGTGCCGGCCACCCGCGCCACGTTGGTATCGGCGGTGGGTGGAGAATCATGGGCCCGCAGGTCGATGACGCGATAGGTGAGCAGTCGCGAAGCCTCGCACAGGGCGTGCGCTTCACCGAGCTTCTCGAGAACGGTGGGATCCTCGAGAAGACCGCGCTCTTCCGCGAGCCGGGCGAGCTCGTCGAGGGTGACTGCGGCGCGGGCGTAGCGCGGAGCGCCCACTCGCTCGAAGGCCAGGGAATAAGTCACCACCTCCCAGCCATCGTTCTCCGGACCGAGGCGACTCGTGACCGGCACGCGCACGTCGCTGAAGAAGACCTCGAAGAAGTAGCGCTCGCCGACCAGCGAGGGGATCTCGCGCACCTCGATACCGGGGGTGTCCATCGGGACCAGCAGTACCGAGATACCGCGATGTCGCTTGGAATTCGGATCGGTCCGAACGACCAGGAAGCAGTTCTGGGCATAGTTGCAGTAGGAGGTCCAGATCTTCGAACCGTTGATGACGTAGTCATCGCCATCGCGAAGCGCGAGAGTGCGCAGGGAAACCAGATCCGATCCGGCCTCGGGTTCGGAGAATCCCTGGCACCAGTAGGCGCGCCCTTCCGAAATCGGCGGCAGGAAGGCGGTCTTCTGCTCCTCGCTGCCGTAGCGCATGATGGTGGGGCCCACCCAGTTGACGTTCATGTACTGGGAGCTTCGGGGCTCGCCCCGCTGCCACATCTCTTCGCCGACGATCGCGTGGCGCCAGGGAGTGGCGTCGCGGCCTCCGTACTCCCGAGGCCAGTTCTGGGTGAGCCAGCCTTTCTGGGCGAGCTTGGGGCAGAACTCCGACGCGAACTCCGCCTGGGCGTCGCTCCCGGGGCCGTCCTTCGAGATCTCTTCCCAGTTTTCCGGGAGGCTCTCGTCGAGAAACTCCTGCAACTCGCGTCGGAACGCGCGATCCTCTTGCGACCACTCGAACTCCACGACGCCTCCCGCCTGATCCCGATCGGCCCGAACCTGTTCGGCCCGATCGCATTGGGCCCCCTCTCGTGGGGCCGGCCGACGCATTCTAACCCCAATGTATGGACATCCGCCCGACCGCTGGTGTAGGTCTAGAGCATGCCGTTCCCCGATTACAAACCGACCCTTCCCGAGTTCATTCGGACCCGCACCCAGGCCTTCGGCGACCGCCCGCTGATCGTGCTGGGCGACGACCGGATGAGCTACCGCGAGGCCGACGAGCGCTCGCAGCTGCTGGCGAGGGGAATGCTGGCCTCGGGAATCGCCAAGGGCACCCGCGTGGGACTGCTGGCGCCCAACGGCCCCGATTGGGTCGTGGGCTTCCTGGCAGCGGCTCGGATCGGCGCGGTGGTCGTTCCGATGAACACCTTCTACAAGCCGCGCGAACTCGGCTGGGTCATGCGTCACGCCGATCTGCATACGCTATTGTGCGTCGGTCGGCTTCTGAACAACGACTATCTCGAGCGGCTCGAGTCCTGCGCACCGAGCCTCGCCAACCAGAAGGCCGACTCCCTGATCGCGCCGGAGCTTCCCTGCCTGCGCAATGTGTACGTCTGGGGCGAGTGCGAGCGGCCCTGGGCACGTCCGGTTCGGGTCCTCGAGGAGACCGCCGATGCGACTCCGGCCATCGACCGGGGCTTCCTGGCCGCCGTGGAGAGCTGCGTCGCACCCGCCGACCCGCTCGTCACGATCTACAGCTCGGGCAGCACAGCGGACCCCAAGGGCGCCGTTCACTCCCATGGCGGAGTCATCCGCCACTCCTTCCACCTGAACAGCTACCGGGAGATTCACGCCGAGGACCGCGCCTTCTCGCCCATGCCCTTCTTCTGGGTCGGGGGCTTCGTATTCTCCTTCTTCGCCTACATGCACGCCGGCGCCCTCATGTTGTGCGAGGAGTCCTTCGACCCGGGCGGAACCCTGGATCTCATCGAACGGGAGCGCGCCACCATCGTGGCGGGCTGGCCCCACTACTCAAAGGCCATGATGGAACACCCGAGCTTCGAACAGCGCGATCTCTCGTCGATCCGATCCGGAAATCTCTACGACCTTCTCCCGGACGACGTGCGCCCGAAGGATCCCGAGCTGCGCTCGAATTCCCTGGGCATGACCGAGACCTGCGGGCCCCACACCATCGCTCGCATGGATGTCGATCTACCCGAGAGCCTGCGCGGCTCATTCGGGAAATCGGTGCCGGGGCTCGAGCACAAGATCGTCGACCCCGAGACCGGAGAGACGCTGAAAGCGGGCGCGTTCGGGGAAATCTGCGTCCGCGGGTACAGCCTCATGCAGGGCCTGCACAAGCTGGAGCGCGAAGAGGTTTTCGATCCGGACGGCTTCTACCATACCGGCGACGGAGGCCGCTTCGATTCAGACGGCTATCTCTACTTCAAGGCGCGGTTGGGCGACATGATCAAGACCGCCGGCGCCAACGTCACTCCACGCGAGGTGGAGGTGGTGCTGGAGTCTCTTCCAGAGGTGCGGTCGGCATTCGTGGTGGGCGTACCCGACCCGGCCCGAGGGCAGAACGTGGCCGCGGCCGTCATCCTGAAGAAGGACGAGAACGCGAGTGCCGAATCCCTGGGCGAACGCCTGCGCGCCGATCTCTCGGCCTACAAGATCCCCCGCCACTTCTACTTCTATGAAGACGGCCAGTTGCCGTTTACCAACAGCGGCAAGATCGACAAGCGCGCCCTGGTCGCGCTGCTGACGGACCGGATCGCGAACGAGCCCGCGAGCTGACGGCTCGACCGAGGACGATGCGCTTCCTGGAAACCGTCGAGAAAGCCCGAGCGTTCTTGGAACGCAACGGACGCGTCTCGCTCAGCGCCCTGCGGCTGGAGTTCGGCCTGGACGAGACCCAGATCGAGGCGCTCATCGAGGAGCTGGTCGAGATTCAACAGGTCGCCGTTCGGGACGGAAAGGCCCTCGCATGGGCTGGCCCGGCTCCGCGCAGCGAGCCCGCCGAGACGAGAAAAACCGCGGTGCCCGAGCGCGGCCCCCGCGACTACACACCCAAGCACCTCGTCGAGAAGATC
>JAZFUU010000265.1:0-5952 GCA_036447375.1 Myxococcota bacterium
CGACGCCGTGGGCATCGTACTGGACGCCGACGCGACCGGGATGATTGCCGAGAGGAACAAAGTGACCCGCGCCGCACAGGCGATTCAGGTGGACGGCGACGACATCACGGTGCAGCGAAACAAGGTCAAGGAGATCGGCGCCGACCGCCGCAACGACCACTGCTTTAGCGTAAACGGCATGAACAACACCGTGACAGGGAACCAGGCGACGGACTGCCACGGAGACGGCATCAATATCAGCGGCACCGGGAACACCATTCAGGCCAACACACTCGTCGACCTGATCGAGGACGGCATCGACGTGGGGGCCAGCGACAACATCGTCGACGGAAACGTCGTGAAGAATGTGAACGGCGTGGCGCTCGAGGTGGACTTGGGGGTCACCGGAGTGACGGTCCGGAACAACAGTGTGTCGAAGGCCCGCCATATGCTCTGCGACGAGGGCACCGGGACCGTGCTCGCGAACAATGTCTCGAAGAACGTCGACCAGCCGGACCAGCTCAATACGGGAAATACCTGCCCGATCGACGGTTGAGCTCGGGGCTCAGTCCGGCTTTTCGCGTTCCAGGAATCGGGTGAATGCGTCCGCCGGAACCGGCGGACTGAACAGGGTTCCCTGAAGCCCCTCGCATCCGCTCTCGGTCAGGAAATTCGCGTGGGCGATCAGCGGACCCTCGGCGCGCGAGCCGGGGAGGAACGAGATCTGCCGGTCGGAGAGACGCATCGATCGAGCCACCTCCGGCCGGAACGCCCCGGCAGCCGTCTCATCGGCGGCGCAGGGGCTTCCCTCAAGGCTTCTGCTCCGATTCGCCGGGATCTGACTCCGAGCGTGCCCTCGGCGGCTTCAGTCGACTCGCGCAACCACCGATGAATACGGGGTCCACCACACGGGAGGGGCTTCCCATGATTCCTCGGTTGCGTCGATTCACCGCAGCGCTCATGACCGGTGCGCTGCTCCTCGGGGCCGGCACTCCGGCATTTGCCGGCACGTTCTCGAGCGAAATCGGTCGATCCGAAATGGACAACGTTCCGGTGGTGCTCGACGCCATGTTCCTGCGACCCATCGGGCTCGTGATGACCGGTGTGGGAATGGCGACTTTCGCCGTCCTGGCGCCGATTCTCCTGATCACACGACCCATGAACATGAACAAGCCCTTCAACGCCCTCGTAGTCATGCCGGCGCGTTTCACCTTTGCGGATCCCCTGGGATTTCACCCGGATCGCGGCCGCGCAGCATCGAAGGGCCGAATCCTCTAGCGTCGGTTTTTCGGCCCGTGGATCGGCTCGCCCGCCCGGACACCCTCGGCAGTAAGGTTGCGATCGCCCGCATGAGGGCCCGAGACGCGCTCTACGCGCTGACGGCCGAGCACACGGCCGCCTACTTCGACCTGAGGCGCGGTGCCCTCGAGACCGACCCGCTGGCCTTTGCCATCCCTGTGGAATCGGATCCGGGCCGCTCCTCGGGCGCCGTGGAAAGCGCCCTTGCCGAACTCCCGCGCGAGGCCCCGCCGAGCATCCTGGGAGCCTTCGCCGTGAGCCTGGTCGGGGTCGTCGGTGTGCTGCGGGAACCGGAGGCCCACAATCGCGCCCGGATCTGGGGTTTCTACGTCACCCCCGAAATCCGACGCCGCGGGATCGGGCAATCGCTCTTATCGGCCGCCTACGATCTCGCACGCCGGGTGTCGGGTGTGGACCAGCTGGTGGCCCGGGTCCCGGCCACCAGTGCGGCCTGCATCCGACTGCTCGAGCACTTCGGTTTCGAAGGCGGCGCGCCGGACCGCGAAGGTTCGGACGAGAGTTCCCCGCAGTGGCTGTCCATGACGCTGAACCTGCCCGATGAGGCCGCCTGACCTGGATTCGACAGCCGGCCGGTTCAGTCCGGCAGGGAGAGCGCGGTGAGCAATCACACCGATCAGGCGGCGCGCCTGTTGGAGGAGATCGATAGGGGAGCGGAAGACGCTCTCGCCCTGGCCCGCTGGATGTCGGAGCATCCGGAGTTGTCGCTGGAGGAGCACGAGACCAGCGCCCGCTATATCGACTATCTCGAGAGCCGGGGCTTCGAAATCGAGCGCGGGGTGCATGACCTGGAGACCGCATTCCTCGGGCGCCACGGTGCGGCGCACCCAACCGTAACCGTGGCTCTGCTGGCAGAGATGGACGCCTTGCCCGAGATCGGACACGCCTGCGGCCACAATCTCTCGGGCCCGGCCAGCCTGCTGGCGGCCGCGGCTCTGGCGGCCACGCTTCCGAACGAAGCCCTGGGTCTTCTGGTGGTGGGCTCCCCCGCCGAGGAAACCGGCGTGGGCAAACGCCGGCTGGTCGCGGCCGGGGTCTTCGACGGGGTGGATGTCGCCATGATGGCCCACGCGGCCGACATGCGGCGGGCCCACCGCCTGTTTCTGGGAAACCGGAAGTTCGATTTCGTCTTTCACGGCAAGGCGGCCCATGCCGCCGCCTATCCCGAGCGCGGGATCAATGCCCTGGACGGAGTGATCGCGCTGTTCGTGGCCACGGGTCTGCTGCGCCAGCAGCTGTCGACCGGGGTGCGGATTCACGGGATCGTGTCCGATGGGGGGCGCGTTCCCAACGTGATTCCCGAGCGCGCGGCGGCGCGATTCTGGGTGCGAGCCCTGGAAGACGAGGTGCTGGCGGACGCCGCAGATCGACTCACGGCCTGCGCTCGGGGCGCGGCCGTCGCCACCGGAACCCGGCTCGAGGTCCTGGAAATCGAGTCGACCTCGCCCGCTATGCGACCCAATCTGACCCTGGCCGCCCTCTACCGGGATCAGTTGGAACGACTCGGACTGGCCGAGACGGGCCAGGCGCCGAACGAATCCATCGGGTCGAGCGACATTACGCACGTCTCCCGGGTCGTGCCCACGATTCATCCGAACTTCCCGATCGGCCGAAACCTCCAGCTGCATACGCGGGAGTTCGCTCTGGCGACCCGGTCGCCGGAAGGGGAGGCCGGTTTGCTCGAAGCGGCACGCGCCCTGGCCCTGACGGCTTTGGAGCTGGCGCTGTCACAGGAGGCCCGCGTGGCTGTGGCCCGCGCCGCCGCGTAGAACCGGGGCAAAGAAGAAGGACTCCAGACACGCCGATCCTGGATTGGGATTCCCAACGCTTCCAGCCTAAGCTGGAGGGCTCGCGGGTTCCGCCGGAAATTTGATGGACCCCAGGGCGGACCCCTCCCCGCCGCATCGGCGTCAGACGCCGCCAGCGGCCGCAAGACGGGAGGGGAGCTGAGTGTCTCAACACCGGGCTGCAGGGCAGGGCCAGTACCTGTTGCCCCGCCGGCGCATGGCCGAGCGGTTGGCTGTTGCCAATGACGGGGGTCGGGTGCGCGACGCCCTGGCCTCTGTGCCGCGGCATCTCCTGATTCCCGACGCCCTTCGCGGCGAGGCCTATCGAGACGTGGCCCTGCCCATCGGTGACGGTCAGACCATCTCGGCCCCCGGTATCGTGGCGGCGATGACCGCGGCTCTCGAGCTTCAGGGCCACGAGACCGTTCTGGAAATCGGTACCGGTTCGGGCTATCAGGCCGCCATCCTGGGCCGGTTGGCATCGCGAGTCGTCTCCATCGAACGGCTGCCCAGCCTGGCGGCTCGGGCGCGAACGGCCCTGGATCGGCTGGGCGTCTCCAACGTGGTGGTCTACCTGGGCGACGGATCCCTCGGCCGCCCAGCGGATGCGCCCTTTGACGCGATCCTGGTGACGGCGGGCGGACCCGCGGTTCCGACGCCGCTGCTGGAGCAACTCGCGCCCGAAGGCCGGCTGGTGGGCCCCTTCGGGACTCACGAAGAACAGCGTCTCGTCCGCGTGCGGCGGTCACGAGACGGTCGTTTCGCAAGCGAGGTGATCGGACGCTGCCGATTCGTCGACCTCATCGGTACCCACGGATGGGGCACCTGAAGGGGATCGCCGGGGCGCTGGCGTGTGCAGCGGCGCTCCTGGTGATTCCGGGCTGCCGCTCGACCCCGATGCGCGTCATCCACACCGTGCGAGAGGGCGAGACCGTCTACCGCATCGCGCGCTACTACGAAGTGCGACCGGATAGCGTGATTCGCGCGAACCGGGTCCGCGACGTGACCAACGTGGCGGTGGGGCAGAGGCTCTGGATTCCGCATGCCCGGAGGCCCTCGGCGCCTCAGCCGATTCCGCTGGATGTGAGCTGGGGGGGGCGCGTCTCCCATGAGATTTCCGGTGACGTGAGCGCGCAACGCCAGACCGAGCTCAGCTTCGCCTGGCCGCTGCGGGGTCGCATCAGCTCGGGATTCGGGCACCGCCGCGGTCGAAAGCACGACGGGATCGACATTCCCGCGCGGCGCGGCACCCGGATCCGCGCCGCGGAGGCCGGACGGGTCGTCTACGTCGGCGACGTGGGCGACTACGGACGGGTGGTGATCCTCAAGCACTCGGGAGTCTTCAAGACGGTGTATGCCCACAATCGGGCCAACCGGGTGCGAAAGGGCACGTTTGTCGAGAAGGGCGATGTAATTGCGGAGGTGGGGGCTTCCGGAAACGCCAGGGGCGCCCATCTTCACTTCGAAGTGCGCCGGGGAGCCCGAGCCCAGGACCCGCTCTTGTTCTTGCGCTGATCGACAGCGCGCCGCCGCCCCACTTCGTTTAGAAGACCTGCTTCCAGTAGAGCGGGTCGCTCTCCACGTCGGGTAGGCTCGGGTCGGGTCGGAGGACGCATCCTCTCAGGAGCACGCATCGGCGGGTTCTGGCTGCCGCTTCAGAGATCCGAGCCCTGGAAAGGCCTCGGCCAGGCGGATCTCGGGACCGATGTCTCAATCAGGGGAAGGGTTTTGCCCCGGGCCAGCGTCCGGCCTCGAATCGCAGGAATCTGAGGGATGTGGGCCTTGACCGCCCAGAGAGTCGGGCGCAGAAGCGGTTGCAGTGATGCTTCAGTACGGTTCTTCCCGCGCCCCCGTAGCTCAGAGGATAGAGCGTCGGTTTCCTAAACCGTGCGTCGGAGGTTCGAGTCCTCCCGGGGGCGCCAGGGAATTCAGGGGGTTACCCGTCGAGGCCGACTCGCGATCGGATCGAGGGGCCGTATAGGGCCGTTCGGGTGCGCCAAAGTCCGCGAATGAGAGGTCCGACTCGTCGTTATTGAGCGCATGGGCGTAGACCCGCAACGTCAGCGCGGGGTCGGAGTGGCCAAGCTGGTCCGCCACCCACCGGATGCTTTTCCCAGCGGCCAGGGCATGGGTCGCCCACGTGTGCCTTGCGTCGTGGAGCCTGAGCGGACGTATTCCCTGCGCTTGGGCTCGGCGGCGGAGTCGCAGCCAAACTCGGGTGACGTTTCCGCCTTCAAGCGGAGTTCCGGCGGCGGTGAACCGCCCCGGGTTTACCGGAGGCTCCATTCCTTGAGAGGATGGAGTCATGGCACGCAGAAGCAGGTTTTCCCAAGAGGTCCGCGAGCGGGCAGTTCGGATGGTCGTCGAGCAGAGGGGCCGGTATGGCTCCGAGTGGGAGACGATGCGCTCGATCGCGGAGAAGATCGGATGTTCCGCGGAGACGCTTCGCCAGTGGGTCCGGCAGATCGAGGTCGATTCGGGCCTCCGAGGCGGAGTCACAAGCGATGAACGGGTTCGGATGAGTGAGCTCGAGCGAGAGAACCGCGAACTCCGCCGGGCGAACGAGATTCTCCGCAAGGCGTCCGCGTATTTTGCCCAGGCGGAACTCGACCGCCGACCGAGATGATGGTGGACTTCATCGACAAACACCGCGATGAGTACGGGGTCGAGCCGATCTGCGAGATGCTGCCGATCGCCCCGTCGACTTACCACGAGCAGAAGGCCCGTGAAGTCAACCCGTCCAAGCTGCCCGATCGGGTCGTTCGCGATGCAGGACTTCGCGAGCAGATCGAGCGGGTCTGGAAGGAGAACCTCGGAGTCTACGGCGTCCGCAAGGTGTGGCGTCAACTGAAGCGGGAGAAAGTCGATG
>JAZFUU010000266.1:0-11311 GCA_036447375.1 Myxococcota bacterium
GTTCGAATCCCACCCTCTCCGCCAGCGAGCCCTTGCGGCGAGACGCGATCGCAGGGTCCCGCTCGATCACGAACCTCGTGAAATCCGTCAGGTCCGGAAGGAAGCAGCGGTAGCGGGGATTCGGTTGCGAGTGGGGGTGCCCTGCGATCCCGTCTCGCCGTGGCCGATTGCGAAAGCCCGAATTCGACGGGCCAGTTGAGGAACGATCCCGTGAGTTACCAGGTCCTGGCACGAAAATGGCGTCCTCGGAGCTTCGACGACGTCGCGGGACAATCCCACGTCACGGTCTCCCTGCGCAATGCGATCCGGACCGACCGTGTGCCCCACGCGATTCTTCTGACCGGCCCGCGCGGCGTCGGAAAGACCACCGTGGCGCGCATCCTGGCCCGCTGTCTCAACTGCGACAAGGGTCCCATCGACACTCCCTGCGACGTCTGCGTTCCGTGTGTCGAGATCACGGCGGGAACCTCCACCGATGTACAGGAAATCGATGCGGCCAGCCGCACCAGTGTGGACGACGTCCGGGAGCTGATCGAGGCGGTGCGCTACGCACCCTCTCCCGGGAAATATCGGATCTTCGTGGTCGACGAGGTGCATATGCTCTCGACCGCGGCCTTCAACGCACTGCTCAAGACGCTGGAAGAGCCGCCGCCACGCAGTCTGTTCATATTCGCGACGACCAATCCGGAAAAGATCCCGTTCACCGTCGTTTCTCGCTGCCAGCGCTACGACCTGAGGCGCATCGCCACTTCGGAAATCGTCGAGCGCTTGAGCCTCATCGCGGTCGCGGAAAAAATAAAGATTTCGGATCGAAGCCTGCTCGCGATCGCCCGCGAGGCCGACGGCTCCATGCGCGACGGACAGACCCTCCTCGACCAGGTGATCGCCTTCGGCAGCGCCGGCAGCGCGAGCGGCGCAACGAGCGATACCGCCATCGACGACGAACAGGTCGCAGCGGTTCTCGACCTGATCGACCGACGGCTGCTGCTGGGAATTCTCGAGAGCTGTGTCTCGGGCGACGCCGCAGCGGCCCTCGACGCCTGCGGCCGCGCCGCCGAGTCCGGGGTCGACGCCAAACGGCTCGGCGCAAACCTGTTGGGTCTGATGCGCGACGTGGTCGTGCTGCAGGTCGCTCCCGAGTCGACTCACCTGGTCGAGGCGAGCGAGGAAGAGATCGCTGAGCTCCGCGCCCTGGGGGAACTCACGGACACCACCCGATTGCGACGGATGTTTCGCGCCCTTCTCAAGGAGCAGGAGGATCTGACCTGGGCACCCCGGCCCTTCGCGGCGCTCGAGATGGCGCTGGTGCGGCTGGCGACGATGCCCGCGGGTGATGATGTCGCCCGCCTGCTATCGCGCCTCGAGGCACTCGAGCGGCGACTGAGCGGCGACCCCGGGGACGCGGGATCCGGCCCTTCGGGAGCCTCCAGGCCCGGTCCGTCGGGCCCGTCCGGGAAAAAAGCCCGACCCGGCACGAGCAAAGCCCGGGCCCCCGAACCGTCTCCGCGATCCGAGGCGTCACAGCCCGGGCCCCCGGGGACCGAGTCCGCGGGCGATCCGCCCCCGGACCCCTCGGGGCCGGCGCCGATCGTGTTCGATCGCCTGAGAACCATGGCCGGCCGAGGGAATCCCGGCCTGTTCGCCGCCCTCGAGGGCGGGCGCATCGTCGCTCGCGACGACGAGCACCTTCGCGTCGCCGTTCCCCAGCACTTCTCGGCTCGGCGTCTGGAAGACCGACGAGGGGCTCTCGAAGCGATTTGCAGCGAGTTCTTCGGTCATCCGATGCGATTGGAGATCGAGGTCGAAGACGACGCCGAGAAGAGCGGCGGTCCGGAGACCGATCTCGATGCGGAATCGATTCGCCGGCTGCGCCAGCAGGCGCTGGAGCACCCCGCCGTGAATGCGGCGATCGAGATCTTTGAGGGCGAAATCGCGGAGATTCGACCCCTGGGAGGTGGACGGTGAGCGAGCCCGAACTCGGGCAACTGATGGCCCAGGCCCGCGAGATGCAAACCAAACTGGCCGAGCTTCAGCGGGATCTGGCCCGACGACGGGTCGAAGGAGCGGCGGGCGGGGGCATGGTGACCGCCGTCGCCAGCGGCGAACTCCGAATTCTCGAAATTCGGATCGAGCCATCGCTGCTGGAGTCAGGCGACCGGGCGATGATTCAGGATCTCATCGCCGCCGCGGTCAATGTCGCGCTGACCAACGCCCAGCGGATGATCCAGCAAGAACTCCAGCAAGCCTCTGGAGGGCTGGCCCCGACGCTCCCCTTCGGCTCTGGAAACCCCTAGAGCCGATATGCGAACCTCGCCCCCGATCGAGCGCCTCGTGACCAGCCTGAAACGCCTGCCGGGCATCGGGGAAAAATCGGCCACGCGCCTCGCGTTCTACCTGTTGGGAGCCGCCGAATCGACGGTGTCTGAGCTGTCCGAGGCCATCGGCCGGTTGAAGCGGGACATCGTTCTCTGCGAGGAGTGCTTCGACCTCACCGACGCATCGCCATGCGCCCTGTGTCGCGACGAGAAACGCGACCCCACGTCGATCTGCGTCGTCGAGGAACCATCGGACCTGGCGGCAATCGAGCGCAGTCGCAGCTTCCGCGGTCGATATCATGTCCTGGGGGGCGTCCTGTCTCCCATCGACGGGATCGGACCGGAGAGTCTGCGCATCGCCGAGCTGGAAGAACGGGTGCGGAAGCAGGGGATCGGCGAGGTCATCCTCGCGACCAATCCCAACGTTGAGGGAGATGCGACCGCCCACTACATCTCCGATCGGCTCCGCCCCACCGGAGTGCAACTCACCCGAATCGCCTACGGCATGCCCCTCGGAGGAGACCTCGAATACGCCGACCACGTGACGATCGGCCTCTCCCTGGACAACCGCCGGAAGATCGAGTGAGCCGGACCCGGGGGCCGTCTAAAGCTCAGGCTCGGAAGTGCCGATTTTAGGCGCGGCCGGGAGCTTGCCGAGGAATCGGCCTCCGGGGTAAGGTTCGGCTGTAATTCTTTTTTTGAACCGATTGGTTGTCGAGGCAACTGCCGATGCGAGACACGCAGCTGGTAATGCACGAAGAGGACATCGAACGCGTCCTCACGGTGATTCGGCGGCTTGTGAAAGACGCGAATGCCAGGGGCTGTTACGTCGTCGATCGAAACGGTCAGCTGATCGGCGAAGCGGGCGAGATGCAGGGGATCGACACCACGAGCCTGGCTTCGTTGACCGCCGGCTGTATCGCAGCCACCTGTGGCCTCGCCAAGATCGTCGGCGAGGATGAATTTCCGGTCCATTTCCACCAGGGTCGGAAGGACAATCTCCACATCACCCTGGTGCCGAAGCGGATCATTCTGGTCGTCATTTTCGACGACCGCAGCTCCCTGGGACTGGTCCGCCTTCGAGTCAAGAAGGCGGGCGGTCAACTCGCGCGGATCTTCGAGGACATCGAGAAGAAGGCCGACCAGGGCCCCTCGGGCGGAGGTGGTACTCCTTTCGCGGAGATCACGGACGAGGACATCGACAACTTGTTTTCGGTCTGAATCTGTATGTCGTTCATCAACTACTCGTCGCGCGAAATCAACTGCAAGATCGTCTATTACGGACCCGGCTTGTGCGGAAAGACGACCAATCTGCAGTTCATCTATTCCAAAACCAACCCCGACCTCAAGGGGAAGATGATCTCCCTGGCGACCGAGACAGAGCGCACGCTCTTCTTCGACTTCCTCCCGCTCGCCCTCGGCGAGATCCGCGGCTTCAAGACCCGGTTCCACCTCTACACGGTGCCCGGTCAGGTCTTCTATGACGCGAGCCGCAAGCTGATCCTCAAGGGAGTCGATGGCGTGGTCTTCGTCGCCGACAGTCAGGTCGAGCGGATGGAGGCGAACCTGGAGAGCCTCGACAATCTGAAGGCAAACCTCGCCGAACAGGGCTACGACCTGGCGAACGTGCCTCTGGTGATCCAGTACAACAAGCGAGACCTCCCCAACGCCGCTCCCCTCGACGAGATGCGACGTCTGCTCAACACACGGCAACAGCCGGATTTCGAAGCTGCGGCGTCTGTGGGCCAGGGAGTGTTCGAAACGCTCAAGGCCACGGCGCGCGAGGTCCTCAAGGAACTCAAGCAGCTGAGCCGATAGCGCGCGGCTCAGAGTGTTCGGAAGCAGAGGCGGCGCAGGCTCGTCGCCAGCAGGGGCTCTCGTGACGCCGCGGATCGCAGCGCCCGACCGCTGTGCCCCCGGGCCGCTCCCACGATGATCCGATTGTCATAGTCCGCCACCCCGATGCTCAACGCTGTCGGAAAATGGCCCCGCATCTCGCGGACCACGTCGGGCGCTTCATCGAGCGTGTTGCTCGCGAGAACGCCCATCGGAGCCAGCCGGCGGCGGGCCAGGGCCAGGGCCGGGGTGGGAAGCCAATCCGGCTTGCGAACGGCGTCTCCATTTCCCACAAAGACATCCTCCAGGATCGCATCGAAGCGCCGCCGGGTCCGCTGAAGGAACGCGAGCGCATCGCCCTCGACGACTTCGATGCCCAGGTCGTCCAGGGCAAACCAGCGCCGGGCCGCGCGCAGCACTTCCGGGTCGAGCTCCACGCCCACGATCCGCGTCCTCGGCCGAAGCGCGCGAACAACGCGCGCCGCGCTTCCGCCGCCGAGCCCCAGGATAAGAACCGAGCGACAGCGCGCGGGGGGAAGCAGGAGCACGGGAATCGCGAGGGCGTCCCAGACCGAGCCCGTGGTGACGCGCCCGGGCGCATACCAGGATGCGAACGTCCCGTTCACGCACAGGGTCCGGCCCCGACGGCTCCGTTTGACCACGACTCCCGACGAGTTCATGCTCGCGCCCGCCCGCCAGCGCGAGCCCGTGCGCGAGCCGACCGGGAAGCGCGGAAACCCGCCCCCGCATAACATTCCCCCATGGACGACCCCCTGTTCGCGCCGACGGACATACGGGTTGCTCGCGTCGCGCTTCCGGTCCCCATCGACGCGATCTTCGATTACCGGGTACCCGATGGTCTCGCGGCCCGGGCCGTCCCCGGTTGCCGTGCCCGGGTGCGCTTTCGCGAACGCCAGCTCACCGGTGTGATCGTCGAGTGCGCGCAGGACAGCCGATTTCGAGATCGGCTGGTCTCCTTGGAGGGACTGGTCGATTCGGAGCCCGTGCTGTCCGCGTCGATGCTCGGCATCCTACGCGACGCCGCCGCTGAAATCCTGTGTCCGATCGGAATCGCCCTGGCCGCAGCTCTGCCCCCGGGTTCTGCACCCCGTCGGATCCCGGAATTCGCTCTCACGGCGCGGGGCCGCGAGGCGCTTCGGAGCGGGGTGCCGAAGGGGAAAGCGTTCGAGGTTCTGGAAGCGCTGTCGATTCGTCCGCGGGCTGCTTCCGCGCTGCGGCGTCAGCTGCCTTCGGTAGACCTGGGAGCGCTGGAACGGGACGGGCTCGTCTGCTCCCGCGTCCGCGAGGGCAGCCCCCCGGGGCGAGAGCCCTCTATCCGCATGCTGGCTCTTGCACCGCATGTCGATCTGGACACGGCGTTGTCCGATCTCGCTCGGGCCCCGCGTCAAGCCGCACTCCTGGGCCGGCTCGCGCGCGACGGCCCCATGCCGATCGCCAGCCTCAAGGCCGAGTTTCCCCAGATTTCGAGCCTGCAGCGGGCGCTCACGGCCCGGGGCCTGATTTCGTCGACCCAGCACACGCAACGTCGCGAACCGGAGTCCAGCTTGCCGCCCGGAAGCGAGGTCGTCCTCACCTCGGACCAGGCGGACGCCCTGAAACCCATTGCAGCCGCCGTGCGGGAGTCAAATCCGGAGACTTTTCTCCTGCACGGGGTCACCGGAAGCGGAAAGACCGAGATCTATCTGCGGGCGGTGGGCGAGGCCCTCCAGAAGGATCGCCAGGCGCTGGTACTGGTCCCCGAGATCACCCTCACCCACCAGATCGTCGCCCGGTTGCGCGGCCGCTTCGGCGACCGGGTCGCGATCCTGCACAGTGGACTGCGCCCCGGTCAACGCCTGGCACAGTGGCAGCGCCTTCGCAGCGGCTCCACACCCATTGCTGTCGGCGCGCGCTCGGCGCTGTTCGCGCCCCTGGAGAACCTCGGAGTGATCGTGATCGACGAGGAGCACGACTCCGCGTACAAGAACGAGGAGGGTTTCCGCTACCACGCTCACCAGTTGGCAGCCCACCGCGCCAACCAGGCCCGGTGCCCGGTCATCCTGGGCTCGGCCACGCCTTGTCTCGAAACCCGTTTCGCCGCCGACCGCGGCCAGCTCCGTCGTCTGGTCCTGCCCCGCCGCATCGGGGGCCGCCCGCTACCCGCCGTCACCATTGTGGACATGGCTCGCGCCCGGGAACGGGCTCGTCGAGGCGAGCGGATCATCCTGTCCGCGGAGCTTCGCCGGGCCATGGCCGAAACCCTCGGTCAGGGCGGGCAGACCATCCTCTTTCTCAATCGGCGGGGCTTCTCTACGCAGATCCTGTGTTTTGCCTGCGGCTTCACCGAGCGCTGCTCCGAGTGCGACATCGCGCTCGTGTACCACACGCCCGAACAAAAGCTTCGGTGCCATTATTGCGATCGCACGATGCCCCCGCCCGAGGTCTGCGCCCAATGTGGCGCCCCGGACGTCGCCCTGCTCGGTCTCGGCACGCAGCGCGTCGAAGAGGAGGTTCGCATCCATTTTCCAGGAGCACGTGTCGCGCGCCTCGATGGCGATACAGCACGTCGACGCGGCTACGTGGAGGGAGTCCTCAACGACCTGCAGAACCGGCGCCTCGACGTGGTTGTGGGCACACAGATCGTCGCGAAGGGGCACGATTTCCCCGGGGTTCGCCTGGTGGGAGTCGTCCTCGCCGACACCGGGCTGCACTTTCCCGACTTCCGCGCCGCGGAACGAACCTTCCAGCTATTGACCCAGGTTGCGGGACGCGCCGGACGCGACGCAGCGCCCGGACGCGTGATCGTGCAGAGTTTCATCCCCTCTCACTATGCGATCCGACCCGTGGTCGATCACGATTTCGAGCGCTTCTACCTCGAGGAGCTCGGCCACCGCGCTTCCATCGGATATCCGCCGTTCGGACATCTGGTTCACGCGCTCGTATCGGGGCCCGACGAAGCCGCCGCCCGAGCCGGAGCGGATGAACTCGCAAAATCTCTCGCAGACATTGACGCCCCCGGCATCGAACGGCTCGGCCCGGCCCCGGCGCCGCTGGCCCGACTGCGGGGCCGACATCGCTTTCAGCTTCTGGTCAAGGGTGCGGACAAAGCGGCGGTTCGTTGCGCAGCCGAGGCGATGATGAGGGCGGCACGGCGACTGCCCAGTGGCATTCAGGCGAGCGTGGACACCCATCCGGTGAACATGCTATGAAATCCGCAATTCCTTCGAACTCCGCTTTTTCACCGGCGAGGGACGTCGATGGCCCTCCGGGAAGTCCTCAAGTTTCCTGAAAAACGACTCCGTGAGGTCTCGCTTCCCATCGCCGAAGTGTCCGATGAGATCCGAGCGCTGGCCGATGACATGCTCGAAGTGATGTACGACGAGCCCGGGATCGGACTCGCCGCGCCCCAGATCGGCGAGGCCGTTCGCCTGATCGTCGTCGACACCGAGTGGACCCAGGAGGGAGCCGAACGCCGACCCCTGGTACTCGTAAATCCCGAAATCCACGACCCCGAAGGCGCGATCGTCTGGACCGAAGGATGTCTCTCGGTGCCGGATTTCGAAGCCGAAGTCGAGCGGGCCGAGAGCGTTCGCCTACGCGCACGCGATCTGGACTGGAATCAGGTCGAACTCGAAGCCAGCGGCCTGCAAGCGGTGTGCTTCCAGCACGAGGTCGACCACCTCAACGGCATTCTGTTCATCGATCACATCAGTCGCCTCAAGCGAAACCTGTACGTACAGAAGCGCAAGAAGCAGCTCCGCCGTGAGCCGGAGGAGACCGGCTCACCCACACCGGTCTAGGACGGAACTCCCCCTGATGGCGCGTCGCCTGCGAATCGCGTTCTTCGGAACCCCGGGATTCGCGGTTCCCACCCTCGAGGCCCTGCACCGGGGCGGTCACTCCGTGGTGCTGGTCGTGAGCCAGCCCGATCGCGGTCGGGGGCGTGGACGCTCGTCGAGTCCCTCTCCGGTATCCGGATTCGCTCTGCGCGAGGGAATTTCGTTGCTGCGGCCCGACCGGGTCGGAGAAGCGAGCGTGGCAATCGCGTTGCGCGATGCCCAGCCGGACCTCGGCGTGGTCGTCGCGTTCGGGCAATTCCTTCCCAAGCGCGTGCGCGAGGCCCCCAGACTCGGCTACCTGATCAACGGCCATGCCAGCCTGCTTCCCCGCTTCCGCGGAGCCGCTCCGGTGGTCCGAGCGATCCTGGCGGGTGAGACCCGAACCGGGGTCTCCGTCATGCGCGTGGAGCGAGAGATGGACGCGGGACCCGTGGCTCTGGTACGTGAAATCGATATCGGGGCCGATGAAACCGCGGGGGAGCTGGCCGGCCGACTCGCGATCTGTACGGCCGATGCCATCGGCGAGGCCCTCGAAAAGATCGCCTCCGAAACCGCAAACTGGACCCCCCAGGATCACACACGCGCATCCCTCGCCCCGAAAATCGAGCGCGTCGATTCGCGCCTCGACTGGAATTGCGCCGCCTCCTCACTCGTGCGGCGCGTCCGCGCCATGGCCCCGAAACCCGGTGCCTACACCAAGCAAGGAGACCCAGAACTGCGCATTCTCGCCGCCCGGGCTGAACCCGGGCCGGTCGACCGCACCGCGGGTTGCGTTCAGTGTCGCCCCGATGCACCCCTTCGAATCGCAACCGGCGACGGCTGGCTCGTCCCCCTCCGGATGCAACGCGCCGGCGGCCGCGTACTCGATGCCGCCGACTACCTGCGCGGAAGGCCGATCCTCGACGGCACCGAGCTCGGATAGGAGGCCAAGACCTTCTACTTCCGCGGCCTTCGACCCTAGAGGTGCAGCCAGCCAACGGCGAGCGCGAGGTCCGGCTTGGCTAGCGGCCGCCCATTGCTAGACTCGTGGCGTTGCGGACCGACCTCGCCCCCCCATCGGTCCTTTCCGATTCGGCGCGCCTGAGAACCCGCTTCCGGGTCGCGCCAGGAGCACGTTGGGTTGAAGCCTCGACCTGCCGAGGAGTCTCGAATGCGTCCGAACCGAGGCCGTCCGAGGGGCCGCCGCGCGGGGGAACGTCGGCGCGGCGCGGCTCCGACGCGGACACGGCTGCTCGCGCTCCGCGTCCTCGAACGTGTGACTCGGGCCGGCGCCTACGCCGACTTGTTGCTGAACACGAGCCTGGGCCGCAGCGGGCTCAACGCTCCGGATCGCGCCTTTGCGACGGACCTCGTCTACGGAACCCTCCGCTGGCGCGGTCGAATCGACTTCGCTCTCCGCCACGCGCTCGACCGCGATCTGGAAAAGCTCGAGCCCCTGGTGGCCACGGTGCTTCGCCTCGGCGCCTATCAGCTGCTTTTCTCCGAGAAGGTTCCGCCGACGGCAGCAGTCGACGAATCGGTGCGTTGCGTCCGGGCGGCGGGCGCGGAGCGCGCGACAGGCCTGGTCAATGCGGTGTTGAGACGCTTGGCGAACGAACGCGAGTCCATCGCGCCTCCGACCCTCGAGAACGATCCCGTCGAACATCTCATCCACGCACTCTCCATGTCCCCGTGGATCGCCAGGCGCTTCGTCGACTTGTATGGACCCAGCGAGGCCGCGTCTCTGGCGGCCGCATCCAATGCCATCCCGCCGATCACGGTGCGGGCCAATCGCCGCCTCGTGGACGTCGCGGACCTTCTGACCGACCTGCGCGCACGATTTCCCGATGCCGCGCGCTGCCAGTTCGCGCGGGACGGAATCGTTCTGGGTCGAAAGGGCAATCCAGCACTGGACCCGGCGTTTCTCGCGGGTCGGTTCACGGTGCAGGACGAAGCCGCCCAACTCGTCGTCGCGCTCCTGGACCCGCAGCCCGACGAGCGCGTGCTGGACGTGTGCGCCGCGCCCGGCGGCAAGACGACTGCGATCGCCGAGCGCGTCGGAACCGGCGGACACGTGCTGGCGGTCGATCGCCATGCGGGTCGTCTCGATCTCGTCCGCCGCAGCGTGCGCCGACTCGGCCTCGAATCCGTTCGCTGCGTGGAGGCCGACGCAACCCGTTCCCTCGGCGAGTTCGCGGCGGGAGCGAGCTTCGACCGGGTACTGGTGGACGTGCCCTGTTCGGGCCTCGGTACCCTGCGACGCAACCCCGATGCCCGCTGGCGCGTCAAAGCGACCGACCCCGCGCGATTGGCCACCACTCAGCTCGCCATTCTCAAGCGTGCGGCCGACGTCTTGAGACCCGGCGGCGTGTTGGTCTACAGTACCTGCACTCTTCTACCCGAGGAAAACCAGGAAGTCGTGCAGGCTTTCCTCAGAGACTCCGAGAATTTCGCGCAGACTCCGCGCGACCAGCTGCCCCTCGAGACTCGGCGTCTGGTCGGCGACGACGGCTTCCTGCGCTGCGCCCCGCACCTCCACGATACCGACGGATTCTTCGCCGCCCGCTTCGAGCGCACATCGTGAGGACGCGAACGCCGCGCATTGCCCCGTCGATCCTGTCGGCAGACTTCTCGCGCCTCGGCGAAGAATTGCGCCAGGTGGGCCAGGCGGGCGCCGACTGGATCCACGTGGATGTAATGGACGGCGAGTTCGTCCCGAATATCACGATCGGCCCACTCGTCGTCGCGGCGGCTCGACGAGCCACCGATCTTCCTCTCGATGTTCACCTGATGATCGAAAGGCCCGAACGCTTCGTCACCGATTTCGCGAAGGCGGGAGCATCTACGATTTGCGTCCACGTGGAGGCCTGCCCACACCTTCACCGCACCCTCGGGCAAATTCGAGAGGCCGGAGCCCGCGCGGCCGTGGCACTGAACCCCTCGACGCCGGCGTCCGCGATCGAAGCCGTTCTCGCGGATCTGGATCAAGTTCTCGTGATGACGGTCAATCCCGGATTCGGAGGCCAGAAGTTCATCGAGAGCATGCTCCCAAAGATCGAGATCCTGCGCGGCTGGATCGAGGAGCGAGAACTCGACGTCACGCTCGAAGTCGACGGGGGGGTTGGCGAAGAGACCATCGGGCGCGCCGCGCGCGCCGGCGCCGACGTGTTCGTGGCGGGAACGGCCATCTTCGGCGCCCCCGCCTACCAACCCGCCATCGCCGCCTTGCGCAGACTGGCCGGCGGAGAAATGAGCGAATAGCGCCTCTCCTGCGAAGGCGGCATAATCGTCGCGGTACCGAAAAAATCGCGGGAACTCGGGGCGTGGCGCAGCCTGGTAGCG
>JAZFUU010000267.1:0-8450 GCA_036447375.1 Myxococcota bacterium
GATGCTTGCCCGGAGCTGGTACGAGCCGATCGACATGATCGCCGAGGGCCTGGGCAGCAAGATCGTTTCCTATCGGGCGGAGCACAACTTCATCCTCGCCAATCAGCCCATCGAGACCGCGGTCGGAATCATCGAGAAAGATACGATCGCCCTGAACCACTACCGGCACATCGGAACAACCCGGGAGGGCACCGAGATCATCCAGGAGCAGATCTGGTACGTGGATGACATCCAGCAGACCCGGCTCCAATCGAAGATGGACATCCCTCGGGAATCCGGCTGGAGGATCAAGCTCGAAGGCGATGTGAATCTCAATATCGATATCGACTTTCCGCCGGATCTGACGCAGGACGAGCGCGTGGCTCAGGGGCTGAGCACGACCGCCTTCCACCTCGTGAATGCCGTGCCCCTGGTGTGTGAGGCAGACAATCCGGGTCTCAAGACCTTTCTGGATCTGCCCATGATCACCGGCTGTATGGGGACCCACGTGACGGATCGTTGAGGAGTCGGCCGAACACGCCATGCGCGGATTGAAAGACGTACGTGTCATCGACCACGCGAGTGGGATCGCGGGCCCCTATTGCGGAAAGCTCTTCGCAGACGCGGGCGCGGACGTGATCAAGCTGGAGGTGCCCGGAGGGGATCCCCTGCGCCGATGGTCGGCGAGCGGAGCCGATCTCGCCGGTCGGGACGGTGAACTCTTCCGCTACCTCAACGCGTCGAAACGAAGCACGATCGGTGTGCTGGCCGAGGCCGGTGGCGACGAGTCCGATATCGAGGAGCTCATCGGCGGTGCGGACCTGCTGATCGAAGACCTTCCGCCGGATGCCTACGACCGCCCTGCCAGACTCGCCCGAAACCCGGGACTCGTCATCTTGACGATCACACCCTTTGGACTCACGGGTCCGTTGGCCGAACGCGCGGCCACGGATTTCACGATTCAGGCCGAGAGCGGATCGATCGGGGTGCGGTCACGTCCGGGTGGTGAGCCCTACCAGGCCGGCGGCAGCATCGCAGCGTGGGCCGGAGGCTGCTCTGGCGCTGTGGCGGCTCTCGCGGCGATCCGGCGTGCCCATGCGACAGGTCACGGTGAGCACATCGATCTTTCGCTACAGGAAGTGGCGGCGCTGCTCACGAACTGTCACCTGGATCTGATGTGGGGAATCCTGGGACGCCCGCCTGTGGTGGGGATGATGCCGAATTTCGAGACGCCGTCGATCGAACCCACGCGCGACGGTTTCGTCGGATTCACCACCTACTCGGCACAGCAGATTTCCGACTTCTTGTTGATGATCGACCGTCCCGATCTGCGCGAGTCTGGCGCCTTCGATCAATTCGCGCAGCGTTTTGCCCGCCTCGATGAGTGGGAAGAGATCGTGCACGCCTATACGAAGACGCACACCACCGACGAGATCATCGAGCTGGCCCAGACCCTGCGGATTCCCGTCGCTCCCATCTGCAACGGACAGACGGTGCTCGAGCACGACCAGCTCGAGAAGCGGGGGGTGTTCGTAGAAGATGCATCGGGCGGCTTCAAGCGGCCGATTCCCCCCTATCGAATCGATGGTGAGACGCCCGCTCCCGCGCATCGCGCCCCACTCCTGGGAGAACACAGCGGTCAGATCGAGCCTCACAAGTCGAATCGGCCCGAACGCAGCGGCGAGTGCCGCCTGCCGCTGGAGGGCATGCGCATCATCGATGCGACGACCTGGTGGGCGGGACCGATCGCCACGCAGGTACTCGCGACGCTCGGCGCCGACGTCATCCACATCGAATCCATTCAGAGAATCGACGGGGCCCGTTCTGTCGGAGGCACGTTCTCCTCGAAGCATGAGGCCTGGTGGGAGTGCAGCTTCATCTACTTGCCGACCAACGCGAACAAACGCGGCTTGACGCTGGATCTCTCCAATCCGAAAGGGATGGAAATTCTGGAGTCCCTGATCGCCGGTGCCGACGCATTGGTGGAGAACTTCAGTCCGCGCGTGATGGATGGCTTCGGAGTCAGCTGGGAAAGGGTGCAGGCGCTGAATCCTCGCTGTCACTACGTGCGCATGCCGGCCTTCGGTCTCGACGGCCCATGGCGCGAGAACGTGGGCTTCGCTGCGACGATGGAGCAGATCGCCGGCCTGTCGTGGCTGACCGGGCATGTCGACGATCAACCGCGTATCCAGCGGGGTCCGTGCGATCCGCTGGCGGGCACGCAGGCGGCCTTTGCGTTGCTGGTCGCGATGGCCGAGCGCGACCACAGCCAACGCGGCCACTTCGTCGAGTGCTCGATGCTCGAATCCGTGCTGAACGTCACCGCCGAACAGGTGATCGAATACACCGCCCGCGGGCACTTGATGCGACGCCAGGGCAATCGCAGCCCAGAGGCGGCGCCCCAGGGCTTGTATCCGTGCCGCGGCCACCACGGCTCGCAGAACCCGCAATGGCTCGCGCTCTCGGTGGCCAGCGATGCGCAGTGGAACGCCCTCGTGGACTGGCTCGGTCGCCCCGCCTGGGCGACGCGGGTTGGCGTGGATCTGATCTCGCGACGCAACGCACAGGATGAGCTCGACGAAGGTCTGCGGCGCGTCTTCGCCGAGCGCGACCGTGACCCCTGCATCGAAGAGCTGGTCGCCGACGGTGTTCCGGCCGCCCCCGTCGTCGACCCACGCACGCTCGCCGGACATCCGCAGCTGGTAGCGCGCGGCTTTCTGGAGGAAATCGAGCATCCCGTCGTCGGACGCCAGGCGACGATGGGCGCGCCCTTCCGCTGCGCAAGCGTCGACCGTTGGCTGAAACGGGCGGCGCCAATGCTCGGCGAACACAACACCGAGATCTTGCACGAGCTCGGCTACGACGATGACGAGATCGAGGCACTCGCGGCGGAGAAGGTCATCGGCGATCGACCCGAAGGTCTCTAGAAAGGGATCTCGGGAACGGACAAGAGATTGCTCGAGTTGAATCGAGACGGAACCATGAACACGAGGAGAACCCGATCATGAGCCACCGCGTCATTCAGTGGGGAACGGGCAATGTGGGTTTCCACAGCCTCCGCCATATCATCCGCCATCCCGATCTTGAGCTGGTCGGCGTGCATGCGCACAGCCCCGAGAAAATCGGGAAGGACGCCTCCCGCCTGTGCGGCCTATCGGAGGAAACGGGGATCATCGCGACGAACGACGTCGACGCGCTCTTGGCGTTGAACGCCGATGTGGTGGTCTACATGGTGAAGGGCGAGACGCGGCCCCACGAGGTGATCCCCGAACTCGAGCGGATTCTCGCCTCTGGCGCGAACGTGGCATCCACGTCGATGATCTACCTCGTGTATCCGAAGTTCGCGCGTGCCGCCATGCGCGATCCGCTCGAGAAGGCCTGCAAACAGGGACACTCGACCTTCTATGTGAGCGGCATCGATCCCGGATTTTCCGGGGACGTGCTTCCGCTCGCGGCGCTCCAGCTCACCGACGAGATCGAAGAGGTGCGGGTTCAGGAACTGTGCGACTACTCCACCTACGAAGACCCCGAATTTACGGGCGTGAGTTTCGGCTTCGGCCGTCCGGCGGACTACTCGCCACCGCTGTCGGTGCCCGGCGTGCTCACGATGGGGTGGGGCGGAATGGTCCAGATGATCGCCGACCGGATCGGCACCGAGCTCGACGAGATTCGCGAGAGCTTCGAGCGCTGCTACACGGACGAAGCCTTTGATACGCCGATGATGCACGTGCCCAAGGACACCTGCGCGGCTGTACGCTTCCAACTCGAAGGCATGGCCCACGGCCGCCCGGTCGTCGTGACCGAGCACGTGAACCGTCTGAGTGACGGGATCGCCCCAGAATGGCCCCAGCCGCCGGCGGGGCGCTCAGGGGTCCATCGTTGCATCGTCACGGGCAATCCCTCGGTGCAGCTCGAGTGCTTCGTCACCGGCGAAGATGGAGACCACAACACCGGCGGTGTTCAGGCATCGGCGATGCGAGTCATCAACGCAATCCCGGCCCTGTCCGAGCACGCGCCGGGCCTCGTCAGCACGCTCGATCTGCCGTATACGCCGTCGACGAACGTTCGCAGGCCCTAAGGGGTGGACCGGCTCACCGGCACCTCGAGCGTCCCGAAAAGCCAGTCGTAGAGCATCGTCAGCGTCGCGAAGTTGCCCTGGTTCATGTCCACGTGGTGTGCGGCGTGGATGGAGGTGATGGCGTCCACGGTCTTGAACGGGAAGTAGGGCAGGTTCACGTAGGTGTGATTGAGGGTGTTCAGCTGCGTGAAGAGCAGGGTGGCGACCGCCATCGAGAACGCGCTGAGAGGCCCGCCCGTGGCGACCGCGATCAGGGGTATCGACCCCAGGAAAAGCCCGAGTCCGATGGTGGTCTCGAGAGGATGGACGTACAGCGCGTCGATGTAGGTCGGCGTGCGGACCTCGTGGTGCAGTGCATGCACCTTGCGCAGGATCTTCCCGTGGAAGACGAAGCGGTGCGTCAAATAGTAGAAGAAGTCGAACAGCATCAGCACAGCGACGATGTCGACCCCGTGCCGCCAGAGTGGCCTCGGCTCCAGGTTCACGCACAGGGGGAGGAACGTCGCGTAGAAGACCAGGTTCGTGATCAGTCCCGCTTTGTTGTTGGTCTTGACCGCCTCCCGGAAGCGCTTGCGGCTCAACTTGAGCTTATCGGTCTCGTGGTTCAGCTCTCGCATGTGCTGTAGGGCCGGGATCTTGAAAACCAGGAATTTTCCGACCACCGTGAGCAGAATCAGGGTGCCGACGAACACCAGGGCTGCCATCCAGTCGTAGCTCATGCCGCCGCTCCTCATCGCTCCGGGCCCCAGCAATGTGGCCAGACGGGGCTCGACAGGGACAGACCATACGCTCCCGACACCCATTTCGCTGGAACGCGCTGGAATGGCTCCCCCGCGGGAAACGCTCGCCCGTCCCCAGTGGATCTTTCCACCCGAGCGCTCAGGCGCCCTCGGCGAAACGCCGATACTTTCAGCGGGCGCCCCCTCCCATTCATTCTGTTAGCGTTGCCACCGGGAGGGACTCGCATCGTGAAGTTCGAGAACGTTTCGATCGCCAGCGTTCGGCACTTGGACGCACCGCACCGAATCACCTCGGCCGAGCTCGACGAACAGCTCAGGCCCACCATGGAGCGCCTGATCATCCCGCCGGGGATGTTGGAGGCGGTGGCCGGTATCACCGCCAGACGTTTCTGGGACGCCGGCGCGCAGCCGAGCGAAGTCGCGTCCGAGGCGGCCGAGATCGCCATCGAAGAGGCGGGGATCAACCGCGATCGCATCGGAATCGTGGTCAACACGTCCGTGTGCCGAGACTACATCGAACCGTCCGTGGCATGCCTCGTGCACGGAAATCTTCAGCTCGGTGAGCACTGCATCAATTTCGACGTCGGAAACGCCTGCCTGGGCTTTCTCAACGGGATGGACATCGTCGGAAACATGATCGAGCGACGCGAGATCGAGTATGGACTCGTGGTAGACGGCGAAGGCAGCCGCCACATCATCGAGACGACGATCGAGCGAATGCTTGAGGAGTCCTGTGACGAAGAGACATTCCGGGAGCAGTTCGCTGCCCTGACCCTGGGCTCCGGCGCTGTGGCGATGGTTCTCACCCACGCGGATCTCGCCCCCGACGCGCCGCGCTACCTGGGCGGGGTCAAGGTCGCCGCCACCCAGCACAACCGCCTCTGTGTCGGCCAGGTAGATGAAATGAAGACCCACACCCGCAAGCTCCTCCTGGCCGGACTCGAAGTATCGGCGAAGGCGTGGTCGGTGGGACAGAAATACCTGGGTTGGTCCAGCGGCGACGTCGACGAGTTCGCGATGCACCAGATCAGCAAGGTGCACTCCACACAACTCATCGAGACCCTTGGCGTCGATCCTTCGAAATGCCACATCATCTTTCCCGAGTACGGAAACATCGGACCGGCGGGAGTGCCGACCGTACTCTCGAAAGCGCTCGATGCGGGGCGGCTCGAGAAGGGAGACAAGATACTTCTGGGCGGAATCGGAAGCGGAATCAACTGCATGGCTGCCGGCATCGTCTGGTAAACGTGCGCGTTCCGACCTCGCTCTATCCGTTCGAGGGCCGGTACTTCAACCTCGGCGGCCTGCGCTACCACTACCTCGACGAAGGCCGAGGCGAGCCGGTCGTGATGCTCCACGGAAACCCCACCTGGTCGTTCTACTACCGAGACCTGGTGCGCGGGCTTCGCGACGACTATCGGATCATCGTTCCGGACCACATCGGCTGCGGCTTCTCCGACAAGCCAGACGACTCGCGCTACGAATACACCCTCGAGCGTCGGGTTGCGGACTTCGCCGCGCTCATGGACGGCCTCGACCTCGACGAGAAACTGACCCTCGTGTTGCACGACTGGGGCGGAATGATCGGAATGGCCTGGGCGGTTCGGAACCCCCACCGCGTTCGGCGAATCGTTCTACTCAATACCGCGGCCTTCCACCTGCCCGAGACGAAGAAGCTCCCGGCAGCGCTGTGGTGGGTGCGCAATACCTTTCTGGCCGCGTTCCTGGTGCGTCGTTTCAACGCCTTCAGCCGGGGCGCGACCCGAGTCTGCTGCACGCGAAAACGCCTCTCCAAGGAAGTGCGAGACAGCTACTGCGCCCCGTATGACAGCTGGGCGAATCGAATCGCGACCCTTCGCTTCGTTCAGGACATTCCCATGAGAGCCGGAGACCGAGGCTACGATCTGATCAGCGACGTCGAGAGCAAGCTCGAGCTCTTCGCCCACACGCCCGTCCTCATCTGCTGGGGCGGGAAGGATTTCGTCTTCGATCATCACTTCCTCGAGAGCTGGCTCAAGCACCTGCCCAGCGCCGAGGTTCATCGCTTCCCGGACTGCGGCCACTACGTCCTCGAGGACGCCGGCGACGAAATTCTCTCGCTGGTCAAAGGCTTTCTGGCCGACCCCTCGCAATCGTGAGTGGACAGCCCGTGAGTGGGCGGCCGGGACCGGAGGAGGACTTCGCCGGCATCGCCTCAGCCTTGCCGCGGATGGCGGCTCGTCGGCCGAATGCCCTGGCCATCGTGCGCCCTCGAGGTCGCGATCGACAGGGAAGGCTTCGCACCTCCCATTTTACCTACGCCCAGCTCGACGCGGAGAGTGATCTCATCGCCCGGGGACTCGCGGCCGTCGGGGTCGGTCGCGGGGTCCGCACGGTTCTGATGGTTCGGCCCAGCCTGGAGTTCTTCGCGCTCAGCTTTGGTCTGCTCAAGGCCGGAGCGATTCCGGTCATGGTCGATCCCGGCATCGGCCTTGGGTGTCTGAAGATCTGCCTCGGCGAGGCCCAACCCGAAGCGTTCATCGGAAATCCGCTGGCACACGCCGCGCGTGTGGTTCTGGCCTGGAGTCGAGACACCATCAAGACCCGGATCACGGTGGGTCGTCGCCTGTTCTGGGGCGGTCGCACCCTGGAGCAGGTAAAAGCCATCGGGCGCAGCCTGCCCGCTCACCCGATCCCGGCGGTTGGCGAGCGCGACGTGGCGGCCATCGTATTTACCAGCGGAAGCACGGGCATCCCGAAGGGGGTCGTCTACGACCACGGTAACTTCGCCGCCCAGGTGGAGATGATCCGTGATTTGTACGACATCCGACCCGGGGAAATCGACCTGCCCACCTTCCCGCTGTTCGCGCTCTTCGATCCGGCACTGGGCATGACCACGATCCTGCCCGACATGGACCCGACACGGCCCGCGAAGGTAGATCCCCGAAAGATCATCGCGGCCGTCAAAGATTTCGGCGTCACGAACATGTTCGGATCGCCGGCGCTGCTAAATACAGTCGGCCGCTACGGAGCGAAGCGGGGAGTGAAGCTTCCCTCTCTAAAGCGGGTCATCTCGGCCGGTGCACCGGTTTCTGCGGCGGTGATGGAGCGTTTCCTCTCGATGCTCGAGCCGGATGCGAGGATCGTCACACCCTATGGTGCCACGGAGTCGCTTCCCGTGGCGTCCATCGCCAGCGACGAGGTCCTCGGCGAGACCCGCAAACGAACCGATCGGGGCGACGGAATCTGCGTGGGGTTGCCGGTAGCGCCAATCCAGGCGTCGGTCATCCGAATCCACGACGGCCCGATCGAGACCTGGGACGACTCGCTCTGCGTTCCCGCCGGCGAAGTGGGCGAGATCGTGGTGAAGGGTCCGCCGGTCACACGCAGCTACTACGGTAGGCCGCAGGCGACCCAGCTGGCCAAGATCCGGGATGCCGAGGGCGACGGCTTCTCGCATCGCATGGGCGATCTCGGCTACCTGGACGAACAGGGCCGGTTGTGGTTCTGCGGCCGCATGACCCAGCGTGTGATCGCCGCCTCGGGCACGCACTTTACGGTTCCCTGTGAGGCGGTCTTCAACACGCATCCGGCAGTCTACCGTTCGGCGCTGGTGGGGGCGCAACGCGGCGGAGCGACACGGCCCGTTGTATGCGTGGAACTCGAGAAGGGCG
>JAZFUU010000268.1:0-4916 GCA_036447375.1 Myxococcota bacterium
TCGCCATCGAGGACGAGCCGTTCGACTCGAGCACCTCGGATACGACGCGGAGCGTGTAGGGAAAATCCTCCGCAGACGGTAGAACCGGCCGGATCGCGCGCTCTGCGAGATTTCCGTGCCCCACATCACGGCGGCTCGGTCCCCGCAGCATGCGCGCCTCGCCCACCGAAAACGGCGGGAAGTTGTAGTGGAGGAAGAACTTTTTTGAAATCCGCTCGGTCAGTCCATCGATGGTCTGGGTATCGAACCGCCCGCCCAGGGTCGTGAAGACGAGGGCCTGGGTCTCACCTCGGGTGAAGAGCGCCACACCGTGGGGGCGCGGCAACACGCGCACCTCGCTGGCGATCGATCGGACATCCGCGACTCCACGGCCATCGATCCGCTCGCCGGACCGAAGAATGCGACGCCGCACGAGCTCCGATCGAAGATCGTGAAGAATGGACTTCACGTCACCGGACAGCTGGCTCAATCCCTCGCGCCGGTTCTCGACCGCCGCCAGGCTGTCGAGGCTGACGGGCTCATCGCGATATGCGGAGGTGAACCCTGCCAGGACTTCCTTCTCGATCTCCGCGATCGCGACAGAGCGTTCGTCCTTCACGCGAATCTGCACGGCCACATCCAGGCGTTCCTCGGCCTGCTTCCGAACCCGCGCTTCGAGCTCCGATCGATCCACGGGCTCTGGGGTCTCGATCTTCGTCTTGCCGACCCGACCCTGAAGCTCTTCCTGGCAATCGATCACCCGGACGATCTCCGAATGCGCCTGCTTGAGGGCATCGAGTATCTCGGCTTCGGGCACTTCGTTGGCCGAGCCCTCTACCATGACCAAGGCACCGCGGCTGGCGCCGACGATGAGGTCGAGGTCGCTCAGTTCCAGCTGTTCGCGCGTCGGGTTGACGACGAGCGTGTCTTCGACTCGGCCCATCCGGACCGCACCGATCGGCCCCTTGAACGGAATCTGCGAGATCGACAGTGCCGCCGACGCGCCGATGAAGGCGGGGATCTCGGGTGTGTTCTCGTCTCCAGCCGAGAGCACCGTCGCCATGATCTGGGTCTCGTCTCGATATCCCTCGGGAAACAGCGGGCGAATCGAGCGGTCGATGAATCGGCACACCAGGATCTCACGATCCGAGAGACTACACTCGCGCTTGAAGAAGCCGCCGGGAATCTTGCCCGCTGCCGAGGTCTTCTCGACGAAGTCGACCACGAGCGGAAAGAAGTCGATCCCCTCTCGGGGTTTCGCCCGCGCAGCGGTGACGAGGACAACAGTTTCGCCGTAAGTCACGACGACGGCGCCGGCGGCCTGCTTGGCCATGCGGCCGGTTTCGAGGGTGAGTGTGCGACCCCCCAGTTCGAGTGAAACGGTTTCCGGTTGAAACCAATAAGAAGCCATGAATAGACGTCTCCTCTCCGATCCCTGTGGGGACGGAGTGTTTGGCGGCGCGAAAGGGGGAGACGCGATGAAATGCGGAATCGGTGATATGCGAAGCCCGAGCTTCGCGTATTACGGATTTCCGCATTCCACGGCGGCGGAGTCCCCGCCGGCCGATTGATGATGTTCCGCTGAACGCGCCGGCCTTTTCCGGCGATCCCTCAGCGGCGTAGACCCAGGCGCTCGATGAGCGCCCGGTATCGGTCGGGGCCGGTTCGTCGCAGGTAGCCAAGCAGTCGCCTGCGTTGACTCACGAGCTTGAGCAGGCCCCGGCGCGAATGATGATCCTTCTTGTGTGTCTTGAAATGCTCGGAGAGCCCGTTGATCCGTTCCGTGAGCAAGGCGACCTGGATCTCGGAGGATCCCGTGTCCTTTTCGTGGACGCGGTACCCCTCGACCGTTTGACTCTTGAGCGCCTTCGATATCAACGCAAACTCCCCTCGCGGCTCTTTCGTTCTCTTCGTTTCTGGCGGCAGTGTGGCAGAGCTAACCGGGCTGGGCAACCGAACGCAGCACCCGCAGCGGACGCAGCCGCCGGCCCGCCCGCATCTCGAGAACGGCCAGGAGCTCCCCGTTGGGCTCCACAGCGGCGACCCGCGAGCCAGTCGCCAACCTCCGCATGGGGGGGCCGAGGGCCGCGATCTCGGCCCCGTGCAGGATCCGACGCGTTGCGTCGCGGTCCAGCCGCAGCACCGGCAGGCCCAGCGCGCTCACCGCCGGAATCAGTCGCTCTTCGACCTCGCCCCGTTCCGACGCGCGCTCCAGATGCTCCGCCTCCGCGGCCTGTTCCGATGCAAAGGGCCCGCTGCGGGTCCGCCGCAGACATTCGAGATGGGCGCCGCAGCCCAGCTCGACTCCGATGTCGGCGGCGAGAGCCCGGACGTAGGTGCCCGCCGAGCAGGACACCTCGATCTCGACCCGGGGCGGGTCGTAGCCCAGCAGGTCGAGGCGGTCGATCCGAACTCGCTTGGGGGCTCTTTCGACCTCCCGTCCCTCGCGGGCCAGGCGATGCAGCGGAACCCCGCCCTGCTTGACCGCGCTGAACATCGGAGGCACCTGATCGATCTCACCGCGGAACCCGAGCAGCACTTCCCGAATTCTCGCTTCATCGGGCATGGGGCCCTCGTAGCGCCGCGTGACCCGGCCCTCCGCGTCCAGGGTGTCGGTCTCCACCCCGAGTCGAATCGCCCCGACGTACACCTTGCCCCCGCCCGCCAGGAACGGAGCCAGCTTCGTCGCTTCGCGAACGGCCAGGGGCAATACACCCGTGGCCAGGGGGTCGAGGGTGCCGAGGTGGCCCACCCGGCGCGTTCCCAACCAGCGTCGGGCGGCGTCGACCACGTCGTGGGAGGTCCAGCCGCGCGGCTTGTCCACCACCAGAAACCCCGCCGGCCCCGGCCGCTCGTGACGCTTACGACGATTCGTCATCGGAGAGAGACCGAAGAACCGCCAGGGTCTGACCTCCCAATTCGAAGGAGGGGTCGTAACGAAATCGGAGCTCTGGCGTCCGGCGAAGCGGTAGCACCCGGGCCAGGCGTCGGCGAAAAAAGGGCGCCGCGCTGTCGAGTCCTTCCTCGATTCGATCCAACTCCGTCGATTCCAGGGAACTCCAGAAAACCACGGCATGAGAAAGATCCGGGGCCACATCGACACGAACAAGAGTGACCAACCCGATGCGGGGATCGGTCACGTCCTCGATCAGGATGCGTGCGATCTCGCTCTTCAACAGTTCGGCGATCCGCTGCGTGCGGCGTGACACCGCTCATTCCTCCGAGTCCTCGTCGGCCCCGGCCGTTTCCCACCCACTCTCGTGATAAGGTAGATGCACCAGCTCCACATCGCTGCCGGTCACCTCGGCCAGGTTCAGTTCCTCGATGAACGCGACCGCCCGATCGAGGACACGACGAATCGACACCTCGTCCCCCCCCGCCGCCGACAGCCCCAACAATGCGCGTTGCCATGTGTCCTGACCACCGACCTCGGCCACGGAAAGATTGAACCGATTGCGAACCCGACGCGTGATGGAGCGCACGACGCCCCGCCTCTGTTTCAGCGATTGCGAGCCGTGAATGTGAATCTCGACGACGGCGGCTCCGACGATCATTCGAGCGTCGCGGTCTTCTCCTCGATCGAGTAGGCCTCGATCACATCCCCGATCTTGACGTCGTTGTAGCCCTCGAGGCCGATTCCGCACTCGAAGCCGGAGGCTACTTCCCGGGAGTCGTCCTTGAATCGCTTGAGGGAGCCCACCCTGCCCTCGTGAACCTCGGCGCCATCGCGCAATAGCCGACAGGGACCACCCCGGCGAATCAGACCCTCGGTCACGTAGCAGCCCGCGATCGTGCCGATCCGCGGAACCGTAAAGGTCTCCCGAACCTCGGCCCGGCCCAGGAAGCTCTCGGTGAGAGTGGGGGGCAGCAGCCCCACCATCGCATTGCGGACGTCATCGATCACTTCGTAGATGATCCGGTAGACGCGGACGTCGACCCCCTGACTCTCGGCGGCCCGTCGGCCCGAGGGATCCGGACGAACGTGGAACCCGATGATGATCGCGTTGCTCGCCTTGGCGAGCATGACGTCGGTCTCGTTGATCGCGCCAACACCCGTGCGGATCACCTGCACCTTGACGGCATCCGTGGAGAGCTTGATCAACGAGTCGCGAAGCGCCTCGAGGGAGCCGTGAACATCGGCCTTGATGACGACAGCGAGTTCCCGGACGCCGCCGGCCTCGGCCTGGGCGAAGAATTCGTCGAGACTGATCTTCGGCGGCTCCTCTACGGGCTGCGAACGCTTTTCGTCCAGCCGGTGCTGGATGATCTCCTTGGCCACGCGCTCGCTCTCGACGCCATAGAGAATCTGCCCGGCCTCGGGCACGGTGCTCAGGCCGACCAACGCTACCGGCGTCGACGGGCCGGCCTCCTTCACGTTCTTGCCGTCCTCGTCGTACAGAGCTCGAATGCGCCCCCAGCTGGTGCCGGCTACGGCGTAGCCCCCGGGAGCGAGCGAACCCTCCCGCACGAGCACCGTCGCCACAGGCCCGCGCCCCTTGTCGAGGCGAGCCTCGAGCACCACGCCCGATGCCCGCAGCGTCGGATCCGCCTTGAGCTCGAGCATCTCCGCTTGAATCGCGACCATCTCCAGCAGCTTGTCGAGTCCGGTCCCCTGGGTCGCAGAAACGTCCACACAGATCGTGTCGCCTCCGAACTCCTCGGCCACGAGCTCGTGTTCGAGCAACCGCTGGCGCGTCTGCTGGGAATCGGCGCCCGGAAGGTCGATCTTGTTGATCGCCACCAGAATGGGCACGGAAGCCGCCCGGGCGTGTTCGATCGCCTCGAGGGTCTGGGGCATGACCCCGTCGGTCGCCGCCACGACCAGGATGACGAGATCCGTCGCCTGGGCCCCCCGTGCACGCATGGACGTGAAGGCCTCGTGGCCCGGTGTGTCGATGAAGGTCAGCTTCTTTCCGTTGATCGTGACCTGATAGGCA
>JAZFUU010000269.1:0-9286 GCA_036447375.1 Myxococcota bacterium
CTCTTGGATCAAGTCCAGGAACTGAAGCCCCCGGTTCGTGTACTTCTTCGCAATCGACACCACCAGCCGCAGGTTTGCTTCGACGAGCTCACTCTTGGCCTGGAGCGCCGTCGCGCTGGCGGTGTCCAGCCTGGTCAGTGCGACTTTGATGTCGTCGCCTCCCATGCGCGCGTCCGATTCCATCTTTCGGAGGGTTCGATCGATGCCGTCGAGAGACTCGAGCGCTTCGGACAACCGGTCGGGATCGCCGCCCAGGGCATCCAGCGCCGCCTTCGCCTTCTGGCCGCGGCGCCTCGAATTCTCCACCTGTTCCCGAAATTGTGCGGGCTTCAGGGAGAAGGGTGACGTGACCTTGCGGGCCCGCGACTGCAGTCGCCACAGATCCTGCCCCAGCTCGCGAAGCTGCCCGGTCATTTTTTCGAATCGGGCCTTGGAGAACCGCGTTTCGCGCAACAACCGCGGTACCTGGCCATACAGCTCCTCGATCTCGCGCCGCAGTCGGTCGCGGGTCTCGTCGCTGGTGCGACCGTTCGCAATGGAGGACAGCTTCTTCGAAACCTCGGCATCGATCCGCTTGATCTGGGTCACCTTGACGAAGAAGTCGCGACGGCGTTCTTCCCGCGTGTAGATGGGCTCGACATCGTCCAGGCCCTCGAGCAGATACTTGGGTGCGATGTTGTTCTTCTTGAGATCTTCCGCGAACTGCATGATCTCGCGAATCGCGAACGCAGTGCCGAGGACGGCGAACTGGCGGTCGTGCTGACCCGCTTCGATCCGCTTCGCGATGGTCACCTCGCCCGCCCGGGTGAGCAGCGAGACCTGACCCATCTCGCGCAAATACACACGCACCGGGTCATTGGTGGGGCCGTCATCGATTCCGGGAGCGCGCTGGCGACCCACGGATATCGGACGGCGCTGCGGCTTCTCTTTCTCCTCGCTCTCGTCGACGACGCGAATGCCGTGCTCCCCGAGAAGAGCCTTGGCACGGACCACAAGGTCGCCGTGGTCGGCGAGTGTTCCGTTTACGTCATCGATCGTCAGATAACCCTGACGGCGGCCGCGATCGAGGAGCGCGCGCACGATCTTCTGATCGGATCCGGTGCGGCTCTTTCCGTTGCCGGACGAGCCATTGTCGGACGAGCCGTTGCCACGTTTGGCGGCCGCACGATTGCGAGTGGGCTGTTTGTGGACAGGGGGATCGGTAGCGTCGTGGGTCATGGGGGGTTTCCTCTCGACGATTCAGAGCGTAGTGCAGACGCGCGCCTATAGCTTCATACGTGGGGCCCCAATTCGGAGGGGTCGGAAATTTTTTGAACGGCGCGGCGCCGCAACTCATCTTTCTCACGCAGAAGGGAGGACGTATCTGCACTTGTTTCGCGCATCTTTTGCGTAAGCGCGCGGTTCTCACGGCGTTGTCGATCGCGACGCAAGCGACCCAGCGTGTCGTCCACCGTGCGCTTCGCGGCGGGCTCTTCCCGCGTGTACTCGCTCGCATCCAGAGAGCGCAGCAGCGTGCATGCCTCAGGACCCAGGCGCTGCGCGATCTCTTCGATGCCTACGCCGCGGGGCTCCGCCGCGGCATCGATCAGGGCAAGGATGAGCTCGGAGGTCGCACCCGGTTCCACCAGTTCTCCGAATTCGTCGCGTTCGATTCGTTGCGCCAGTTGCGGATGCTCCACCAGGCTGCGCGCCAGCTCTTGCAGCAGGCGCGGCTCGGGTCCGCTGCGTCGCACCTCCACCGGAACGGCATCGGCCGGGTCTTCGCCGCGCGCAGCAGCGCGCACCGCGGCTTCGACGTGGCGTTCTTCGGTCCCCGCCGCCAACGCGAGATGCCGGCCGTATTCGCTGCATTCGACAGGATCGCGTACAAGGGCCAGAAGCTTCGCCACCGATGCCACCGCATCGGCCTTCTCCCAGGGCGTGCCGCAGCCGCGCGCCACGGCCCACTCGATCACGACATCCAGGGCCCCCCGCGCCCCGTCGACCCGAGCCCGCAGCGCTTCGGCACCTTCGCGCTCGAGGCAGGTGTCCGGATCATCGCCCGGCTGCAGAACCACCACACTGACGCGCAGCCCCTCGGGCAACAGAATTTCCAGCGCCCGTTCCGTGGCGCGTTGACCGGCTTTGTCGCCATCGAACAGCAGCACCACGTGACCCGTGCGACGGCGGAGGGCCCGGGCGTGATCCGTCGTCAGCGCGGTTCCACAGGTGGCGACCACGTTTTCGACGTCGGCGCGATACAGCGCGATCAAATCGAAATAGCCCTCGACCACGACTGCGCATTTCGCGCGCCGTATCGGCTCGAGGGCGTGAGGGAAGCCATAGAATGCCTGACGTTTGTGAAAGAGCGGGCTCTCGGGCGTATTCAGGTATTTCGGCTCCTGGTCCGCGTCCACTGCGCGACCCCCGAAGGCCACCACTCGCCCGCGGACATCGTGAATCGGAAAGATCACGCGTCCCCGCAGCCGGTCGTAGTGCCCGCCGGAGTCGCGGCGCGCCAGCAGCCCCGCCTTTTCCCCGTCTTCCGCGGCGACGCGGTGTTCGCGCAGCGCCTGGACGATGAAGTCCCAGCGCTGCGGGGCATAGCCGATGCCGAAACGGGCAATGGTGGAAGCGTCCAGTCCGCGCTGGGCCAGATAGGAGGCACCGGGGCTATCGGGTGCTGCCAACGCGGTGCAGTAGTGCGAATGGGCCAACTCGTTGGCAACGCGCAGACGTTCCGTCACGCCGGAACCGGCGTCGTCGGTCTCCGGAATCTCGATCCCGCAGTCGCGAGCCAGAGTGCGCGCCGACTCGGGGAAGCTCAGATTCTCGACTTTCATCAGAAAGGCGATCGCGTCACCGCCTTCGTGACAGCCGAAGCAGTAGAAGGTCCCGCGATCGGGATTGACGTTGAAAGAGGGGGTCTTCTCGTCGTGGAAAGGACACAGACCCTTGTAACTGCGACCCGCTCGTTTCAGGGTGACGAAGCGACCGATGAGGTCGACCAGGTCGACGCGGTCGCGGAGCTGCTCGATAGCCTCGGAGGGAATAAGGCCCAACCAATGCTCCCGGTTAGCGAGACATTCTTCTCATCTTCTTGAGGGCGCGTTTGCGAGCCGCGGCCGCCTTCTTCTTCTTACGGACACTCGGCTTGTCGTAGTATTCGCGCCGCTTCAGCTCGCTCAGGATCCCGGCTTTCTCGCACTGCTTCTTGAAGCGCTTCATGGCCGCTTCGAAGGGCTCGTTGTCGCGAAGCCTGATGACGGGCAAGCTGCTTTACTCCCAACGAGAAGACCGCGCAGCGAAACGTTGCGGCCTCGTTATACAACCCGCCGCGTGACGTCGTTTGATTGGGCTCGGGAGCGCACGCGACGGACAAAAACACCGAGAAAACGCCAACTTCGAGCCCCTTGTCGGCGAGGCGTGCACTCTAGCGTAGCCCCCTGGGGCCATCAACCGACGGCAAACGCACCGGAATTCCGAGCTTATGCAGGTGCTGCTTCACCTGCCCCACGGTCGTTTCACCGAAGTGAAAAATCGACGCCGCCAGCGCGGCCTGTGCGCATCCGCCTTCGGGACCATCGTCGAGAGCGGCCGCCAGATCATCGGCGTTGCCGCCTCCCCCGGAAGCGATCACGGGGATCGATACGGCGGCGGTAACCGCGCGCAGGAGAGGGATGTCGTAGCCCTGTTTGGTTCCATCGCGATCCATACTTGTCAGCAGGATTTCTCCGGCACCGGCGGCCGCCATCTGCTGGGCCCAGGCGACGGCCTCGATTCCGGTGGGGCGGCGGCCGCCGTGGGTACAGACCTCCCAGGTTTGTTGACTTCGCTCGGCTCCGCCTCGCTGCGCGCGCTGCTTTGCAGCGCTTGCGGGTTCTGAGCCTCGTTCGGCTCGCTGCGGTGCATCATTTTCACGACGCCTTGCGTCGATGGCGATGACCAGGTTTGCGCTGCCGATTTTCACGGCGGCCTCACCGATCAGATCGGGGTTCTCCACCGCTGCGGTCATGATCGAGACCTTGTCGGCGCCGGCGTTGAGAAGATCGCGAATGTCCTGGACCGAGCGGACGCCCCCACCCACGGTGAGCGGCATGAAGACCGTCTCCGCCGTGCGCGCCACGACGTCGAGCAGGATCCCGCGTCCTTCGTGGCTCGCGCTGATGTCCAGAAACGTGATCTCGTCGGCTTCCTGCTCGTCGTACAGACGCGCCACCTCCACGGGATCTCCGGCATCCACGTGGTCGACGTAGCGAACGCCCTTCACGACGCGTCCCTTGTCGACATCCAGGCAGGGAATGATCCGTTTCAGGAGCACGGGATGGCATCCAGCGCGCGGCCGAGATCGACCGCTCCGGTGTAGAGGGCGCGGCCGACGATGGCGCCCGACACCCCGCGGTCGGCGAACGAGGCGGCGCGACACAGGTCGTCGTCGGAGCGAATTCCGCCCGAAACGATTACGGGAATCTCGACACAGTCGGCGAGCTCGGCGCTGGCCTCGAGGTTGGGTCCCGCCAGGACTCCGTCCCGTGCGATGTCGGTGTGGACGATGGCCGCGACCCCCGCATCTTCGAATCGAAGCGCGACCTCACTGACCGGCGTCAGCGTCTGCTCGATCCAGCCTTCCACCGCCACGCATCCGTCCTTGGCGTCGATCCCCACCACGATGCGGCCGGGAAAACGCCGAGCCACTTCGCGCACGAATTCCGGATCTCGCAGGGCGGCGGTTCCCAACACCACGCGATCCACCCCGGTCGCGAACGCGGCTTCCACCGAAGCCAGACTTCGGAGGCCTCCGCCGAGCTGCACGGGAATCCCTTTCGCGCTCTCCGCGATCCGGCGGATGGCGTCGGTGTTCTCGGGGCGGCCGGTCCGGGCGCCATCGAGATCGACCACGTGCAACCGCGCGATCGGATGGGAAACGAAATCCTCGGCCACCGCCGCCGGATCGTCGTTGTAGACCGTGGCCTCGTCGTAGCGACCCTGGCTGAGCCGCACGCAGCGGCCTCCCAATACGTCGATGGCGGGAATGATCTCGAAGCGCGTCACGCGGGCCTCATCGGTTCAGGGAGTGAACAAGACCTTCGCCACCTGATCCGCGCCCCAGCGCGCCAATTCGGCGGCTCTGAGCCAGCGTGTGCCGCCCCCGGGATAGCGACGCGCCTTCAGCGGATTGTCCATGAAGGCTTGCTGGGTCTCGTCGAAGCGAGCGCCCCAGAGCTTCTCGCCCCCCGGCGCGGCATAGAGCGTCACCTCGAAGGCCACTCCGGCGGGATGCAATGCGCCCAGCGCCTCGCCGCTTCGCTCGCGGTAGCGCGATACGCTTCCGAGTAGAATCCCGGTCGCGCTGAACTTCGCCGCCGCGAGTTCGGCGACGGCCCCGGGATCGTCGCGCTGCACTTCTCGACCCGCTGTGGCAAAGGCCAGGGCGAGATCACTCGGCGCGACCACCGATTGACCCCGCTCCGCAATCGCTTCCGTCAGAAATCGTCCCATCAGGTCTGCGGCGGTAGCTCCGTCGATGTCATTGGGCGGCTGCCCCGGAACGAAGAACGAGCTCGCAGACAACGGCACTACCGCGACCTTGCGGAGCGCGACGTGCTGGGCGGCGTACGACTGCCACTGAAGGACAACCCCGGGGTTCGAACACCCGAGGACGGCCAGCGCCAGGGCCAACACCGGGGCCCGGCGGTTGATCAGCGACACGAGGCAACCCAGCCGGCATAGGCGTCGAGCAACTGCTTCCCCGCGGCCTGGCTCTTCTCCGGGTGAAACTGGACGGCGAACATGTTCTCGTGGGCCGCCGCCGCCGCGAACTCGCCGCCGTAGTCCGTCCAGCCCGATGTCAGCTCGGGGCGCCCGGGCCGCACCCGGTACGAGTGAACGAAGTAGAAGCACCCCTCTTCCGGAAGCTGCTCCAACATCGGGTGCTCGCCGACGAAGCGCACCGTGTTCCAGCCGATGTGGGGAACGCGCAGACTTTCGCCCGCCGGGGCTCGATCCGGGAAGCGCTCGACGCGACCGGGCAGAAGGCCCAGACCCGCCGTCTGGCCGTGCTCGTCGCTCTCTTCGAAGAGCAGCTGCAAACCGAGGCAGAGTCCGAGGTAGGGACGCCCGGACCCGATCGAGTCCTTCACGGCTTCATCGAGCCCCTTTTCGCGCAGGTGGCTCATGCCGTCGGCGAACGCGCCCACCCCGGGCAAGACCACACCGTCGGCTCGACGAACCGCCGCCGGATCGCTCGTCACTTCGGGCTCGAGGCCCGAGCGCTGCAGCGCCTTGGCGACGCTTCTCAGGTTACCGGCGCCGTAATCGACGACCGCAATGACCGGGGAGGTGGGCATTGGGAATCAGAGGGCTCCCTTCACCGTCGGCAGTCCCTTCACTCGGGGATCTCGTTCGATCGCCACGCGGAGCGATCGCGCCAGGCCCTTGAAGCAGGCCTCGATGATGTGGTGCGGATTCTTTCCGTATCGGCGCTCGATGTGCAGGTCGATCCCCGCGTTCTGGGAGAACGCGTAGAAGAAATCCTCCATCAGCGTCGCGTCGAACGTGCCGATCCGATCGTTCGCGAGACCCACCTTGTACACGAGGTAGGGCCGATTCGAGACGTCGACGCTCACCTCGACCTTGGCCTCGGACATCGGCAACAGGGTCGAACCGTAGCGGCGGATGCCCTCGGCAGAGCCCAGGGCTTCGCGGAAGCTCTGTCCCAGCGTGATTCCGACGTCCTCTAGCGTGTGGTGCGTATCCACGGCCAGATCGCCCTTCGCCGCCACGCGTAGATCGAACAGGCCGTGGCGCGCCAGGGATTGGAGCATGTGATCGAGGAACGGGATCCCGGTGGAAACCTCGTAGTCGCCCGACCCGTCGAGGTTGATCTCGACCCGCACTTCGCTTTCATTGGTGCGACGCGTCGTCGTCGCCGAGCGCTGGGTTCCCGGGCTCATATCTCCGCACCCGCCTCCGACTCGCGCGCAGCTTCCCGCTCCCGGCGGGCTCGCCGGATCCGCACCAGCCGGAGCTCGATCGACTTCGAGTGACCGCTAAAACCCTCGAGCTCGGCGAGGCGCATCACGTCCGCGCCCAGCTCGCGCAGCTTCGGCGGCTCGAACCGGGTGACGCTGAAGCGCTTGAGGAAGTCATCCACACACAGCGGCGAAAAAAACCGAGCCGTCCCACCGGTGGGAAGCACGTGGTTCGGACCGGCCAGGTAATCGCCGACGGCGACGGGCGTGTAGTGGCCCATGAAGACGGCACCGGCATTCTTCACAGATTTCACCATCGTATCTGGATCGTCGACCGCCAGTACGAGGTGTTCCGGTGCATAGCGGTTGGCCAAATCGACACACTCGGCCTGATCGCGCGCCAGAACGATCGCCCCACGGCTGACCAGGGATTTTCGCGCGATCTTCTCACGGTCGAGCTGCTTGAGCTGGCGGCCGAGCTGGTTCTGAACGCGAACGGCCATGGTCTTGATCGAGGTGATCAGAATGGCAGACGCCATCTCATCGTGCTCGGCCTGTGAGATCAGATCCGCGGCGACCCAGCTGGGAGTCGCCGTGCGGTCGGCGATGATGAGTACCTCGGACGGACCGGCCTCGGCGTCGATGTCGACCTCTCCGAAAACCATGCGCTTCGCAGTCGTCACATACACGTTTCCGGGCCCCACGATCTTGTCGACCCGCGGGACGGTTTCGGTTCCGTACGCCAGCGCCGCGATGGCGTGGGCGCCGCCCATCTTGAATATTCTGTGAACACCCGCGACCCGGGCGGCCATCAATACCTTCCGCGAGACGGTTCCGTCGGCATCCGGGGGCGTCGCCATGATGATCTCGGGAACCTCGACCACCGACGCGGGTACGGCGTTCATGATCACCGTCGACGGGTAGACCGCCTTGCCACCCGGAACGTAGATTCCGACGCGCTCGAGCGGACGAACGCGATGCCCCAGTACCGCACCGCCCTCTTCGCGAACCTCCCAGCTCGACGGAATCCGTTTGCGGTGAAATTCGCGGATCCGCATGGCCGCCTTGCCCATCGCCGCCCGGTCAGCCGCATCGATGGTATCGGCGGCCTCGTCCCACTCGTCGCGGGTAACCTCGAACTCGTCGAGCTTGGCCCCGTCGAATTTTTTTATGCAGGCGCGCAGTTCGGCGTCGCCGCCGTCTCGTACGCGTTCGATGATCTTACGGACGACCTTGTCCACGTCGCCGCCCGGTTCCGGTCGCCGATTCGAAAGACTCCGAAAGGCCGCCTCGAAACCGGGCTCGTCGCTTCGGAGAACGGGGACTACACCCTTGGCCGGGCTCGTACGGCTCGCCATGCTCAACCCTCCCGACGGATTTCTGCGCCGAGGCAACGAAGCTTCTCTTCGATTCGCTCGTAGCCTCGATCGATGTGGTAGACGCGATTCACTTCAGTTTCACCCTCGGCCGCCAGTGCCGCCAGAAGCAGGCCCGCCGAAGCGCGCAGGTCGGTGGCCATCACCGGCGCTCCCATCAGCCGCGGCACGCCCACAATCCGGGCCACGCGCCCCGACAGCTCGATGTCGGCGCCCATGCGCTGCAGTTCGGGCACGTGCATGAAGCGGTTCTCGAAGACCCCTTCCGTGATCACACTCGACCCCTTCGCGACGGCGAGCACAGCCATGATCTGGGCCTGCATGTCCGTCGGAAACCCGGGGAAAGGAGCCGTCACCACAACCGCTGAGGACGACCTCTCGTCGGCGCGAACGCGAGCGCGGGTCGCGGTGGTCTCGACTTCGGCTCCGGCCTCGCGGAACTTCTCGAGTGTCGACTCGAGCGTCGAGGTGTCGACTCCGGTCACCTGGATATCTCCACCGGTGACCATGGCCGCCGCGAGCAGCGTGCCCGCTTCGATCCGGTCGCCGGACACTTCGTGGCGAATGCCGCGTAGAGACTTGACGCCCTCGATGACGATTCGATCACCACCGGCACCTCGAACCGACGCTCCCATGGCGTTGAGCGCGCTGGCCAGCTCGACCACCTCGGGCTCACATGCCGCGTTTTCGAGAATCGTCTCACCTCGCGCCAACGCCGCCGCCATCATCAGGTTCTGGGTGCCGTTCACGGTCACGAGATCGAAGGCGATGCGGGCGCCGCGCAGACCACTGCTGGTTACCTCGACGTAACCGTGGTCCAGTCCGACATTGCCACCCAGGGCGGTCAGGCCCTTGAGGTGCTGATCTACGGGACGAACACCGATGGCGCAGCCGCCCGGTTCCGAAACCCGCGCCGTGCCGAAACGCGCGAGCAGCGGACCCAGCACCAGGAACGAGGCC
>JAZFUU010000270.1:0-8696 GCA_036447375.1 Myxococcota bacterium
TCGACCAGACCCGCGGCTGGTTCAATTCACTCCTCTGGATCTCGACGCTGCTGTTCCCCGATCGAGAACCGCCGCTTCCCTACAAGACCTGCGTCGTTCTCGGTCATGTCATGGACCGACAGGGCAAGAAGGAATCCAAGAGCAAGGGAAACTACACGCCGCCCGAAGTCATCCTCGATCGGGTTCGACTCGAGTTCGCCGTGATCGACGCTGGCGGGCACGACGAAGAAGCGGGTCGGGCGTCGATCGCTCGAGAGGACTATGAAGGACTCGACTTGCGCGGCGACTCGGCCCGGGTTCGCCTGTATCGAGACGACGATCCCGATGGCGGAGTCGAACTGGAGCTTCGGCCCGAGAAGATGCCGCGGCGCCTGATCGCGCTAACCGCTGAAGATCGCCTCGCCCTGGGTCTCACACTCGCGCCCGACGGCGACTCCACGCTGCCCCGCGAGGTTCCCGGGCTGTCGTCGGGCGCAAAGGTCTGGGTGGAAGATCCGGACTCGGCCGCCCCCGGTGCCGACGCCTTCCGATGGTTTTTCTACGCCTCAAATCCCCCGTGGAATCCCATCCGCCACTCCCTCGGAGGTGTTCGCGCTCTTCAGCGGGAGCTTCCGCTGAAGCTTCGAAACGTCTACGCGTTCTTCACGATCTACGCGAATGTCGATGGCTTCGATCCATCTGCCGAGGCCTGCCAGAAGGGGCGGCCCGAACCGGCCGAGCGCTCGCAAATCGATCGCTGGATCCTTTCGGAGCTCTCTCTCACCAACGAACAGGTCATCGAGGACATGAACGCCTATCGCGTCTATGAGGCGACGCTGCGACTCACCCGGTTCGTCGACGCCCTCTCCAACTGGTACGTCCGTCGCAACCGCGACCGCTTTTGGGCTCCCGGGCTCGGAACCGACAAACTCGCAGCCCACTGGACACTCTACGAATGTCTGGTGTGCACCGCGAAGCTGCTCGCCCCTTTTCTTCCCTTTTCCACCGAGGAGGCATGGCAGAATCTGGTGCGGCGCCCGTTCCCGGATTCCGACGATGAAAGCGTGCACCTCTGCGATTACCCGCAGCCCGATCCGTCCCTGATCGATCGCGACTTGTCGCGCACCATGGAGGCCGTGCGTGAGCTCGTGTCGCTGGGACTCCAGGTGCGGACGGCGGAGAAGCTCCGGGTTCGGCAACCTCTTCGGGCCGCCGAGATCGTTCTGGCCGAGCCCACACTCGAGGCGGAGCTGGGAGCGCACATCGACCTGGTTCGCGATGAGCTGAATGTTCACGCTGTTCACTTCGTGCCGAACGCCGACAACTATGTCACCTACCGGGTGCAGCCCAACTTTCGCGCTCTCGGTCCGAAGGTCGGCCGCAGGATGCCGGCTCTCAAGGCGGCGTTGGCCGAGGTCGACGGCGCCCAGTTGCTGCGCCAGCTCGCCGCGGACGGTCGGGTCGAGGTTCCGCTGGAGGGTGGCGATTCCGTTGCCCTCGGGCCGGACGAGATCGCCGTCTCGATGGAAGCACGGCCCGGATTCTCAGCCGCCGTCGGGAACGTCGGGGTCGTCGTCCTGAGTACGGCGCTCACGCCCGAGCTCGTCGAGGAGGGCCTGTTCCGCGAGGTGCTGAATCGGGTCCAGACGTTCCGCAAAGAGCTCGATCTGGAATACACGGGTCGCATCCGCCTGACCCTGGCGGGAGGCAGCGAACTTCTGGATGCGGTGCGACCCCGAGTCGATCGGCTGGGCCGGGAGACGCTGGCGGTCGGGGTCACCCTCGACGCGACTCCGGTCGACGGCGCTCACGTTCGCGAGGTGCAGATCGACGGTGTATCGCTGGTCCTGGGTCTGACCCTCGCCTGAACACCGCCGAGTCAGGCTATTTCAGAAAGCTGGAGTCGATTTCGCCCTTGGCGACCAGAATCTTGAAGACGCGGGCGACCTCAGGATCAAACTGGGTGCCTGCGCAGTCGTCCACCTTGCGCAGCGCCTCTTCCCACGGCACGGGCGCCTTGTAGCTCGCGTCGCTGGCCATGCTATCGAGCGCCTCGCACAGACCGATGATTCGCGCCTCGAGCGGAATCGCATCGCCCTTGAGTCCCATCGGATAGCCCGTCCCGTCGTGCCATTCGTGATGGTGGTGCACGAAGGGCGCGAGGTCCTGCCACAGTCGGATTCGGTTCAGCATGCGAAAGCCCAGCTCCGCGTGCTTCTTGCACGACTTCGGGTTCTTATGGTGCGACGGATCGAGCTTGAGCATTCCCACGTCGTGGAGCAGCGAGGCGAAGTGCAAGCGTTCGAGCCGGTGCTCGTCGAGCTCCATTTCACGCCCGATACGGTTCGCGAGGCGCGCGACGCGGTTGGCGTGTCCACGGTGGTAGCCGAGATGTTGGTCCAGGGTCTGTACCAGGATGTCGGTGACATGGGAGAAGAAGTTGCGCTGCGCGTCCTGGAGATCCAGGTGTCGAAAGGCGACGGACGCGAGGCCGGCCAGGGTCGTGAGTGAGTCGACATGGGGCGACTCGGCGTCGTTCGAGGTCGCCCGTCGGGCGACCAGCAGCACGCCGAGGGGCGCGGTTTCGCCGGGGATGGGCACAGCGGAGGCGGCCAGCGCTTCCGCCGTGTCTGCAACGCCACGGATCGCGGGTCGCCCCTCGCGCAACACGAGCTCGGCGATTTCGCGGAGCGGCCGCTCGAATTCCTCGAACAGCTTCTCCGGCTCGTCGCCTGCGAAGTGCGTGATTCGAAGGGACGAATCGGAGCCGCTCCGAATCAACACGTACGCCGCGCCCACGCCGCTGAGAGTGAAGGCGCAGTGTGCGCTGGCTGCCGCTGCGTCGCTGTCGTTCGTTGCGGAGGAGAGGCTGCCCGACGCTTCCAGTAGCGACTCGAGTCGCGCGTTGTCCGCCTCCATTTGGCGCTGAGATTTCCGGGTAGATCTTCGCAGAGCCAGGAACGAGGCCATCGAAAGAACGGCGATCGACACCACCAGGGCGATGATGCCGATGACATTGCGGGACTCGCTGATGTTCGGGATCACGTAGCGGTTGACCACGAAGGCCAGTGCGATCAGGGGAACGATGGCCCCCAGGAAGTAGGACGTGAACGCGATCCGATCCAGGGATTGCGAGAAGATCGAGTGACGGTTCTCCGACATGGACATTCGCAGACTCCTCGATCGCGTTTGACGGTTTCGGGGCGACCCGTTATCGGCGGATCGTGCGCGTCGCTGAAGAAGCCCCTTCCCCCCGGGGGGTTCCGATCTCGGTGCGGTCGCCGGCCTGCCGGGCTAAGTCTCCGACAGGTTCATGGGAGGAAACCGTGCCGGAGCTCCCCGAAGTCGAGGTCACGAGGCGACGCATCGCCCCCCTGCTGCTGGGGCGGCGCATCCGTTCGCTCCGCACTACTCGACCCAGCTATTTTTTCGTGACTCCGCCCGCTCGGCTGCGGCGGGGCCTGGTGGGGAGAGTCGCCGAGGCATTGGACCGCCGCGGGAAGTATCTGGTGATCGAACTCGACGACGGCGCGCGTCTCGTACTTCACCTGGGAATGACCGGTCAGCTCTTTTCGAGCACGGCCACGAGTGCGCGTCTGCTCTCCGGTGGCCGAGCCTCGCTGACGCGAGACGCCCAGACCCACTTCCGGCCCGACGCCCACACTCATCTTCGGTTCGAATTCGAAGACGGGGGGCCCGAGGTGTACTTCCGCGACGTTCGCAAGTTCGGCAAGGTGCTGTTGCTTCCGAAGGGCGCCAGCCATCCACGTCTGGACCGGCTCGGGACCGACGCGTTGGAAGTGACCGGCTCGGCCCTGTTCGCCGCGACCCGCCGGCGCACCGCGCCGATCAAGGCGGTGCTTCTGGACCAGTCGGTGATCGCCGGGGTCGGGAATATCTATGCCGACGAGGCCCTTTTTCTCGCCGGGGTACGCCCGACCCGCCGCGCCGGGCGTGTGACGCGCCGCGAGTGCGCAGGGCTCGTCGAGGCCATCGGCAACGTGATGCGCCGGTCGATCGAATTGGGCGGTGCCAGCATCAACGATTACATCGCCCCCGACGGAACCGACGGACGATTTCAGCTCGAGCGTCGAATCTACGCGCGAGAAGGCGAACCGTGTGCCTGCGGCACCCGCATTCGCCGAGTGCTCGTCGCCCAGCGCAGCAGCCATTACTGCTCCGCCTGCCAGAGGTGACGGCCGAGTGTTGAGTCTCACGGAGATGAGACGCGCCGCCGCTCTGCTCGATGCGCAGGTCCGCGGGCATCGGCTCCAGGCCGTCGCGCAGCCGGCTGCCGACTCGTTGGTGCTGACCCTCTATGGCGGCGCCTCGTCTGCGGAAAGTGGGCGCCGCCTGCACCTTCGCCTCTCGGGTCGGCCGGGGTCGGCGCGCGTTTCGGTGTGCGGGCGGGTGCCCCGCGGTCTCCCCACACCGGGTCCCTTCGTCCAGTACTTGAGGGCCCATGGGGTCGGCGCCCGCGTCTCGGATGTGCGACTGATCGGCGAGGACCGTCAGCTCGCGCTGGGCCTGGGTGCGGCCGATGGCGAGCTGGTACTTCTGCTCGCGATCTTCGGGCGGCGCAGCAATCTGGTACTGCTCGACGAGAGCGGGTGCATTCTTTCGACCCTGCGACCGCTGGCCCAGACGCGCCCGGAGCTCGAGGTTGGACACCCCTGGCGCGCGCCCGCCTCGGTTCCTCCTGCGCCGGGAGAGGATCGCTTCTCCGGCGAGACCGATGACCACTACCTGGAAGCCATCGAGGCCTTCTACGCGGATGACGAGTCGCGCGGAGAGGTCGAGGTGCTTCGTCGGCGACTGGCCCAGTCTTTTCGAAAGCGGCGCAAGAATCTGGACCGCAAGCTGGAGAAGCTGGATCGCGAGATCGATGCGGCGGAACTCGATTCGACTCTCGAGCGTCGCGGAGAGCTGTTGAAGGGCGTGCTTTCACAGGTGCGAAAGGGACAAGAATTCGCCCTGGCGCGCGACTACGAGACCGGCGAAGAGATCTCGATTCCGCTCGACCCGACCCGGACCCCATCGGAGAACCTGTCCCAGATCTTCAAGCGCTTTCGAAAGGCGGTGCGCACTCTGACGAAGTCGGGTGAGCGGCGCGATTCGGCCCTGTCGGCGCGCCGCGAGCTCGACGAATGCCAGCGGGAGTTCGAATCCCTCGACGATTCTTCGGACGCGGAGGCTTCGCAGGCCCTGGAAGCGTTTGCCGCGCGGCCGATGGTTCGCGAGTTGCTGGCGCGGCATGCTCCCGAACCCGCGGACCGCCCGCCTCCGCCGCGACGGAGACAGGCGGCTCGAGACGAGTTGCCGGCGCGGCTGCGTCCGCGTCGCTATCGCACGGAAGGTGGCCTCGAGATCTGGGTCGGTCGCAACGACGCGGGCAATGACCACCTCAGCACCCGCCTCGCCCGGGGCAAGGACTTGTTCTTCCACCTCGACGGTGCACCGGGAAGTCACGTCGTGCTTCGCACCGAGGGACGGGCGGATCCCCCGTCGGAGGCACTTCTCGATGCCTGTGAACTCGCGGTGCACTTCTCCAAGCTTCGCGATTCGACCCGAGCCGACGTTCACGTGGTTCCCATCAAGAACGTGAAGAAACCGAAGGGGGCGAAGCCGGGGCTCGTGTTCGTCCACGGCGGCAAGACCGTCCACCTTCGGCGTTCGGATGGACGCTTGCAACGGCTGCTCGGTGCGCGCGTCGATGGAGCCTAGGGCTCCAGCAGAACTTTCAACTGATTCGGCTCTGCCGCGCGCCGGAGCGCATCTTCGGCGTCCCGGAGCGGAACGCGCTCGGAGATCAGCGGGCGCACGTCGATGGTGTCGGCTTCCAGGGCGCTCAGGGCCGGCGGAAAGGGGCCGCATCGCGAACCCACGATCTGGATTTCATTGATGACGATGGGCGCCAGGTTGATACCGCGTCGTTCGGCCGACGTGCTCTTCAGCACGAGCGTGCCGCGCGACCGGGTTGCGGAGAGGGCGCGCTGGAAGCCCTCGGCGGACCCCGTGGCTTCGACGACGAGGGGGGTCGGCTCGGGGATCCAGTCCGATGTCAGCACCGTCTCGATGCCACGGCGTTCGAGAATGGCCAGTTTGTCGGGATGATTGCCCACGGCCAACACGCGCGCGCCGGCCGCATCCAGAACCTGGGCGACCAGGAGTCCGAGCTTGCCGTCGCCGAGAACGAGACAATCGCCGCCGGACTCAACATTGACCTGGGACAGGATCTCGAAAGCCGCGGCCAGGGGCTCGATGAAAACTGCGGCCTCGTCGGAAATACCCTCCGGGACGATGTGGAGATTGGCGATGGGAACGCGGACGATTTCGGCGAAGGCGCCGTCGGCGTTGAGAATCCCCATGACCCGACGGTCCGGACAGTGGCGCTGCAGATTCTCCTGGCACATGGGACAATCCTGGCAGGCGAAGTTGATCTCTCCCACGACGCGCTGGCCTTGCCATTCGCTGGGCCCCTGGTCCACGACCCCCACGAATTCGTGGCCGAGGATCCCCCGGAAACCCATATAGCCCTTCAGCAGTTCGAGGTCGGTGTTGCAGATCCCCGCCAGTGTCACCCGCACCAGGGCGCTGTCCTCGGACGGCTCCGGCGGGGGCCGGTCGCTGACCCGGGCATTGGTTCCGTCGAAGTGAAGGGCGCGCATGGATCTTTGAACTCGGGCGGGATCTTAGGCCGGGGCGGCGATTTGCGAAACGGAACCCCGGAAAAGTTTCACGGTGTCTCTCCGTCGGATGCCCTCGTATCCTGTAGGCGCGCTCGATTCGGATCGAGTGGACTCGTCGTGCGGCGGCCGGTCTCGAGGTCTTCGAAGGCCACGTCGTCGTCGAGGAGCTTCCCGAGGGCGGACTTCCGCAGATAGAAGCCCTTTCGCGGGCCCTTCACCAGATAGTAGGCAGCGCGAAAGTCCGCTCGCTCTCGCAGGCCCCGACTCTCGCCGATCACGATGTCCGGTTTTCGGACGTTCACGATGTAGTTCCAGTCCCATTTCGAATGGCCGGGTCGGAAGCGTCCCGGATGGTTCTCGGTGCGGGCGATGTGCGCATCGGAACGGCCCAACAGGTCGACTGCATTCCGGTGACTGAAATATTTCGGAATGCCGGCCCAGTGGAGCCCCAGGGTGGTGGAGGGGTGAGTGTGGTCGCGAAAGTAGCTCGCGTAGCGGAAGTTTTTCGCGTTGGTCTTCGCCATCATCGTGTTGTAGCTCGGGTCGAACCACTCGCGGGTGGTACCGCTCGGGTTGAACAGCAATGAAGTCGCCAGCATTGCCCCGACGAACGCTGCGGGTTTCAGCGCCGGCGGCAGAGAGGTGCGCCGGATCAGACGCCAGGCTCCGACAGAAGCAAGGATCCAGAAGAGGGGCAACGCTGGAATGGCGAAGCGGCTTCCGTAGCGAGACATCCAATCGCCGCCGACCGAGACGTGATAAGCGAGGCCGGCGATCAGCGGCAACCCGAACAAAAGCAGCGTCGGGCGGTAGTGCTCGCTGCGAATCGCCACAAAAGCGAGGACCATCGCGATGACCATGCGGGGCGCCCAGGGGGCCAGCTGCGAGAGCCCGGCGGTCAGAATTGGCGCCAGGGGCGCTCCCGTCGCTTTCAGGTAGTAGGTGTTCGGCAGAGGGTCGCCGTAGTAGAGCCAGCCGAAGGCGGCCAAGGCGCCCGCAAAACTCCCCATCGTCAGGGCGCCCAGGGTCAGGTGTCGGATCCGGCCGCCCGGTCGCGAGAGCAGTCCGACGAGCCATAGGGGCACGGCGAATACGAGCGTATCGGGCCGGAGCACGGCCCCCGCCGACAGCCGGACGAAGATTCCAACGGTCCAGGGCGTTCCGTCGCGCTCGGCACGCACGATGGGTCCGGCGCAGAACAACAGCCAGAGCGCCACGAACCCCGCGTCGGACCCCTGGACACACCAGATCCAGAGGGGCGCGCAGACTGCCACGGACACGGCGGCTCCCAGTGGGATCCAGGGCTCGCGGGGGAAAGCCGTGTCCGCGATGCGCCACACCAGAGCCACGATGCACGCGAGGATGGCCAGATTCAGGATCTGAAACGCCAGCGGAGCCTCGAATTCGTCCAAAGGCACGTGGAGGGCGGCCATCGCCAGAGTCACACCGAGATTCGTGATTCCCCAGACCCGTTCGCCGCCGGCGTTCCAGACGAGACCGTGGCCCTCGCTCAGGTTTCGCGCGTACTCCATCGAGATCATCGCGTCGTCCCAGAGGCTGAAGACGCGTTGGCCGTTCACCACGAAGCTGGTGCGCTGGATGTACAGGCTTCCGAACCACAGCAGCACCGGGAACAAGACCGAGAAGAACAGCACGATCCGACGCTGGCTGGTCACGGCGCGGGGATGGGTTGCGTTCGCGTCGTGCAGCCGGGGATGTCCAGCTCGTTGCGAGCCACGCCGCGGCTATAGTAATCAATCGATGGGTGACAACCAGTTCTCCGATCCACCCTCGATCCTGCAGGTCACTGATCACACCGATCACGCGGTGTGGACAGACTGAGTGCGCCCGCTCGCGATTCGCATCGCGCTGTTCACCGCCTCTCCGATCGTCGGGCTCGCCCTCGCAGAGGTGATCTTCCGCCTGTTCAGTTTCGAGTTCGACCCGATGCTGAAGGTCGAATTCGGCTGGCCCAGGCCCGAAATCCTCGAGAAGCTCTACGTCGCCGATCCGGAAGTCTTCTGGGTT
>JAZFUU010000271.1:0-12348 GCA_036447375.1 Myxococcota bacterium
GAGGCGCCGAGTCTAGGTAACAGCCTGAACGAGTTCAACCGATCTCAGCGTTCTACAAGCAGAATAGATAGGAGAAGTGATGCGCGTCACCCTTGATACCCAGAACCCGCTGACCGCGGCGGTCGACCTGCTGGCCGTGCCCCTGGCCCAGAGCGACTCGAAGAAGATCCAGTTGCCCTCCCGCGTCGCTGCACTCGATCGCGCGATGGGCGGTCGCATCGCCTCGGTGTTCGCGAGCGGCGACTTTCGGGGCAAGGCGCGCGAGACCCTGCTTCTGTATCCCGAAAACGGCGTGCGGGCAAAGCGGGTTCTGCTGATCGGCATCGGGAAGCCCGCCGAGCTCGATGTGGAAATGCTGCGCGGTCTGGCCGGAACTGCGGTTTCCCGGGCCGCCGCGCGGCACGCGTCGAAACTCGCGCTCCTCGTGCCCAATCTCCGCCGACTCCGCGTCGCCGACGCCGCCCAGGCCCTCGCAGAAGGCGCCGTGCTGTCGAACTATCGCTTCGACATTCATCGGTCGCGGCCGAAAAGCAAGCCGGACTCGGTGAGGGCAATCAGCCTCTCCTTCGATCGCGGTGCCGACTTGCGCTCCGCGCGGTCCGGCGCGGCCCGCGGAGTGATTCTCGCGGAGTCCCAGAATATCGCTCGCGATCTGTCCAACGAACCCGCCAATGTGCTTCCCCCGGCTGAGCTGGCGCGACGGGCCCAGCGCATCGCCCGGGGTGTCGGTCTTCGTGTTCGCGTCATGGATGTGGCCGAGCTCAAGCGCCGAAAGATGGGAGCGATTCTCGCCGTGGGTCAGGGGAGCACGAATCCGCCGCGCCTGATCGTGCTCGAGCACAACCCGCCTCGAAGCCGCAAGCGAACGCGGGCCACCGCCGCCGTCTGCTTGATCGGGAAGGGAATCACCTTCGACTCGGGAGGGATCTCGATCAAACCCTCGGCCGGCATGGGCGACATGAAACACGACATGTCGGGAGCGGCGGCCGTGGTGGGCGCGCTGCGTGCGTGTGCGCTTCTCAAGGTTCCGCTGCACGTGGTCGGCGTAATCGCCGCGGCGGAGAACATGCCCAGCGGAACCGCCTACCGTCCGGGCGATGTGGTAACGGCGATGTCGGGCAAGACGATCGAGGTATTGAATACCGATGCCGAAGGTCGCGTCGTCCTGGCCGACGCATTGCACTTTGCGCGCACGGAATTCGAGCCACGGGCGATGATCGACTTGGCCACGCTTACCGGAGCCTGCGTCGTCGCGCTGGGAAAGCTCGCCACCGGAGCGTTCGGGAACAACGACCGCCTGGTGGAGATCTTGCGTCAGGCGGGCGAGGCCACCGCCGAGCGGACCTGGCCCATGCCCCTCTGGGACGGACACAAGAAGCAGATTCGGAGCCAGGTCGCGGACATCAAGAACACCGGCGGTCGCGAAGCCGGAGCCTCGACCGCGGCGGCGTTCCTCGCCAGCTTCGTCGAGGACACTCCGTGGGTCCATCTCGACATCGCCGGCACCGCTTGGACGTCCACCAGCGGCCCCTACCAGGGCAACGGCGCCACCGGGGTGGGCGTGCGCCTGCTGCTGGAAACGCTCCGCGACTGGGAGACGAAACGTCTGAATTGACGCGGGCTGTGGCCGTCTCTAACCTCCGCCGGCCGGAGGCGCGACGGGAGATTCCGAGAGCGGAGCGGCCCATCGAATCCATCCATCGGGGCGACCCCCGGGATCGACAGATGACAGGGAGAACCGATCGTGAGCGGACAACTCGCATCGACCATCGCCATCGCCATCGCCACTGCCGCACTGGCTGTGCTACCCGCGCCGCCGGCGACGGCGGGGGATGCCGAGGCCGGCAAGACGCCGTTTGCGACGAATTGTTCTTCCTGCCACGGGATGGGCGGCAAGGGCGACGGCCCGGTCGGCGCCGTCCTGCAGCCGCCCCCTCGCGATTTCACCGTAGGCGATTTCAAGTTCGACACCGACGATGACGGCAAGACCGGGACCGACGCCGACCTCAAGAACGTGATCACCAATGGCGCCGGCAAGTACGGCGGTTCGATGTTGATGGCGCCCTGGGGAGCCATGCTCAGCTCCGATGACATGGACAACATCATCGCGTACATCCGGTCCCTGAAGCCGTAGGCGCCCCATCCTTCGGAGGTCCGGGGTCGCGGACCGATTCCGCCGCCGGTCGTTTGCTATCGTCGGCGGGAGGCCCACGCTTCATGCCCTCGAGTTCCGATCGCACGCTGGAACCGGTCGATGCGCTCACCCGGTACCAGACGGAGCTGCGAAAGCACGCCCCGATCTCACGCGAAGACGAGCACGCGCTCGCCGTGCGCTGGATCGAGGAAGGCGATATCGAGGCGGCGAGGAGTCTGGTTCTCGCAAACCTGCGCCTCGTCGTCAAGATTGCCATGGAGTACCGGCGCGCGTGGAGCAATACGCTCGACCTGATCCAGGAGGGCAACCTGGGCTTGATGCAGGCGGTGCATCGATTCGACCCGTATCGGGGCGTCAAGGTCTCGTCCTACGCCGCCTACTGGATCCGGGCGTACATCCTGAAATTTCTCCTCGACAACCTCCGCATCGTCCGCCTCGGAACCACCCGCGCCCAGCGCAAGCTCTTCTTCAATCTGAACAAGGAGAAACGCGAGCTCGAGCGACAGGGATTCGAAGTCGAACCGCGCCTCCTGGCGGAACGGCTCGGCGTCTCGGAGCGCGATGTGATCGAAATGGACCAGACGCTCAGCCAGAGCGATCTCTCCATGAACGCGCCCGTGCGGGCCGACGAAAAGGGCGTGGAGTTCGGAGACCTCCTCCGCGACAGCAGCGAGGGGACGGAACAGCAACTCGCCGACGCGGACCTGAAAAGGGTGTTCCTCGGCAAGGTTCACGACTTCGCAGACAGCCTCGACGAGCGCGATCGGCGCATCATGGACGACCGGATTCTCTCCGAGGATCCGAAGACGCTTCAAGAGCTCGGCCAGGAGTTCGGCGTTTCGCGGGAACGCGTTCGCCAGCTGGAAGCCCGACTCGTCGCCCAACTGCGCGAGTACCTGAAAGAGAACCTCGTCGACTTCGAGTACTACGCACCGGCAAAGGGTTGATGACCTCGGAAACCGGAGAGCCGCGAACTCGGCGCCGGGTCGTGGTTCGGGGCCGGGTGCAGGGGGTCTTCTTTCGGGCCTCGACGCGGGAGCAAGCCCAGGCGCTGGGCGCCGACGGCTGGGTGCGCAATCGCCGCGACGGCAGCGTGGAGGCGGTCTTCGAAGGATCCCCCAACACCGTGGAGGCGCTCGTCGGCTTTTGCCGAACGGGGCCCCCCATCGCTCGGGTCGACCATCTGGAAGTCTTCGACGAGGCGCCCGAAGACCTTCGGGGATTCCGGTTGCGTTGAGTCGCGTCGAGTGGCGTCGAGTCCACCCCCAGGGGGAATCGTCGGGTTCGGTGGTAAAGATGCGACAACTCCTGGCCGACGGGACCCGTATGACAGGTCCCCGGACCGCGATGCTGTTTTTCCCCCCGCAGCCTCCGATGAAGCTGGCGGAGAAGGGATGCACGGTGCTCGGGCGCAGTCGGTCCTGCGATCTACCCATCGGCAGCACGGACGCGTCGCGCCGCCACGCCGAGATCCTGGGCACTGGCACGAAATTCATCCTTCGTGACCTGAGCAGCACAAACGGCACGTTCGTGAACGGCGAGCGGATCGACCGACACGATCTGTGCCCGGGCGACCGCATCCAGATCGGGGGCGACCTCCTCACTTTCTGTCAGGTCGGAGCTGATTTGGAGATCGGCGACGATGTCGACCCGATGGCGATGACGACGATCCAGGAGCATCCGACACCGATGGAATCCAAAGCGTTTCACGGGTCCATGACGGAGATTCCACCCTACGCGTTGCTTCAGATCCTCGAGCTCGGCCAGAAGAGCGGGGTTCTCGAGCTGGACGGGGAGAATGCTGCCGGCCGTCTGTGGCTTCGAGACGGATCGCCGGTCCACGCCGAGACCAAGGATCAGGTGGGCTTCGACGCCGCCGTGACCCTGGTCCGATCGACGACGGGTCGATTCGAGTTCATTCCAGAGACCGAGCCACCGTCGTCAACGATCGAAGCCAGCGTCACCGAGCTACTCCTCGAGTCTTCGCGCTTGCTCGACGAGGGCCTCTAGTCCGGCCGGGGCGCCGCCGGGAACTCGGAGCGGATCAGGCGCTGGACGGCCCGATCCACGCCGTCGGTGTCGAGCCCGACGGCCTCGGTCAGGGCCTCGTCGGTACTGCCGCCCTCCCCCAGACGCGCCAGCAGCCGAACCCGCTGGGCGCGACTCGTGTGGGCCTCGATCCAGGCCGCCGCCGCGGTGGATTCGATGTAGGCGCTCGTCGCGTCTTCGTCATTCAGTCCGGAAAAGCTCGGCGCCAGACGGCGCAGAGAGATCCAGCGATCCGCTTCGATGCGCCGCCAGATGGCGGTACGCTCGCTGCGCGTAAGCCCGTTCCGACCCTGAGAATCGCGCTCCACCAGCTCCGCCCAGCCCTCGTTGAGCCAGTAAGGGCGATCCGAGCCGGTCTGCTCGCGGAAGACCGCGTGGGCATACTCGTGGAACAGCAGCGCACGCAGCTCACCGGCGGGATGGGCCGCCGATACCACGTGAATGCGTCCGTCGAAGAAGCCCACGGTCTGAAAGGAAAACCGGTGGCGATGGGCCTGCAGGTAGGCCGCCCTCCCGTAGAAGAGCACACCCATCGCCTCCTCGGGCACCGCACCGAGTCGCCGGACCACCGCCTCCCGCGCTTCTCCCAGATAGCGCAGAACCGTTTCCGCATAGTCGGGGGAAGCCTCGCCCAGCTGGGAGTGGTAGTGGACGCGAAAATGCGGATGGGACAATCCGATCCAGGCGGTCGGCGTCGGGCTCGAGGATTCGTCGGCAAGCCGCCGCTCGTCGGCAATCGCATCCAGACGGCGCTGGGCCGACTCGCGCCAGGGCTCCAGGGAATCTCCCGCAGCCGCCAGGAACGCCTGCAAGTGGGCTTCCGAGGCCTCGTAGCGACCCCGCTGGCGATCCAGAAGCGCCAGGTACCAGTGGGCTTCGGGGTTGCCCGGAGCGGCTCTCAGCACCGCCTCCAGCGCCACCGACGCCCGGGCGTTCTCGCCGCGCTCCAGATCCGTTACGGCGCCGCGGATCAGCCGCGCATTGCGGTCGCCCCCAGCGGGGCCGAGCCCCAAGGACGGCGCCGAAGGCAGCGTCTGCTCCACCCCGAGAACGCTGTCCCAGAGACCTCCCAGCGCTTCTCGCCCCGACTCCGCGCCGGTATCGTCGGGGGCGGCCGTCGGATGGTCCGCGATGTGCGTAACCCCATCGCCGTCGATCCAGACGTAGACCGCGGCCGCTACCGATGCGGGAGTCCAGAGCGATGCGATCAGGCTCCAGCTCAGGACCCAACGCCTGAGGCCGGCGGAGCCCACGGGCGAAGGCCGCGGGAGTAGAGAAGACCGGAGGCCGTTTCGCGTCTGCACCGGTCACTCTTCGGAAGAGATTCAGCGGGTCTTGACGGCCTCCGCCGCCAGGTGACCCAGCTCGGGCAGGATGAGCTCTTCCATCGCCAACTCGACGGCCCCCTGGGAACCCGGCAGCACGAACACCACCCGCCCGGCCTTGATGCCGGCCAGGGCGCGAGAAAGCAGCGCGGCCGATCCGATTTCGGCGAACGAGAGGGCTCGGAACAGCTCCCCAAAGCCCGGAATCACCCGGTCGAGCAGCGGTTCGACCGACTCGGGAGTCACGTCTCGCGGGGCGATTCCGGTGCCCCCGGTGAGAATCACCGCCCGGGTCTCCTCTTCGCCCAGGGCCGCCTCCAACGCAGCGGCGATCGCCTGGGGATCGTCCCGGACGATCTCGCGAGACACGACGGGGTGGCCTCCCTCGGCGAGAAGCGCGGCCACGCGCCCTCCGCCGGAATCGGTTTCGAGGGTCCTCGTATCGCTCACCGTGATCACGGCGGTCGCAACGCGTTTGACGGCAGCCCGGCGGTGATGATGGCCGCCAGCGGTGGGTTTGGGGTCGCTCACGGATGGTCGTCCACCCAGTATTCTCCGTCGCTGGCGAACTCCTTCTTCCAGATCGGAACCGTCTGCTTCAGCGTGTCGATGGCAAAGCGGCAGGCGGCGAAGGCCTCGGCGCGGTGGGGTGCCGCCGCCACCACCACCACGGCGATCTCGCCGATCTCGAGATTCCCCGCGCGATGGGCGATGGCCACGCGAGCTCCCGGCCAGCGACGGCCGGCGTCGTCGGCGATCTTCTGCATTTCACGCTCGGCCATTTCGGGATAGGCCTCGTATTCCAGACGCTGGATCGATCGGCCGCGAGCTCGATCCCGCACGGTGCCGAGGAAGGTCACGATTCCACCGATGCCGGGCCCGGTCACCTGCGAAACCAGGCTCCCGACATCCAGTGGAGCCTCCGAGAGCGAACAGGAACCCGAGTCGCGGGACCCTGCCGACCCCCCAGATCCCTCGGACCCACCGGACCCACCGGAGACCGGCGGCAGGAAGGCGACCTCGTCTCCCTCGTTCAGGCGGGTGTCGAAGTCGACCTGCTCGTAGTTCACGGAAACGGCCAGCCGAGGGCCCAAGGCCGCCAGGACCTGGATGTCGCGAGCGAGCACGTCCCGCAAGTCCGCCACACACGAACCCTCGGGCAGATCGACGGACCGATCTTTCTCGCCGGCGGCCTCACGGACGGCACCGAATAGCTTGACGAGGACCCGCACCCGGTCAAGGCTACTGCCCGGCCCGAAGAAGCTCAATCCGCGCAGTTTTTGGGCCCCCGAAATCCGTGCATTGACCTGCGTTTGATGTCCCGCCTAGAATCCGCTCGCCAATCGAACGGCACCTCGGGAGGGAGAGATGGCTGCTCGGAAGCGTTCCGCGAAGCGAAAGCGACCCACAGGCCGAAAGGTTCGGGCTCGGAAACCGGCCCGCAAGAAGAAGGTCGTCCGAAAGAAGGCCGGCCGCAAAAAGAAAGCGGCCAAGAAGAAAGCCAAGAAAAAGACCACCCGTCGAAAGCCCGCCCGCAAGAAGGCGGCCCGCAAGAAGAAGGCGAAGAAAAAGACCGCCCGCCGTAAGAAGGCCGGCCGCAAAAAGACGGCGGGCAAGAAGAAAGCCAAGAAGACGACCGCCCGCCGAAAGCCCGCCCGCAAGCAGGCGGCCCGCAAGAAGAAGGCCGGTAAGGCGTCTCGGCCCAAGTCCAGGCCCAGCAGCCCGTCGCCGGCAGCGGTGACACCTGCACCGGTTTCGACCGCCCTGCGGCCCTTGAGCCCGGCTCCGGCGCCCGTAGCGGCCGCACCCAGGCCCCTGATGCCGGCCGCTGCCACGCCGACACCCCCGACTCCGGCCGCTGCCGCGCCGGCGCCCTCGGTCGCAGCCGGCGTTCCCGAGCGGATGGGCGTCGTCACCCACTACTACGGCCACGTCAACGCCGGGATCATCCGCATCGAATCGGGCGAGCTACGGGTGGGAGATACGATCCACATTCGCGGGGCCACCACGGACTTCTACCAGCGCATCAGCCACATCGAGGTCGAGCACGAGACCGTGGCGGTGGCGCGTGTAGGACAAGTGGTGGGGATCCAGGTATCCCAACGGGTACGCGAGGGAGACGAGGTGATTCGCGTGTCTCAATAGCGCCCGGGGGGCGGATCCCCGTGGCTATTGCGGCTTCTCGGAGGGCCGGTCCCCGGGCTCGGGGCCGCTCGCTCCGCTGATCGCTTTGAGCGTTCCGGTGCCCGGCTTGTCTCCAGGCGCCGACATCTTGACGTCGCCGTTCAGGAGGGCGCCCTCCTCGATCACGAGACTCGGGGTCTGAATGTTCCCGTGGACGCGGGCGGACTTGTGAAGCACCACTTTGTGGGTGGCCACGATGTTGCCTTCTAGCGAACCGCTCATCACCACCGTGCATGAGCGGATCGACGCCTGGATCTCCCCGCTCTCGCCCACGACCAGGGTGGCCTCGCTTTCGATCTCACCGCGGAAGACACCGTCGATCCGGACCGAGTCTTGAAACGAGAGCTTGCCCTCGAACTCGGAGCCCTGATCGATGAATGCGGTCAGACCTCCGGCGCCGCCGGAGGCTGCCGACGACGAAGTTCCGGAGCCGCCCTTGGGTTCGGAATTGCGAGCGAACGAGCTGAGTGACATGGCGAGACCTCTCCTTGGTAAACTCGAGTGAGCTTCCGAACCGGGCAATGACCTTACAAACGGGCATCGACCCTCCGCAGCGGTGACTTGAGCTGTGTGTCTTTGCACCCAAAAAGGCCGCAACCGCCTCCGAGGCTTGTTGCTAAGCTGCCCCGCTCATGTCGACCGTTTCGGAAGATCCGGGAGCGTTGCTGCGTCGGAGCGCGGAGAGCGGGCGCATTCACTCGGCCTACCTCCTTTCCGGACCGGCCCCCGCCGCCCGGGAGGCGGCGCTCGCCTTCGTACGCAGCCTCGTGTGCACGGGAGCCAACCCGCGTCCCTGTGAGGCCTGCGGCGAGTGCCGGCGCTCGGCGCCCGGGGATCCGATCGCCATCGACGGCGCCGGCAAGAAGGGGCCCCTCTTCCGCCACGTTGGGGACCATCCGGACCTCGTCTGGACCGAGCGCGGAAGTGGCGACACGCGCGTCCGCATCGGCCAGGTCCGTGCGATCCAGCGGGTCTTCCGACTTCGCTCGACCGAGGGGAGCTGGCGCGCCGCGGTGATTGCCGACGCCGAGTGGTTGAACCAGGAGGCCCAGAACGCGCTGCTGCATCTGCTGGAAGAGCCGCCCCATCAGACGACCGTGGTGCTCGTCGCGGCCACGTCGGCGGGGCTGCTGGCGACCGTGCGCTCCCGCTGTCAGAAAGTCGTTTTCCGCCAGCCCGTCAGTGATCTCCTCGCCTCCCATCCCGACCTGGCGGCCCGCCTCGAGGCACTCACCTCAACGCCGCTCCCCGAGCTGCTGGACTGGGCCGAGGAATTTCGCGGCGCCCGCGCTCCCGCCGTCGAGGCCCTCGGACAGCTGCTGGACACTTCGGGCGCGTGGCTGCAGCGGCGCGTCGCAGGCCGCGTACGAGAAGCTGGATCCGACGTCGGGCGAGAGCTCGACGCGCACCGGATACTCTCGGACTGCCGCAAGAATCTGGTGCAACGAAACGCCAATCCCCAGATGGTCGCAGAGCGCGCGTTGCTGGCGCTGCGCGACGTGACGGCGTAATGGCCCGCGCCTTCTACGTCACCACACCGATCTACTACGTCAACGCCGAGCCCCACATCGGGCAGACCTACTCGACTACGGTGGTCGACACCCTGGCGCGCTACCACCGTCTGGCCGGAGACGAAACCTTCTTCCTGACCGGGACCGACGAGCACGGCGAGAAGGTGGCTGAGGTCGCCGAGAAGCGGGGCGTCGATCCCAAAGACGTGGCCGATCAGTACGCCAAGGCCTTTCGGGGCACCTGGGACACGCTGGGCTTCTCCTACGACCGCTTCATCCGGACGACCGATCCGGATCACATCGCGACGGTGCAGATGATCCTGCAGAAGGTCCACGACGCCGGGGAAATCTACTTCCAGGAATACGAGGGACTGTATTGCATCGGCTGCGAACGATTCCTGACCGAGCGCGACATGCAGGACGGCCTGTGCCGCGATCACGAGCGGGCTCCGGAGCGGCGCAAGGAATCGAATTACTTCTTTCGCATCACACGACACTTCGCCTGGCTCGCCGACCACATCGAAAAGAATCCGGATTTCATCCGACCGGAGGGATTCAAGAACGAGGCCCTGGCGATGCTTCGCGACGAAAGCGGCCTCGGCGATCTTTGCATCTCGCGCCCGAAGGACCGCCTCGCCTGGGGAATCGAGCTTCCCTTCGATCGCGACTACGTCTGCTACGTGTGGTTCGACGCGCTGATCAACTACCTGACCGCCATCGGCTATCCCGAGGGACCGGATTTCGAGCGCCTGTGGGAAGGTGCCGAGCACGTGATCGGCAAGGACATCCTGAAACCGCATGCGATCTTCTGGCCGATCCTGTTGCGCGTGATCGGGGTTCCGCTTTACCGCCATTTGAATGTTCATGGCTACTGGACGGTGGACGAGCGCAAAGTCTCGAAGAGCCTGGGCAACAAGATCGATCCCCTCGTGATGAAGCAGCGCTACGGATTCGAAGCCTTCCGCTACTTCCTGCTTCGCCACATGGTCTTCGGCCTGGACTCGAGCTTCACCGAAGAGGGGATGATCACCCGGATCAACGCCGACCTGGCCAACAACCTGGGAAACCTGCTGAGCCGCACCCTGAACATGACGGCCCGCTACGCGGGAGCCCAGGTGCCCGAGCCCGGGCCTCCGGGCGAACTCGAGATCGAAATTGCCCAGGCCGTACCCCGGGTGGCGGAAAAGGTGGATCGCTGCCTGCGCCAGTGTCAGGTAAGCCGGGCTCTGGAAGCGATCTGCGAATTCCTGGATTCCGTCAATCGCTATCTGGAGACCCGTGCGCCCTGGCAAGCGGCGAAGGCGGGAACCCCGGAATCGGATCAGCTCGTCGCGACCACCCTCTACACGAGCTGCGAAGCCCTGCGGGTGGTGGCGTTGCTGATCGCCCCGTTTCTTCCAGAGGCCGCGCCGATGATCCTGGAACGAATCGGAGTGCCGGGCGCCCTCGAAACCGCACGGCTCCCCGACGACGCGGCTCGCTGGGGCGTGCTTCGCCCCGGAACTCCCACGCAGAAGGGCAAGGCGCTTTTCCCCCGCATCGAGCCCGTCGCAGTCGAAGGCTGACGTGTGGATCGATAGCCATTGTCATGTGACGGCTGAGGCGTTCGACGCGGACCGCGATCGCGTCCTGGATCGCGCCCGGAGCGCCGGAGTCGAGGCCTTCATCGCCATCGGGTCCGGCTACGGCCTGGAACACAACGAGCGGGCGGTGCAGCTGGCGGAGGCGAACCCCGATGTGTTCGCCACCGTCGGCGTGCATCCCCACGAAGCCGCAAGCCTCGACGACTCCGGGCGCAGTCGCCTCGAAGATTGGTTCGCCCACCCACGGGTGGTCGCCATCGGCGAGTGCGGCCTCGACTATCACTACCTCCACGCGCCCCGCGGGGTGCAGCTAGAGGTCCTGGCCGAACAACTCAACCAAGCCCGTGAGCGCGACCTCCCCGTTTCGATCCACGTGCGGAGCGATGACGACTCGGCCTTCGACGATTTCCTCGAACTGTGGGGTTCCGAGGGGCGCGGCGAACTCGAGGGAGTGCTGCACTGCTACACCGGCAGCCTGGACTTCGCGCGTCGAGCGCTGGAGCGGGGGCTCTACATCTCGTTTTCTGGGATTCTCACCTTCAAGCGAGACCGGGAATTGCGCGCGGTGGCAAAGGCCCTGCCCCTGCCCCGTCTGCTCGTGGAAACCGACGCTCCGCTCCTGTCTCCCGAGGGCTTTCGGGGTCAACGAAACGAACCCGAGCGGGTGCGACTCGTCGGCGAGGTACTCGCGGCGACCCAGGACCAACCCGTCGAGACAGTGGCCGCCGTCACCACGCTCAACACGCGTCGTCTGTTCCGACTGCCCGCGCCGTGAGTGAGAACCGCGAGACGCTCGCCCTCGCCGAACGCCTGGCACGAGCCGCCGGAGCGATTCAGAAGCAGCGCTACAACACCCCGCTCGAAATCCGGACCAAGAGCAGCGCGACAGATCTCGTCACCGAGGTCGATCGCGCCTGCGAGGAGCTCATCGTGAACGGCCTGGCCGCAGAGCGACCCGACGATGCGGTGGTCGCCGAGGAAGGGGGCGGCTGCGACCGCGCCGACGCCACCTGGCGCTGGGTCGTCGACCCACTCGACGGAACCACGAACTACGCCCATGCCTATCCGCGATTCTGCGTGTCGATCGGCGTCGAACGCGATGGCGTGCGTACCGTCGGAGTGGTCTACGATCCGCTCCTCGACGAACTCTTCAGCGCGGTGCGCGGAGAGGGGGCCCGCATGAACGGCAACCTTCTCTCCATTTCCGACGTGAGCGAACTGGGCAACGCACTCGTGGCAACAGGCTTTGCCTACGACGTCCGCCGGAACGCCGAGGACAACGTCAATCACTTCATCGCCTTCTTGAAGCGCTCCCGAGCGTTGCGCCGTGACGGCAGCGCCGCCCTCGACCTCTGCTACGTGGCCGCCGGACGCCTCGACGGTTTCTGGGAGCTGCGACTCCACGCCTGGGACGTCGCGGCGGGGCTGTTGATCGTCGACGAGGCCGGGGGCCGCACCAGCGACCTCATGGGCAACCCGCCGCCCGGTTCCGGCGCGGAATGCCTGGCCAGCAACGGCCGCATCCACGACGCCATGCTCGA
>JAZFUU010000272.1:0-7155 GCA_036447375.1 Myxococcota bacterium
TTTCACGTGACGGGCCTGGTGCCGGTCCTGATGAGCTGCTTCGTGGGCGGCTACAAGCTGGTGATCATGTATAAGTGGAATGCCGAGCGCGCCCTCGACTTGATCGAGCGCGAGCGCGTCACCCAGTTCGTCGGCGTACCGACTCAGAGCTGGGATCTGCTCGAGTCGCCGGAATTTTCGAAGCGCGACACGTCGAGCCTGACGAACGTCGGTGGTGGCGGTGCGCCCGCGCCCCCCGAACTCGTGCGAAAGATCGACAAGGGGTTCAAACGCGGCACGCCGGGTCTGGGTTACGGCATGACCGAGACCAACGCCTACGGACCCGGCAACTCCGGCCCCGAGTACCTGGCCAGGCCGCGCAGTACGGGGCGAACCGTCCCGATCGTGCGGATCAGGGTGACCGACGAGGCGGGCGTGGAAGTGCCGCGCGGCGAGATCGGGGAGATCTGGTTCTACGGCCCCAACCTGATTCGCGGTTACTGGAACAAGCCCGAGGCCACGGCGGAGACGATCGTCGATGGCTGGCTGCGCAGCGGCGACCTCGGCCGCATCGACGAGGAGGGCTTCCTCTACATCGAGGACCGCGCCAAAGATATGGTCTTGCGCGGCGGCGAGAACATCTACTGCGCGGAGGTCGAGGCCGTCATCTACGAGCACGGGGCCGTGCACGAGGCTGCGGTATTCGGCCTACCCCACCAGCGGCTCGGCGAGGAGGTCGCTTGCGCGGTCGTGGCCAGGCGCGGCGAGACCCTCGATCTTGAGGCGCTGCGCGCGTTTCTCGCTCAGCACATCGCGAGCTTCAAGATCCCCACGGTCTGGGAGGTGCACGACGAGCCGCTTCCGCGCAACGCCGCCGGCAAGATCCTGAAGCGCGGCATCCGCGACGCCATCGTGACGCGGCGCGGCCAGGTGGTGAAAGGCAATTCGAGGAATTGAGGACAAGGAACCCATGAGTGATCCCGTTCAGTACGAACTCTCGGGGGATGTTGCCATTCTGCGACTCGATGACGGCAAGGTGAATGCACTGGATCCCTCGATCATCGGGGCGCTCCGCGATGGCTTGACCCGGGCCGAGAAGGATGCCGCCGCCGTCCTCTTCACCGGGCGCCCGGGGCGCTTCTCGGCGGGCTTCAATCTCGGTGTGCTCCGGACAGGAGCCGATGCGGCGCGGGGTCTCGTGACCGCCGGCGCCGAGCTCGCCGTGCACATCGCGCGTCACCCGACCCCGGTGGTGATCGCGTGCAACGGACACGCCCTCGCCATGGGCGCCGTGCTCCTACTGGCCGCAGACCTCCGCATCGGTGCGACCGGAGACTTCAAGATCGGCTTCAACGAGGTTGCCATCGGAATGGCCACGCCGGTCTTCCTGGTCGAATTCGCGCGCGAGCGACTGTCGAAGCGTCACCTGCTGCGCGCGACGGTCCAGGCGGAGATCTACGCACCTGAATCCGCGGTCGATGCGGGCTTCCTCGACCGGGTGGTCGCGCCGGACGACCTCTTCGCGATCGCCCTCGAAGAATCGCAACGCCTGGCGAAGCTCCCGCGTGCGCCCCTCGCGCGCACGCGCACGCTCCTGCGCGAAGAGGTGCTCGAGCGGATCGAGGCGACGCTGGCCGAGGACATGGCCGGCGCCTTTCCGACGAGTTCCTGAGAGGGCCGCTCTTTCAAGGATTTCGAACCCGGAGAACGAGTCCATGGCCCAACCCCCCGGCGAGAAGTTTGAGGGAAAGATCGGAAAGACCGTCTACGAGTCCGAGCCCTGGTGGCCGGATCGCCCCGTGCCGGAAGGCAAGCCCAACATCATCCTGATCGTCCTCGACGACACCGGCTTCGGGCACTTCGGGTGCTACGGCTCGACGATTGCAACTCCCAACATCGACTCGCTTGCCGCCCGCGGTCTGCGCTACACGGGCTTTCACACCACCGCCCTGTGCTCGGCCACCCGTGCCTGCCTGCTCACCGGCCGCAACCACCACGCTGTGGGAATGCGCGGCGTATCCAACATGGACACGGGCTACCCGAACATGCGCGGACGGTTGCCGGCCTCTGCCGCCACGATCGCGCAGATTCTCCGCGGCAAGGGATACGCGACCTATGCGGCGGGCAAGTGGCATCTCACCCCGATGGCCGAATGCACCGCAGCTGGACCCTTCGAGAACTGGCCGCTGCAGCGCGGCTTCGATCGCTTCTACGGGTTCATGCAAGGGGAGACGGACCAGTTCTACCCCGAGCTCACCGTCGACAATCACCACATCGCGCCACCGGCGCTCCCGGAAGCGGGTTACCACGTATCCGAGGACGTGGTGGACCGCTCGATCGGTTTTCTGCGCGACCAGATCTCGCTCGTGCCCGAGCGCCGCTCGTTCCTCTACCTGGCCTTTGGTGCGACCCACTCCCCCCACCAGGCCCCGCGTGACTATCTCGAGAAGGTTCGGGGCCGTTTCGACGTCGGCTGGGACGCGATCCGCGAAGAGTGGTTCGACCGCCAACACGACCTCGGGGTCATCCCGAAGAATACGGCGCTCGCGCCCCGCAACCCCGGCGTTCGTGCCTGGGACGAGCTGTCCGTCAACGAGCAACTGTTTGCTGTCCGTCTTCAGGAAGCTTTCGCGGCGCAGCTCGAACACACGGATGCACAAATCGGTCGCCTCGTCGCGTTTCTCGAGGAGGTCGACCTGCTGGATGACACGCTCCTGCTCGTGATGTCGGACAATGGGGCGAGCCAGGAGGGCGGGCCGACCGGTGTGTTCGACGAGATGCGCTGGTTCAACGGAATGCGCGAGGACGTCGACGCCGCTGTCCGGCGTCTCGACGATATCGGAGGCCCCGAGAGCCATTCCAACATTCCTTGGGGCTGGGCGCAGGTGGGGAACACGCCGCTCAAATGGTACAAGCAGAACACCCACGGCGGCGGCGTCCGCGACCCGCTGATCGTTCATTGGCCCAAGCGGCTCGGCACTCCGGGAGAGTTTCGGCGTGAGTTCTGTCACGCCATCGACATCGCGCCCACGCTCCTCGAAATCGTCGGCGCCGAGATGCCGAACGAGGTTGCGGGCGTCCCTCAGATGGCCATTCACGGCACGAGCCTGCTCGCGACATTCGACTCGCAGGACGCGAAGCCCGATCGGGACGTGCAGTACTTCGAAATGCTCGGCCACCGCGGGATCTGGAAGAATGGATGGAAGGCGGTGACGCGCCACGTTTCCGGCAAGTCGTGGGACGAAGATGTCTGGGAGCTCTACCACCTCGACGAGGACTTCTCCGAAGCCCGCGACCTTGCCGAGACCGAACCCGAAAAGCTCGGCGAGATGCTCGATCTGTGGTGGCGAGAAGCGGAAGCATTCGGGGTGCTTCCCCTGGACGACCGCCCGGCGGTCGCGACCTTCCGAGCCGCCAAACGCAAGGGCTCACCGGCGAGCCGGGACCACTTCGTCTATTTCCCGCCGATCTCACACATCGTGGCCGACGCCTGCCCGTCTGTGGCACGCGGCTGGAGCATGACGACCGAACTCGACCATCCGGGCGAAGGCGGAGACGGTGCGTTGGTGAACCGCGGCACCATCAACTCGGGCTTTGCGCTCTACATCGCAGACGGCAGGCTGCACTTCGACTACAACGCGTTTCACGATCACTGTCTGCTATCGGCGGAGATGCCGCTTTCCCCGGGTCGCCACAGCCTGGTCGTGAATGTGGTCCGCGGATCCGACCGCGAGGGTGATCTGAGCCTCTGCGTCGATGGCGCTGTCGTGGCGAAGGGACGGATCCCGCGCTTGATCGGCATGCTTTCGAGCACCGGAATGGACATCGGCCGCGCGCTTGCCCCCGTAAACCGCAGCTACACCCCTCCCTTCGTGTATCCGGGGCGGATCGACAAGGTGGTCTTCGAGCTTCCGCGACGCGTGACGAAGAAAGACCGAAGAGAAGAGGAGGCGCGGGAGGCGCGGAAGGAAATGTCGCGCCAATAGCGAGCGCCCCCGTTTGCAATCGCCGGCAGTAGGTTCTACTTTAGAACTCACTTCGGACCGGGAGCCCCACCTCGGGCCGGGCAGCCCCATGGAATGACACCCCCACCAGAGGAGATCCTCATGGCGAGTCCCGCTGAATGGCACAGCACGTCCTGCATTCTTTGCAGTGTGAATTGTGGTCTTCAGGTCCAGGTGGAAGACGGTCATTTCAAAAAGATCAAGGGCGACAAAACGAATCCACGCTCGAAGGGCTACACCTGCGAGAAGCCGGCGCGACTCGATCACTATCAGAATCACACCGATCGGCTCACGACTCCGCTGCGCCGACGCGAGGACGGTAGCTTCGAGGCGATCGACTGGGACACGGCGATCCGCGAAGTCGCCGGCAAGCTCGCGCAGATCCGCGACACCCACGGCGGCTCGAAGATTTTCTACTACGGAGGCGGGGGGCAGGGGAATCACCTCGGCGGTGCCTACTCGGCAGCAACCCGTCGCGCTCTCGACATGCGTCATTCGTCGAACGCGCTGGCCCAGGAGAAGACGGGCGAATTCTGGGTCGAGCGCCAGATGTTCGGCGGGCGCCCGGAGCCGGATTTCGAACACGCCCAGGTCGCGGTCTTCGTCGGCAAGAATCCCTGGCAGTCTCACGGTTTCGAGCGAGCGCGTGTGATCCTTCGGGCCATCGCGAAGGACCCGAACCGGCACTTGATCGTCGTCGACCCGCGACGCACCGAGACTGCGGACCTCGCGGACGTCTTTCTTCAGGTGGTTCCCGGAACGGATGCGTTCGTGCTGGCCGCGATGTTGAAGGTGTTGCTCGAAGAGGGAATGACGGATCCGGATTTCCTCACGGCCCACGCTTCGGATGGCCAGGTCCTGTTCGACGTGATCGAGACGGTGCCGGTCGCCGATTACTGCGAGCGGGCCGGGGTTTCGGAAGCGCTGGTACGCGAGGCCGCGCGTCTGATCGGCGGCGCGGAGAGCGTTTCCGTCGTCGAGGACCTCGGGATCGAGATGGCGCCGCATAGCACTCTCAATTCGTATCTCGAAAAGCTCCTCTACGCGTTGACCGGAAATTTCAGTCGTCCGGGGACGATGAATCTCGGCACTCACCTCGGCAAGCTCATCGGGGGCGGGAAGGACAATCGGACCTCACCGGTCGGCGGCCACAAGATCATCACGGGCCTGATTCCCTGCAATGCGATTCCCGACGAGATCCTGACCGATCATCCCGACCGCTTCCGTGCGATGTTCATCGAGAGCGGCAATCCGGTCCACTCGCTGGCCGACAGCCCGCGCATGAGAGAGGCGCTCGAGGCGCTCGAATGCGTGGTCGTGATCGATGTCGCGATGACCGAGACGGCGAAGTACGCCAGCTATATTCTGCCCGCCGCCTCGCAATACGAGAAGGTCGAGACGACCTTCTTCAGCGGCGGATTTCCCGACCACACGTTCCTGCTGCGGCGGCCCCTGTTTCCCGCAGCCGAAGGGACCCTGACCGAGCCGGAGATCCACAGCCGCTTGTGCCGCGCGCTCGGTGCCTTCGAGGACGAGGACCTCGTGACGCTGCGCGAGGCAGCCAACGAAAGTATCGAGAAGTTCGGAATGGCCTTCGCGCAAGCGATGGCCGACCAACCGAAGCTGGCGGCGATCGCGCCCGTCATTCTCTACGAGACACTCGGCCGTTCCCTGGGCGAGGGGCTCGAGGGGGCGGCACTGATCTGGGCCGCGGCTCAAGGGCTGGCCGCGGAACAGCCGGACTCCGTGCGCCGAGCCGGATTTGAAGGCGAGGGTCCCGCGCTCGGAAACGCACTCTTCCGCGCGATTCTCGACAACCCGAATGGCGTCATCATCACGTCGGACCCCTACGAAGTCACGATGGAGCGCATTCATACCCACGATGGTCGGATCGAACTCGTGATCCCGGAACTCGTCCAGGAACTCGCCGACCTGATCGACGAGGCCCCGCCGCGCCTCACGGACGACTATCCCTTCATCCTGGCGGCTGGAGAACGGCGTACCAGCACGGCGAACACGATCTTCCGCGACCCGAGTTGGCGACGGAAGGATGCGGAGGGCGCGCTGCGCATGAGTCCGGGAGACGCGGAACGCCTCGGAGTCGAAACGGGCGGTCGCGTTCGCATCTCGACCAAGCGCGGCAGCGTCGAGACCGTGGTCGAAGTGAACGACACGCTCCGAGACGGTCACATCACGATCCCGAATGGTCACGGAGTCGAGTACCCGGATTCCGACGGGACGCGCAGGGTCCACGGCACGCCGCCGAACGAGCTGACTTCTTCCGAAGATCGCGACTGGCTTGCGCTCACGCCGTGGCACAAGCACGTTCGCGCTCGGGTCGAGGCGATTGCCTGAGATGCGCCGCACGCGCTTCGAAGATGCGGCCTGCCCGATCGCCCGAACGACGGATCTGATGGGCGATTGGTGGACGCCGATGGTGATGCGGGAGGCCTTCTTGGGAAGACGTCGCTTCGACGAATTTCAGAAGGCACTTACCGTATCCCGCGGCGTCCTCGCGAAGCGCCTCTCGCGTCTGGTCGACGAAGGTCTGCTCTCGACGCGCGCCTACGAGATTCGCCCGCCTCGCTTCGAATACATCCTGACCGAGAAGGGCCGCGCGTTCTACTCGGTGCTCGCGGCGATGTGGCGTTTTGGCGAGGACTGGCTCTGGGAAGACGGCAGTAAGCCCCCGCTTCAGCTCTTCGATCGAGAGAGCGGTGAGCCGGTTGCACCGGTGGTCGTGAACGAGAGGACCGGCGTCCCGATCGATGTGAGGCAGATGCGGCTCGGCGAGCGCCGAAAGGGCCTGAGGTAACGCGATGTCGCGCCACCCGAATGCAATAATACGCTAGGCAAAGGTCCCCGCCGGACGGACAGCAGGTCTACGCGTTCTCGTCGCCGATATGCAGCCACACCGACTTCGTCTGGGTGTGTTGGAGCAGCGACTCGAGGCATTTGTCGCGGCCGAAGCCCGACTGCTTGTAGCCGCCCCAGGGCGAGGTCATGTCGCCGTGGTCGAAGCAATTGACCCACACCACACCGGCTTCGATGTCGCGCGCAAACCGGTGCGCCTTGTTCAGATTCGCGGTCCAGATCGACGCCGCCAGCCCGTAGATCGAGTCGTTCGCGATCGCGATCGCGTCGTCGGCGTTTCGGACCGGTAGGATTCCCG
>JAZFUU010000273.1:0-41575 GCA_036447375.1 Myxococcota bacterium
GTTGACCTTCACGCATCGGCCCTCCTCGTCGTATTCGCAGCGCAGGGGGTCTCCGTTGACCGCCGGGCTCGGTTCTTCGATGGCGCGCACGTAGTAGACGCTGTCTCGGGATGCGTCGGTGAAGTCAGGGTCTTCGAACTGAACCACGCAGCCCGCCGGATTGGGGTCGCAGGGGAAAACGCGCCAGGGATCTTCGACGAGCGTCGAGACGGACTCGTCCGGACGCAGCTGGGGTCGGATCCGGATCACTTCGATCCGGGTCACGAGCTTGCGATCGTCCGAGGGGTTGTAGCACTCGTTCTGGCAGAGATACTCGAGGCGTTCCGGGTCGAGGGCGCGCACGCTGTAGTCGGGACAACCCGGCTTCTGCTCGAAGGCGCCTACGGCGCGCACCTCGAAACGCGGCGCGTGGCTCATGCTCGCTTCGCCGCCCATCGGAATGGCGCCGAAGCTTCCATCGGGGCGCTCGGCGTTCAGCAGGTGGAACCACAGCAACATGCGGTCGCCACTGGTTCCGTAGACCTCCTTGCGCTTGAGCGCCTGCCAGATGGCGGATCGACTGCGACCGTCGGAGTGCACCGCGGCCAGGCCGCCGGTCAGAAAGAAGGAAGCCTGGCGCTCGACCTCGAGGGCGCGGAGGCCCAGGCTGCGGATGTCGTCGATTTCGAAAGAACGCGAGCGTGGCTCGGGCGTCTCGGGGGCTCGCCCGATCCGTTTCGCCCAGGTCTCGCTCGAGGCTCCCATGGCGTCGGTCATGTCCCGGCGGCCGAACTCCTTGTATCCCGTGCCGGGTCGCGCGGTGTGGTTGTCGCTCGCCGCCACGAAGCCGAAGCGGAAACGCTTGCGGACCGGATCGTCGAAGTTCGAGATGGCCAGCCCGTATTGCCCCGAGCCCGCCGGGCGGTAGTTGAATGACGGAATGAAGCAGTCGCGACATTGCCCCGCGTCGAGCCAGTCGGCGATCTGAACCCCGGGAACCACCCAATGCCCGGCCTGGCCGATGTTGATGGCGTTTTGGCGCGCCTCGGCGGCGCGGCGATCGCATTCAGCAGCGTCCTCCCCAGCTGCCCGGCACCTCTCCTCGATGATCTCTCCGGCGCGCCAGCAGCTCGGCAGATAGTCGGGAGTGGGCTCGGGGCAGACGAAGTTTCCGTCGGCGGCCCTCGAGCCCCCGCGGAAGTCGCGGTACTCCTCCGAGTTCCCATGGCCCGACATCACCTCGAACAGGATCTGTTTGCCCGGATCGTTCTGGGCCGCGGTGAGCTGCTTGTCGAGGGTGATGCCCGGGGGCGAGTAGAAGCCCCAGGTGTTTCCGTGGGGGATCACGATCGTGTCGAAGCCCCACTGGTCGAGCTTTTCGAAGAGCCCCGCTGGGGTGGCGGTCGATTCGTAACAGTCGGCGGGGAGTTCGCGGCTGTCGACGCCGGTCTCGCAGTCGGGAACGTCGACGATCTCCTGGAAGAACTCGACGAAGTCGTAGTAGCGCTGGCGGTTCGGCAGATCGAGCAGCCCCAGCAGCGGAGGGATGGAGGTGGCCGCTCCGCGCAAGGCGTTGGTGGCGAGGCCCGCGGCGCCGATGGCCCGGGCGGGCACTTCTCCGTCGGCGAGGCCGGAGAAGATCACGTTCTTGTGGCCGTAGTGGTCCTCGGGCAGGATGCCGACCTGGCTCCACTCCCAGCCGAGGAAGGCCGCCACGTCGGGATTTTCCGGGTCTCCGGCGACGGCGTTGCAGCTGCGGATCGATTCCTTCGTCTCGTTCCACTTGGCTGGGGTCGAGGCCTCGGCGTGGTCGTTGATCGACCAGAAGTCCAGGGCCGAACAGAAGCGGGCGAAGTCGCAGGCATCGCCGATCGGGTGCGCCCCGATTCCCCCCAACATGGGGAGACTGCGCACGAAGGCATCGGTGCTGTAGGTCGTGTGCACGTGGAGATCGCCGAACAGGATCTCTCGGGTCGGCGCCGACGAGAGCGCCGCCGACGCGCGCCGCTGCGAGCGTTCGCGCTTTTCTAGCACTGCGTCGGGAACGCGCGACGCCGTCAGTTCCCCTGGACCCAGGTGCCGGCCGTAGAGCCGCATCTGTGCCCCGGCCACGTAGAGTCCGGCCAGGGCGATGACCGCGAGTATCCCCAGCGCGACTCGAGTGATCGACATCGGTTCCCTCCGAGGCCAGCATTCGTCCCAGTCGAGTATTCTTTCCCGCGGCCGTCGGGGGCCTCGGGAGCGTCACTATGGCACAGCTGGAGCGGCGCGGTGACGGAGTTGGGCGGGAATGACACGGCAACTCTCATGGGCCTGGCGAGTGGTCGGTACCGGCGCCTCCTTTGTGGTTTTTGGCTTGGGCGGCCTGGCCCTGGCGGGCCTCGTATTTCCAATTCTTCGGCGGCTGCCGGGGGAGACCCGGGATCGGGAGTTCCGATGTCAGCTCGCGGTGCACCACTGCTTTCGTTTCTTCGTGCGATTCATGGCCATGTTGGGTGTGAACGAGGTCGAGTTGCGGGGGGTCGATTCGCTGCGACAACCCGGGCAGCTCGTCGTCGCCAACCACCCGACGTTACTCGACGTGGTCTTCCTGATCGCGTTGATGCCCCAGGCCGACTGCGTGGTGAAGGCGGAGGCGTGGTCCAATCCGTTCATGCGCGGCGCCGTCCGCGGCGCGGGCTATCTCCCCAACGACCTCGGAGATCGGCTCGTCGACGTCTGTGCGGAACGCCTCCGCGCGGGCCGATCGCTGCTGCTGTTTCCCGGGGGCACGCGCGATCCAAAGGGCGAGATCGGCTCCTTTCGACGGGGCGCGGCCCACATCGCTCTGCGCAGCGGACGCCCACTGCGCCCCGTCTTCATCGGTTGCGAGCCCCCATCGCTCATGAGGGGCCAGAAGTGGTATGAAGTTCCCGATCGCCGGCCGCAGTATACGGTGGAGTGCGGCGAGGTCATCGACCCCGAACTCCTGCGGCTGGAGGGTCTGAAGCGCGGCTCTGCGGCCCGGGTCATCACGGCGGCTCTGCGTGACTTCTTCAGGAAAAGGTCGCAAACTCTCGATTCGTGAGGTCGCCATGGGCTCCCCCGCAGAGACGTTTTCGATGGTGTCGAAGGTTCTCGAACGGGAGTTCCAGTTCCGCAGCGACCAGCTGCACCCGGATACCCACCTCATCGATGACCTCGATCTCGACAGCATCGACGCGATCGACCTGGCGGTCCAACTGGAGGAGCTGACCGGGCTCTCCTTTGGGGAAGACGATCTCAAGAGCCTTCGGACGATTCGCGATCTGGTCGAAATGATCGATGGGCGAAACTAGTCCGCAGGTTTCGTCCCACACAGCGACGGGAACTCCGAAGCGGGCGGGCGGCTGGAGCCGCGTCGCGGAGCGCGGTTCGCTCTGGGGGCTGCGTTTCACCGCCCGATTTATTCGTCTCGTGGGTCCACGCATCAGCCTGGCGCTCGTTTATGCGATCGTGACCTACTTCTTCCTGACGGATCGGCCCGGACGGCGTGCCTCTCGAGCCTATCTGAAGCGGGTTTACGCCACGCCGGTGGGGCAGGCTGTTCTGGGTCGCGCGCCGGGATTCCGGGAGAGCTACCGCCACTATCGGGAGTTTGCCCTCGCCATTGTCGACCGTCTGATCGTCTGGACCGAGGCGGCCGCGGACTTCGAGTTCGAAACCCCGGGCCTCGAACGATTCGACAAGGTGGTCGAAGACGGGCGCGGCGCCATCATTCTCGGCGCCCACCTCGGCAATTTCGACGCCCTGCGGCTGCTCGCGAAGCGCTCCGGCATGCTCGTGAACGTGCTGATGTATACGGCCAACGCGGAGCACATCAACGCGATCATGCGCGAGTTCTCGCCCGAATCCGCGGATCGCGTGATCACTGTGGATCCGAACTCGGTGCAGTCGGTCTTTGCCGTCCGAGAACGCCTGCGCCGGGGCGAGCACGTGGCCATTCTGGCCGACCGCATCGAGGCGGGAGACCGCGACCGAACCCGCCGCGTGCCTCTACTGGGGAGTTCCGTTGACCTTCCCCAGGCTCCCTTTCTTCTGGCCGCTCTGCTGGAGTGCCCGGTTGCGATGATGGTGGCGGTCCGTCGGGGTCCGCGGCGGTATCGGGTATACACACACGTGTTGTCAGAGCGGGTCATCGGGCCCCGGGGGGAGCGCGAAGCCGTCGTGGCGGAGCTGTTGACAGCCTATGCCCGTCGGCTAGATGATCATTGCACGCGGGAGCCCTACCAGTGGTTCAATTTCTTCGACTACTGGGGCGACGCAAACACAGAGAGCGAGTGACGCGGATCAGCACACCATGAGTCGTCGAGTTGTTGTCACAGGCATGGCGGGCCTGTCTCCGATCGGGCAGGACTGGAAGCAGGCGAGCGATGCTCTGCACAGGGGCCGCTCCGGCATTACGCGAATTCCCCAATGGGAGGAGGTGGAAGGCCTGGAGACCCGGCTGGGAGCGCGGGTCTGCGATTTTGAGACACCCGAGTACTACCCGCGCAAGAAGACCCGGGCGATGGGTCGCGTGTCGCTGATGGCAACTCGCGCCGCGGAGCTCGCGCTCCGGGACGCGGAGCTACTGGACGACCCGGTACTCGGGTCGGGGCGCTGCGGCGTCAGCTACGGATCCAGCTCGGGGAGTCCCCCGGCCATCGGCGTCTACGCCCGCCAGCTCTTCGTCGGACGCACGACTCGCGGAATCGGCGCCAACGATTATCTGAAATTCATGAGCCACACCACGGCGGCCAACCTCGCGCAATTCTTTGGAGTGAAGGGCCGCATCGTCCCCAGCAGCAGCGCCTGTACCTCCGGGAGTCAGGGAATCGGCTTCGGATACGAAGCCATCAAATACGGAATGCAGGATGTCATGCTGGCTGGTGGCGCCGAGGAACTCGACGACATCGACGCGGTGGTGTTCGATGTCCTGCACGCGGCGTCGACCCGCAACGACGAGCCGGAGCGCACACCGCGCCCCTTTGATGTCGATCGCGACGGTCTCGTCGCCGGGGAAGGCGCTGGCTGCCTGGTGCTGGAGGAGCTGGAACACGCGCGCCGTCGCGGCGCTGCGATTCTCGCCGAGGTGATCGGTTTCGGCACCAACTGCGATGGGCGTCATCTCACCCAGCCCGATCCCGCCGGAATGGCCGAGGTCATGCGACTGAGCCTCGCCGACGCCGGAATCGGGCTCGATGAGATCGGCTACATCAACGCGCATGGCACCGCCACCGAGACCGGCGACATCGCCGAGAGCCGAGCCACCCACGCGGTCTTTGGGAACGCAACGCCGGTCAGCAGCTTGAAGGGACACCTCGGCCACACCCTGGGGGCCTGCGGGGCGCTGGAGGCATGGATGGGCATCGAGATGATGCGAGAGGGTTGGGTCGTACCCTCTCTCAACCTGGATCGCGTCGACCCAGAGTGCGCTGATCTCGACTACGTCCGAAACGAGATCCGGTTGCTGACCTTCGACACCTTCATGACCAACAACTTCGCCTTCGGCGCCGTGAATACATCCCTGGTGTTTCGTCTGTTCAACGAGTGAGCGACTGCGCGCGGCGGAGTTCGATATAGGCCAGGGAACGGCGGCCGTTGGCAGTTTTTTCTGCGGGGAAAATACTGGCCAGGAGCCGATCGGCCGGCCCATCGCCGTAGTAGCGGAACCACAATTTTCGAAAGCAAAACTCCGTTCCCAGCAGCAATCCGAGCAGCAGGTAGAAGACCAGACCGGTATACGTCGCCCACCACGCCACCGGCGCGAACAGGGCGAGGCCCGCGACCCCGACCGCGTTCAATCCCAGGAAAGCGCACCAGACGATCGTCACCCGCCGGCAGTAGCGAAAAGTGAAGGGAGGCAGGTCGTCTTCCACGGTTCGCGCAAACCGCTCGATCATGGGCGGTCCCCTGCGAAGCGTCCAGCTGAAGGTTCCGAACACGTAGAGGCTCGCCAGGCTGGGCAGCAATAGCAGGAGCGACCGCTCTCCGACGGCCAGGGCGATGGCGACCAGCGCACCCAGTGGGAGGTGCGGGCGCAGAATGGTCCAGAACCCGGCCATCGAGCCGCGAACCCGAAACAGGAGGGTGACGACGTAGAGCGCGAGGATCAGCCCGGCGACCGGTCGGGTGTCGAGCCGCGTGTGGGCGAGATAGATGACGAGCGGGTAGGCGAGATAGAAGAGCGCCTGCAGCACCCCGGCGGCGATTTCACGGGTTGCGGGACGTTCGGTTCGGGCTTCGCCCGCCACGGATGGCCGCTGATCTATCCGCGGGCCCAGCGCCAGCATTGCCGACCGGAACCGAGGCACAAACTCGGCTCGTCCCCCAGATGCCAGCGCAGGAACTCGAGGGCATCGGGCCACGGTCGCGGCTCGGCACGTTCTCCGGCTCCCGCTGAATCGAAGAGGATGGCGGGGTCCGTGCCCCCGGCGTTGAGGAGCAGGGCGAGGGCGTAGGAAGCCCTGGGTTCTTCGACCAGGACCGCGAAGGTGGGATTGAGGTGCACGTCGGCGGTGACCAGCAGAACCGGGTGTTGGGGCTCGCGCTGAAGATGCGTCAGGGCCTCGAGATATCCGCAAGCGAATGAGTCTGCCTGTGCGGAGATGGAACTCGACGCTCGACGGTTCTCGGCTGCGATCGAGAAGAGAGACGCCTGAGCATTCTGGACCGTGTGGCTGAAGAGCGTGGGGGACAGGCTCTGTCCCTGCGCGAGCCGTTCGAATAGCGGCATGGTCTGGTTGATGTTTCCGTGGCGCGACGCGAAGACCGTCCGCACCTGGCCCCGTAGCTCCGGTGGACAGCAGGCGAATGCCGCAGTCAGCATGATGCGCGAAAGGGGGCTGCAACGTCGGCGCAGCATCGGAGGCAGAAATTTGGCCTCGGGCCGTCCCTCGCCGTCTAGAGGTTCCGGCGCCACACACCATCGGCGCCAGGCGACGTCGTCCTCCCGACCCGGAGACCAGGCGGACCAGCTCTGCAGTCCGGCTGCGATCAAGCGGGTCTCCCCTCCAGAACCAACGTGCAGTTGTTCCCCCCGAAACCGAAGGCGTTGGTCATCAACGCACCCGGCGCCACGTGCATGCCCTTGGTCGCCAGGGGCAGGGTCGGAATCGCCGGGTCGGCCTCGCCGTCGTAGGCGTGGGGAATCAGTGCGATTCCATCGCTCCCCTGCTCGCGCAGCATGATCCAGCAGAAGCCCGCCTCGATCGCGCCGGCGGCACCCAGCGTATGACCCACCAGGGGTTTGGACGAGCTGCACGGGGGAGGACGGGGAAAGATGCGAGCGACGGCGCTGCACTCCATGGCGTCGTTGAGCTGGGTTCCGGTGCCGTGGAGATTCACGTACGCGATGGCTTCCGGATCCAGTGACGCATCGAGGAGCGCCATTCGCATGGCCTGCTCGGCCCCGATTCCTTCGGGATCCGGGGCCGACATGTGATGGGCTTCGCTCGACTCGCCGACCCCCGCGAGCTGGATGCCGCCTTCCTCGCGCACGAGAACGAACAGAGCCGAACCCTCTCCGAGAGTCAGCCCCTTTCGGTTGCGGCTACAGGGATTGGTGATCTCGTTGGACACGAGCTGGAGCGCGCTGAATCCGTTGGTCGTGAGACCGCAGAGCGAATCGCTGCCACCGGCGATGACGGCATCACACAGGCCCAGGGCCAGCAATGATTTCGCCGAGGCCAGCGCCCGCGCCCCGGAAGAGCAGGCGGTCGATACCGTGTAAGCGGGCCCGCTCAGCCCGAAGAGGTCGGCGACGAATCCGGCGGCGCCTCCAAATTCGAGCTGCTCATAATAGAAACGGGGAGACAAGGCCCCGGTCCGATGCTGATGGCTGATCGCGAGTTCTGCGTCGTGGACTCCCGATGTGCTCGTTCCCACCACGACGCCGATCCGATCGCGACCCGCGGCGGTGATCACGTCGCGCAGCGCGTCTTCGATCTGCTCCAGGGCTGCCAATGTCATGGCGTTGTTTCGGCAGGCGTAGCGGCGAAGGGCCTGGGGAACCGCGGGCAGCTCGCCCACCACTTCGCCGACCACGAGTGTCCGATCGGGAACCAGATTCTGGTTGACCCGCAGGTGCGACTGATCCCCGGCCAGCAGCCGCGGCCAGATTTCGTCGACTCCGCGGCCCAGGGCATTCACGATTCCCAACGCCGTGAGCGAGCACGGAGAACGCGAACCGAGGTCCGGCATCGGTGATTACGATACCCGACGCTGAGGGGGTCGCCGAGAGCGCGCTGCGGAAGTTCGAGAGGAACCGCTGTCGGACCGGTCAGCGGCCGAGGGATCCCCAGAGCTGCGCTTCATCGCTATGGCCCAAGACCGTTCGGGCGACATGGATACCCGACGAGACGACCCCGTACACGCCACCTCCGGGCTGCGTCCAGTGTCCGACCAGGTGCAGCCCCTGCACCGGGGTTTGGGAGTCCAGGCGTCCGAGTCCGACCTGCGCCGGGGTGATTTCCCATCCATACGCGGCCCCGGCCCGATTGCGCGTGTAGCGCTCCATGGTACGGGGGGTGCCGGCTTCGAGAAATCGCACCTGATCTTTCAGCCCCGGCAGAGCCCGGTCGGCGATTTCCAGCATCTGCGAAGCCAGGGCGTCCTTCCGCTCGCGCCAGTGGGCGGCGTCGTAGTCGACGAGGGTCGTCAACAAGAGCAGGTGTTCTCCCGGCGGCGCGAGGGAGGGGTCCTGCAGGGTGGGGATGGTCACCGAGAGCCAGGAAGGAGCGCCGGCCCGACTGCTCTTGTAGGCCGCGTCGTGATTCCACGACGGGTAGAGGAAGGTCTCGTGCGCCGAATGGCTCGGGATTCCGGAGTGGTCGGCGGCCAGGTAGACCACAAACGCCGACAGTGAGGGTTTCATCTGGCCGAGTCGCTTCAGGTACTCCGCGGGAAAGGCCTGGGGGCCCACCAGTTCATGAACGGTCTGTGTCGCATCGGCGTTCGACAGTACGCAGTCCGCGGCGATCGTCTGGCCATTCTCGAGCACCACCCCTCGGGCCCGTCCATCCTCCGTGAGGATTCTCCGCACCGGGCTGCGCATCAGTACCTCGCCCCCGCTCTCGCGAATCACTTCGGCGAGCACATCGGCGAAGCGTTGGAAGCCGCCGCGGCAATAGAAAGCGCCGTCCGCCACGTAGCTCATCAACATCGTCGCGAAATACAGAAACGACATTTTCGACGGCGGTAGCCCGAGATAGGGCCACAGCGTCCCCAGTGCCGCTTTCAGGCGGGGAGATTCGAGGTGATCGTCCAGCACGTCGGCGAGCGTGGCCCGGCGATAGCGAAGCAGCGTCGCGAAGCGATCGGGGGTGCGGATCACATCGAAGGGCGACCCCAGCTCGGCGGCACGGAGCGTTTCCTGGCGGAGATTCAAGCACTCCTGCACGATCTCCCGCAGCCCCTTTGCCTCGCGCGGGAAGGCGTTGCTGTGCACGCCGATGAACTCTTCCAGATCGCAGGGCGGGCGCAGCTCGAGGCCGGGATAGACCACCGCGTAGCACGGATCGAGGCGTGTGAAATCCAACCGATCGCGCACGCCGAGCCCCGTGAGGAGTTGGTGGATCATGCCGCCCCCCTCGAAGGGAACGGGTTCGCAACCGCCCACGATGTGTACCGAGGAATCGAAGACGTAGCGTCCGCGCCGGAATGCGTGGGCGTAGCCGCCCACACGGTCGTGGCGCTCCACCACCAGCACGTCGAGCCCCGATTGCGCCAGCAGGGCGGCGGCGGTGAGGCCGCCCATACCCGAACCCACCACCGCGACGTCGTAGCGGTCGCGCTTGGACTCCCCGTGGAATCTCATCGCGGGTTGCGACTCCGGATCCTTCGGGCCCCTCGCATGGCACTCAGTGGACCCGAAGCTCCTCGGGGTCGTTCCCCGCGAGACCGTAGTTCAGCATGAACTGCACCAGCCCCAGGCTGTAGGGATGGGTCGCGTTCTCGCCGGTAAAGATGCGAGGCATGTGTTTGCGAAAGTGAAAATCGAGGAGCTTGCCCATCCGCGTGTCCTGCACCAACTGAGCCACCCGGAAGAGTGTGAGGAGACTGCCGTCGTAGTACCAGGCGATCACCCGCTGCCAGCTCGCGAGGTTGCGGAGCGCCCGTCGCTCGTATCGGGCCAGGGCCCGGGGCGTGCCGGCTGTGAGCGCCTTCGCGAGCCAGTCGGCATTCTGCAGGGCGAGCAGCATTCCGCTCGAGAAGACCGGATCGATAAAGCCGAGACTGTCGCCAGCGAGAGCCCAGTTGGGCCCCACGCCCCGAATACACCGAGACTGGTAGTTTGAATACCTGACGACGGGGGTCACCCTCCGGGCCGGCCGCGCGAAGTCCCGGATGACGGAATCGTGGCGCAAGTAGGCGTCCAACTGTTCCTCGGGGGTGTTGCCGAACTTCTGGATGAAGTCCGTGTTGATCACCAGGCCCATTGAGACGCGACCGGGCAGGGGAATGCGCCAGAGCCAGCCGTGCTCGAGGCGGTCGGTGTGAACATTTCCCTCGATCTCTACCTCGATGCCCTCGAAATGGGCGTGGAGGGCGGTGTCTCGGCGGTCCCCGTCGATCGTGGGGATGCCCAGCAAGCGGGTCAGAAGGCGCCGCCGACCGCTGGTGTCGACGATGAAATCCGGCGCTCCGCCGAGCCGTTCACAGGCCGACGCCTGCGCGTCGTTGTCGAGTCGCACCTCGTCTGAATTTCCCACGCGCTCGACCCCCGCCGGCGAGTCCAGTACCCGCGCGCCGGCCCGGCGCGCAGCGTTCAACAGAGCGGCATCAAAGAGGTCTCGGGGAACGTTGTAGGAGTAGGTGGTCCGGGCCTTGCGCACCTCGGTGAAGCGAAAACTCACCCGCGAGTCGCGATCGAATACGAAGGTCGCACCGCCCTTCCAGACGCTGAAGCTCGCTACTTCCTCCTCGACGCCCAAGCGTTGAAGGAACGGAACGACAGCGGGAACCAGGGATTCGCCCACGATGATCGGGGGGCGCTTGCTGCGCGCGAACACGACGACTTTCAGGCCGGCCTGGGCCAACAAGGTGGCCAGTGCCGACCCCGCGGGTCCCCCACCGAGGATCGCGACGCGTCGAATGCGTGCCATCGAGGTCACGATATGCCACGGTCGGGATTCGTTCAACGCGGGCGTCGATCCTCCCGGGGAACGGGAGTGTCCCTGCTAAGATCTCGGCGATGACCGGTCAGACCAAAGCGACACTCACACAGCGCGTGTTCGAGATCCTCCGAGACGACATTCTCGTCGTCGGCGACGCATTCACACCCGCCTCCGACCTCATCGCCGCGGGTCTCGACTCCCTGGCCGTGACACAGCTGATGCTTTCGATCGAGGAGAGCACGGGTATCTGGATCGACGAAGGCCTGCTGACCCCCGAGAATCTGGCGTCGGCGACGACCCTCGCCGAGCTCGTCTTCGACCAGATTCAGGCTGCCTGACGCCGGTGCCCGAAGGCCCTCCGATGCCCGACCGCATTCCTCTGACCGGGGCGGATTGCTTTCTCAACGCGTTCGATCAGGAGACCCGGCGGTTCAATGGGGCGAGCCACGTCTCTCAGCTGGTACTTCGTCTCGGCCCGGGCTTCGACGTCGAGATCCTCCGCAAGTTGGTAGACGAGGTGGCGCATCGGCAGCCGATGGTCCGAGCTCGGGTGGGACGCCGCTTCGGAATCGGGCCCCCGATGTACCACTTGAAGCGAGCCTCCCGTCGCGATCTGCCCCCCATCGGCGTGTTCGACGTCCAAAACGTCGAACGGTTGCCCGGGAAAAGAGATCTTCCGCGGATTTTTGTGCAGCGGCTCAACGAGCGGCGCTCGCTTCGAAACGGTGAGCTGCTGCGTTTCGACGCCATTCGCTACGCGGGGGGCGCCGGGGGAACCGATCTGGCGATGAGCTGGCTTCATCTTCTCTTCGACGGCGCCGGCAGCGAGCGCTTCATCCGCTGGCTGGACGAGTGTTTTCGCGGGGAGCGGCAGCCCGGCGAACTTCCGGACCCGCGGGAACTCGATCCCGTCGCCGGACCGAGTCGATCGGCCGGGGTTCGCGGGGAGGCGGCTCGAACCTGGCAGCGCTGGCACGACGGCTTCGCCGCGCACCCCATGCATTCCCTGGCGGGCCCGCGGCGGCATACACCCCAGGCTTTGAGGTTCGATCTGCTTACCCTGAGCTCCGAGGAAACCGAGCGCGCGACGGGGGAAGCCAGCCGCCGCGCTGGTTTTCTCACCCCCATGCTGTTCTACATGGCGGCCTCGATTCGGGCCCACGACGCGGTCCATCGCGCACGCGGTCTCGATCCGGGAAGTTATCTGGTGCCTCTGCCGGTCAACCTGAGGCGGAAAGGAGTCGAGGGTGCGCTGTTTCGAACCCATGTCTCGCTCCTCTGGTTTCAATCCCTGCCGGAACACGTCGCCGATCTCGACGGTTTGATCGACCATCTCAAGGCCCAACGCCTCGCCGCCATCAAGGACCGGCAGATCCAGAACGGCGTCGACGCCATGGACTTTGCGCGCTTCGCCCCGCGGCGGTTGTATTCCCGACTGGCTCGGAGCAGTCAGCGCGGAGAGCTCTGCTCTTTCTTCTTCGCCTACACGGGAGAATTCCTGTCCGGACTCGATCGCTTCCTGGGGGCCGAGATTCAGACTGCTTTCCATGTGGCGCCGGTTCCGCCGTCTCCGGGAAGTTGTGTCGCCATCAGCACTCGGAGCGGACGCCTCAATTTGACCCATGTCTACCAACGAGGTGTCTTCTCCGACCCGGAGCGCGCGATCTTCCGCGAAGCTCTGCGGGCGGATCTGCTCGGTTAGCGAAGGGCCCGGTCGGAGAAGAGGGAGCGGAGCGTCGGGAGATGCCGGAGCGGTTCGATGTGGCGGTGGTGGGCGGGGGCACGGCGGGAGTCGCCGCCGCGGTGACCGCAGCCGAGCTCGGAGCCCGCACGCTGCTGGTCGAACGCAGTCAGACCCTCGGCGGCAACGCCGTCCTGGCTCTGGTCCACACCATTTGCGGTCTGTATGAGTCGGCCGAGGCGGGGGATGCGGTCTCGGCGCACCCCGGCTTTCCGAGTCGCTTCGCGCGGTTGCTGCAGCGCGCGGGAGCCGCTGCCGCGCCGCAACGCGCTGGAACGGTCTGGGTTCTGCCCACCGATCCGCCGCGCCTCGCCGCCGTCGCGATGGCACTCTGCGCACGGACGCGGGGGCTCGAGGTACGCCTGGCCCAGGAGTTGGTCGCCGTATCCCTCGAAGGAGATGCCCGGACGTTCCATCGTCTGCGACTGCGCGACCCGGCCGGGCGCGAATGCACAAGTGACGCTCGCGTCGTCATCGACACAAGCGGCGACGCCGTGGTCTCCGAACTGGGCGGGGCCGTCACCCACATGGCTGAGCCCGACGCGCTGCAACTCCCGTCCTACATCTTTCGGCTGAATGGCATCGACACCGCTGCCCTCAGCGAGCTGGCCGGCTTCGAGCGGCTTCGAATCACCCACGCGATCGGCGGTGCGGTACGGAGCCGGGATCTCCCCGCCGGATGTGAATCCGTGCTGGTGCGACCCGGTGCCGACGACGGACAGATCTACATGACACTCAACGTTCCGCGCCCGACGGATCGGCCCTACGCTCCCCTCGAACCCGAATGCGTCGCCGCCCTCGAATCTCGCGCCCGGCGCGACGCTTCGCGGATCGTGGAATTCCTGCGACACAGCCGGCCCGCCTTCGAGAAGTGTCGGGTGGACGCCTGGCCGGAGCGTGTCGGCATTCGCGAGACACGGCGATTGGACGGGATCGAAACCATCGATCGAGACTCGGTACTCGAGGGCCGACGCCACCCCGACGAGATCGCTGTCTCGACCTGGCCCATCGAGCTGTGGCAGGATCACCGGCGGCCGCGCTTCGAGTTGCCGTCGGGTCCGTGTTCGATTCCCCTGGGAGCTCTGGTGAGCCGTTCTCACCCCCGCCTGGGTACCGCTGGGCGCTGCATCTCTGCCGATCACGATGCCCTGGGCGCGCTTCGCGTGATCGGTACCGCCCTTGCGACGGGCGAAGCGATCGGTGTCGCCGCGGCCCGTGCCGCCGACACCGGAGCGAATCTATCGGCGGTGGCCGCGTCCGAGGTGCGAGGCCACATCCGTGAGCGCGCCGAGCGCTCGCCACCCGGGGCGGGCGGTGTCGCCGGCGCCGGCAAGTTTGATGGAGCGACGGAGTGAACGTCGTCGATCGAATTCGGGAACAGGCCTCCGACGAGCCGAGTCGCCCGGCGCTGTGGGTCGACTCCGGCTCCGGTGACGCGCGGCCCCTCAGCTACGCCGAACTGGTGGGCAACTTCGACGCCCATGCCAAGCGACTTCGCGCCGAGGGGCTGCGCCCCGGCGATCGCTGCGGCCTGCTCGCACCCCAGGGCCGGGGATTCGTCGAACTGGCGCTCGGAATACTCGCCGCCGGGGGCTGCCTCGTACCGATTCCACCGGACCTGCCGGAGGGGGGGCTGGAGGTGATGGCCGCCCGAACCCGGCTGCACCACTTGTTCGTGGAGGAAGAGACCGGTCCCGTATTTCGCACTCTCCCGGAGCCGGGCGCGGTGGACGCTGCCAATGACGAGGCCTACCGCGCCCTGGATCCCGCTTATCTTCGTTTCACTTCGGGAACGACCAGTCGTCGTAAGGGGGTGATTCTCGGGCACGGGACGGTTCTCGCCCGACTATCCGCCGCCAACCGCGCCCTGAAGATCGGCCCGGGAGATCGCGTGATGTGGCTGTTGCCCATGGCCCATCACTTCGTGGTGTCGATCCTCCTCTATCTTCGCTTCGGCGCCACGATTCTTCTGCCCGCGAATTCCCTGGCGAAGAGCATCCTCGAGTTTTCCCGTCGGGCTGCGGCCACGGTCTTCTACGCTTCGCCCCATCACTATCGGCTCCTCACGGGGGAACCCTCGGGCATCGGTCTGGACGGAATCCGCCTCGCCATTTCCACCGCCGACGGGTTGGGCGCGGACGTCGCGCGGAAATTCGAGACGCGCTTCGGCTTTCCGCTGACCCAGGCCCTGGGAATCATCGAGGTGGGGCTACCCATCGTCAACTTCGAGAACGCCGCTTCGAAGCCAGAGGCCCTGGGGCGCCCTCTCCCCGACTACGAGGTCTGGCTGCGAGGCGAAGACGGCCGCAGACTCACCGGCGCGACATCGCCGGACCGAACGGGGGAAATCTGCATCGGCGGCCCGGGTCTTCTGGACGCCTATCTCGACCCGTGGCTTCCCGCCTCGGAAATTCTGGAATCGGGCAGCTTCCGAACCGGGGATCAGGGTTGGTTCGACGCCGACGGCGATCTCCATCTGTCGGGTCGTCGGACGAACCGGATCAGCATGGCGGGGATGAAGTTCTTTAGCGAGGAGGTGGAGGCGGTTCTGGATCGGCATCCGGCGGTGCGGGAGAGCCGGGTCTTCCCAAGGGAGCATGCCCACCTCGGAGAGATCCCGGTGGCGGAGATCGTACCCGTGGATTTCGCGGCGCCCCCCAATCGGCGTCAGCTCGCGCTCCACTGTCGCGCAGCCCTTCCCGGGTACAAGGTGCCGCGGGAGTTTCGCGTGGTGGATGCACTGCCCCGGACCGAGACGGGCAAGCTGCGCCGTGGGTCGGGCCGCTAGGAACCGGGTCTTCGCCGGGGAAGCCAACGCCCCGCTCGCGCACAGTACGCTTCGTAGGCGTCACCGAAGCGGCGTCGTAGCACCTTCTCTTCGACGCCCACGATGTAACCGTGGGCCACGCCCCAGAGCAGCGCGGCGTACCCCGCGAGTTCGGGAGAGTGGTAGAGGATGGCCTCGCCCAGCACGATGATCACGTAGATCGAATACATCGGGTTGCGCACGTAGGCGTAGATGCCGTCTTCGACCAGGGCGCGCGGCGGGTCGATCGGGACATGGGTTCCCCGTCCACGGATGACGAAGGCGCGGACCTGTACGTAGAGCAACACGTGCGCGGCGCCGATGACCGCACCGCCCAACCAACGGAGAATTCCGGGCGGTGGCCAGAAGTCCGCCCCCGCGAGCCAGAGCACGAGTCCCGGGATCACCAGGAAGAAATTCAGGGCGAACCACGCCGCCCCCAGCAGCGAGCGCAGGGCGAGAACCGCCGTCCCTCGCTGGGATACGCCTTCCGCTCCGGAGCTCATGGCAGGGGCTCCTCGGACAGGGTGAAAATTTCGGCCCGGTAGTCGCAGGCTCCGTTTGCGATCGAGACCCGCTGGGGTTCGAAGCGGAGCTGCACCGCGTCGGAGGCCGGTGCGCCCAGCGGCCGAATTTCGCGAAACCGAAGAACACCACCCTTCCAGAACTCGCGAATCTCGAGGTCTCCGACCTGGACCGTCGTCGCCCCGTCGGCGGCGGAGTCCGGCACCCGGAACGCGTGGATTCGGTGGAAGTCCCGAAGCAGATTCACAGGCGGAATTTCGAGCATTGGCGGTGGCAACGAATCCAGCTCGGTCTGAATGCCTTGCTGCCGCAGCGTAAAGAGCACCGCGCCGATGGCGTTCAGCCCCACGAGCACCAATTCATCGCCGCGCTTCTGCACGACCAGCTGCATCGTGAACCTGACTCCGCCGGATTCGATGCGGACGTGCTGACGCAGGAGAAACTCTCCGGTCAGCTCGTGGGTCGACACGACTGCCCCCGGGCACTCTCGAATCTTGCGCGCTTGGAATGGCATGTGCCAGCAGCCCGCGGCAAACAGCGCCAGCGGAAGCAGCGCGGCGGTTCGACGTGCGCCAGACCGATTCGGACTAGCCACCGGACGAAGACCGAGCGCCGGCCAGGCCCACCGCCGCCAGGGTCAGCGGGGCCAGCAGGTAGGACAGCAGGATGCCGAACCCCGTCGTGACCCCGATGGCCTGAAGCGTGGGCTGGGACGAAAAGGCCAGAGTTCCGAACACGAGGACGGTCGTCAGGCAGGAGACCAGAAGGCTCAACAGCGTTGCGCCGAAGGCCCGGCCGGCGGCGGCGCTGTCGACGCAGAAGATTCCGTAATCCACGCCCATTCCCATGACCATGATCAGGCTCATGACGTGGATGAGGTTGGGGTTTACGCCTGCTACGGAGAGTCCTCCGAGAATCACCAGGGCCACGATCACCGAAGGCAGGGCGGCCGCGACCACGGGGCGCCAGGAGCGATATCGGAACGCGAGCAGCCCTATCACCAGGACGCCGCCCACGAGAATCTGGCGCAGGGTCGTCTGACGAAACTCGCGATAGATCTCGTCGACCAGGCTGCGCTGATCGAGGGAGTAGACACCGTCGAGCCCCTCCAGGGCTGCTGTCACCGCATCGGCATCGTGCAGGCCGCGCAGATAGGTGACGACGGCTACCCGGTCGCCGAGTTCGAAGACGAACGGCTCGACCAGGGTCGAAAGCGGGCTGTCGCGCAGATCCCCGAGACGCAGCACGGGCGCGGGAACCCCCTCCAGGGCATCGCCGAAGCGCCGAAACGCTCCGGGGCGAAATCCCTCTCGGGCAAAGGCTTCGTCGACCCGGTCGTAGAGATCCGCGTCGGCGGTCAGAGTCTCGAGGTTGCGACGCTGAAGCGCTTCGGACCACAGCAGGTCGTGGAGCGAACGCGTGCCGTCCAGGGCTCCCCCGGCCACCGCCGCCGCCAGCCGCGTGTGGATCGCGTCGTTCAGCGCGACCGCCGCAGCTTCGTCGGCTGCGAGACCGATCACGAAACGCGAGGTCTCCAGGCGGATCACCCGTTCGCGCACCCGCCGGTCCTCCTCGATAATGTCCGGATCGAGGGGCATCAGGCGTGACATGTCGTCCGACCACTGGAGGCCCGGGATCGCCAGGAAGCACAGTGTTCCCAGCGCCAACGGCGCGATCCGTACGGCGCGCGGCAGTCCACGGACGCGATCGAAGGCCGCGCCCAGCGCCGCCGCCATCCGGCGGGAACGGCGCGGAAGCGGAGGCGCGTGGACCAGCAACGACGGGAGGACGAACAAGCTCACCACCAGGGCCGTCAGAACACCGGTAATCGCGAAGAAGCTCATCTGCCGAAATGCGGGGAACGCGGTGACGCCCAACCCCACGAAGCTGGCAACCGTCGTCAGCGCGCCGAGTCGCAGGCTCGGCCCCAACCGAACGGCGGTGCGCAGTGGAGGTTCCGGGGGATCTGCGAGCCCGTGGTGGATGAGTAGATGGTTCGAGTAGTCGATGGCGATTCCCATGAGCGATGCGCCAAAGGCCATGGTGAGGCCGTCGAGCTCTCCGAATACGAGAAGCCCCAGGGTCGTGGCGACCAGAATTCCGGCCAGGGGCGGCACCGAGGCGATCAAGAAGCCGCGCAGGGAGGCGACGAAGAGAACGAAAAGCCCCGCCACTCCGATGATCGAACAGGCGGCGATGGTGTAGACGTCCGCCTTGACACTCCGCTCGGCAGCCACGGCGAAAGCACCGACAGAGCTGCGTTCCAGGATCAGCGAGTGTCCGTGGCGGGTCGCGAGGGCATCGAAGCTTGTCGCGAGATCGTCGAGAAGGCGCCCCTGGGCGCCCGAGTCGAAGGCCGACGAACGGGTGCCCAACAGCAAGATGGCGAAGCGTCCGTCTCGGGTTACGAATTGCCCCTGTTCCACACGCAGCGCCGACGGGTCGGCCCGCAGCCGTGCGACCAGGCCCTCGAAGGCACCGAGGGGATCTTCCGCGGCCAGCGGTTGAAAAAAGCTCGATGCGGGTGACGCCAGTTGTCGGATCAGCAGCCGTGCGCGCGCTCGGAGCGCGGGTTCCTCGAGACGAGGCGGAAGCAGCCTTTCAGGATCTTCCGACAGGAAGTAGTGACGCCTGGGAAAGTACAGCCGAAACAACTCCGCGAGCTCGGATTCATCCACGGCGGAGCGAAGCCACGCCACCTCCGGGTGGCGGCGGAGCTGCACGGCCAGCTCTCGCGCCGCCGCGATGGCGACACCGGAGTCCGAGGCGCCGATCGACAGGACGATGGTTCGGGTGAGAGGAGAGTCCGTCAGGAGACTCGAGATACGGGCCAGCTCCGAAGAACTCCCGGTGGGCATGAAGTGCGTGATGTTGGTTCCCAGGCGCAGGTTGAGCGCGCAGTACAGGATCATGGCGACGCTGAGGGCCGCGAGGGCGAGGGCTTGCCGTCGGCCGAGCACGAACTCAGCGTTCTCCGAGGACGCCGTCGAGTGGGTGCCGGGTCACGAAGATGCGGTGCAGTTCTTTCGCGGTGAAGGTGCGATCCGATCGGATCTGCTCGAGTCTCGTGGTGGTGCGGTCGCCGTTGAGGTCCTGCACGAGCATCCGCTGCATACCCGCGGCGTCACCGCTGAGTACGATCTTCTGGATGAAGCGCGACAGGGGGCGGCGTCGCGGCTCGAGGGCCAGCCGCCAGGCCGCCCGGTCGCCGCGCAGCTCCACTTCGTAGAGGTGTGCGAGACGCTCCCGATCTCCGCTCCAGAGCACGATGAAGTTGTCGACGAAGACCCGAGCGGTGGGACTTCCGGTGAGGTCGACCTCGTCGCCGTCGCGGCCGTCGCGAAACCGCAGGGCCTCGCCATCGACGACCAGGGAGGAATATCCCGGAGACAGGGTGAAACGCGCGAAGCGATCCGGGGGAACGAAGTAGATCACGCCGTGGCTTTCGAGTGGGGCCGACAACAGCGACAGATCCTTCTGTTCGCGGAACCGAACCTCGAGACCAGCCGTGGACGCCATGCCGCGAAGCAGCTCATCGAGTGCGCTGCCCGGGGTCGCACCGGGTTCACGGGCCAGGGCGGTCGAGACCAGCGCGAGGCTAAGCAAGCAGGCGGCGCACAATCGCATCGGGGGTAACCAAGAGCAGGTTTCGTTCGAGGTCCGTCGTGGCCAGGATCGTATGACCCCGTGCAGCGCGGCGCTTGTGGGTGAGGTTGTGGAGCTCATATTTGATGTTGACCCGATGTTCGACATCCCGAACCCACGCGGTCACCCGGACGCGGTCGCGATAGAAGAGCGGGAAGGTGTGCCGGCAGCGGCTGTCGATGACGTAAAAGCCGTAGCGGGGCCCGATCAGATCGCCGACGTCGAGCCCGCACGATCGCAACAGCACCTGGCGCGCTTCTTCCATGTACGAGAAGTAGTGGCCGTGCCACACCACGCCCAGGGAATCCACGTGTCGAAACGGAATCTCGAGTTCGACCGAGGTCTCCCGCAAGCGATCACTCAAGTCGGCCTCAGGGCTCGCGGGGGCACGCTGGCTCGTCCAGGGGGAGTTCTCCTTGACGGTAGAGTGCCAGGACGCGCGCGATGTCGAGATCTTGGCGCCGGTCCACGGTGAGCATCGGCACCTCCTTGCGGATGGCGTCGCGAAGGGCGCATCCTCGTCTCTGGCCGCTGCCGCCGCTCCGCAGGTCCAGGGCCTGACAAGCGGCGAGCAGCACGATCACTGCAACCGTCTCGCTGAGCTCGAGCACGCGCCGGCAGTCGCGAGCGGCGATCGTTCCCATGCTGACCTTGTCCTGGTTGTGAGACTCGGTGCTTCGGCTGAAGGCCGAGGCCGGCATCGTCAGCTTGAGCGCCTCGGCGGTGAGCGCCGACGCGCTGATCTGCATCGCCTTGAAGCCATGCTGAGCGAAGCTGCCCGAGGCGACGAGGTTCTCCGGCAGGCCGTCGCTGGTCTCGGGTCCGCACAACAACACCAGTTGTCGATCGAGAAGATCCGCAATGCCGGCCACCGCGGCCTTGAGTCCGTCCATGGCGTAACACACGTGGCCGCCGTAAAAGTTCCCACCGTGGAGTATGTCGCCGCGATCCGGATCGATCAGAGGATTGTCATCGACGCCGTTGACTTCGATCTCGAGTGTCGGCCGTATCTGGGCGAGCGCATCGAGAACCACGCCGATCACGTGGGGCGCACAGCGCACCGAGTAGCGATCCTGGAGTCGTGCCGCCGGGGCCGGGTCGCCGTCGGACTCCAGGTCCTGGCGGATCCATGCGGCGCACCGCTGCTGGCCCGGGTGGGGCTTGAGATCGAAGATTCGCGAGTCGAAGTGGTCGCGGTTGCCATGGATGACGTCGACCACGATCGCAGTGATGGCCGACGCCAGCCGCGATAGCGCCTCGGCGCGCTCGAAGGCCAGGCACGCCAGTGCCGTCATGACGGCGGTGCCGTTCATGATCGCGAGGCTTTCTTTGGGGCCGAGCGTCAGCGGCTCGAGGTCGAGTTCTGCCAGGGCCTGCGCCGCCGGGAGCACGCGACCACGCAAACTCGCCTCCCGTTCGCCGATCACCAGGGCTGCCAGATACGACAGGGGCGTCAGATCGCCGCTCGCCCCCACCGATCCCTCCTCGGGAATCCGCGGCAGCAGTCGGGCATTGAGCAGCTCGCACATGCGCTCGATGAGCACGGGCCGCACTCCCGAGTAGCCTCGCGCCAGCGAGACCAGTCGCACCGCGACGACGGCAGCGGCCTCGGTTTCGTTCAAGATTCGCCCGGTGCCGCAGCCGTGAAAGCGCAGCAGGTGGTGGGGATATTCTTTCCGTAGCGATTCGGGGATCGCGTTGCGAGCCGAGGAGCCCACGCCGGTGTTGACGCCGTACACGTCCTCGTCTCGTCGCTGGGTCTCCGCGAGGATCTCGAGGCTGCGCTCGAGTTTTGCGCGATGCTCGGGATCGTCCTGGAGGGCGGCTCGTAGCTCACCGCGTGCGAGGGCCAGCACGTCGTCGATGCTGACCTGGCGCCGGCCAAGCTCTAGGAGGTCGGGAGCGCGGCGCGTTTCCGTGGAAACCGGGGGAGCGGGGCCCATCGGGTCGCATGGTAGCGCCGCATTTTTCCCTCGGGGTCGGCAGCGAGCGGGGAATCTTCGGATAAAATACAGGCGGATTCGCCCCTCGGGGACAAGTCGCGATGGACGCTTTTTTCAGATCCGCAGGGTCCTTCTTTCGATCGATCCGGCGCCGCGCTTGCGTGACCCTCGGCGTCCTCTGTTTCGCCCTGCTGGCGTTCTTCCTGGCGGCGGTTGCCCTGCCCCTGATGCGATGGGCGACGAAAGACGATCGGTCCGCGGACCTGCAAGCCCAGGCCGCGATTCAGCGCGCCGCCGGCGGTTTCCTTCGGCTCACCGCGAGGTTGGGATTGGTTCGCGTGCGTGTCGACGGGGGCGAGCGACTCGAGGGTTCCGGGCCGCGGTTGATCGTCGCCAACCATCCGACCCTCCTGGACGTCGTGGTGCTCTTGTCGCTGCTTCCCCAAGCCGACTGCATCGTGAGCGGTGCCCGGGCGGCGCATCCCGTGCTGCGCGGCGTGACCCGAGCCGCCGGTTACATCTCCAACGAAGCGGGGCCCCGAGCGGTGGCCGAATCCGTGGACCGGATTCGCGCGGGTCGAACGGTACTCGTCTTTCCCGAGGGCACGCGCTCGCCGGCGGGAGGCCTCGGGCCTTTCCAACGGGGCGCAGCCCATATTGCGCTCAACAGCGGAGTTCCCCTACACCCGGTGCTGCTGACCTGCAATCCGCCCGCGCTCACAAAGGAGCAGAGCTGGTACCATATGCCCGAGGGCGGGATCGATCTGGACGTTCGCGTACTGGAACCGTTGGCAACGGATGCGCTTCGAGGGAGTGGACTTCCGATCACGATCGCGGCGAGGCGGCTCACAGCGGAGCTGAGAGAAGTCTTCGCCAAGGAGTCTGCCGCCGAGGGGCTGGGTCTTCGCGGGGAGCCGATCTAGCGGCCCCACCGACCGAGGGACGTGAGAAGGGGAGATCGATCACGGTGGAACGGCTCGAGCACGAACTCAAGGAACTCATCATCGAATCCCTGGCTCTGGAGGACGTGAAGCCGTCGGACATCGAGTCCGAGGCGGCACTCTTCGTCGAGGGGCTGGGGCTCGACTCCATCGATGCGTTGGAACTCGCCATGGCCCTCGAGGAGCGCTACGGCGTGCGAATCGGGGACGATCCGGATGAGAACCAGGTCATCTTCGCGAGCGTTCGCAACCTCGCCGGATTCGTGAACGAGCACCGGGCGCCGTAAGTCCCCCGGGATGTCCCCTCTTTCGATCCCGTTCAGTCAGATCCTCGCGAAACCTTCTCCGTCCGCGGCGGTGGCTTTCGGTCGCGGCGGCGAACGCCGGCACGCCGACCTGAGGCGAGACGTGTCTCGTCTGGGTGCCACCATCGATTCCTTCGGATCCGGTCGCTGGCTCTTTTTCAGCGAGAACAGCTATGCCGCTGCGGTGGCTCTGCTGGCTCTGGCGCGTTGCGGCGGCCTGGCGGTCCTGCCCCCGAATCGCCAGGCCGAGACCCTGCGCCGATTGAGCCGGGACACCGTCGGTGTTCTCACCGACGCCTCTCCTCCTCCCGAGGTCGCCGCCGCGCTGCAGGGTCGTGTGGTGATCGATCCCCTGTCGCCTCCCGGCATCGCGTCGGCTGCGCCCGATTTTCACCTGGAGATCGATCGCGATGCAGCGGTGGCGGAATTCCAGACCTCCGGCACGACGGGAGAAGGGCGCTCGGTCCGGAAGGCGTGGCGACATCTGGAGGACGAGGTCGCCACTCTCGAACAGCGTCTGGGCGCTTCGCTTTCGGATGACACGCGCATCTTCGCGACGGCCTCCCACCAGCACATCTACGGACTCCTCTTCCGAGTGTTGTGGCCCCTGGCCAGCGGTCGCCCGTTTCAGGCGGAAACCCTGCTGCATGCGCGGGAGCTGCTGCCGCGCATGGCGGAATGTCCTCGGAGTGCCCTGGTCACCACCCCCGTACATCTGAAGCGGATGGCGGCCAGCGGAGAGCTTCGCGTTCTGCGCCGCCGCTGTCGCGCGATTTTCTCGTCCGGCGGACTGCTCGATGCGGAGACCGCCAAGGCCGTGGTCGAACAATTGGGCAGCGCGCCCTTCGAGATCCTCGGCTCTACCGAGACCGGCGGCGTCGCCGTGCGCCAGCGCGACGTTCACGGCGAGAGCTGGGAACCCCTCCCCGGGGTGGAAATCTCTGCCGGCGAGGAGGATGGCCGTCTCGAAGTGACCTCGCCCTTTGTCAGTGTCGGCGAGAATCTCGCCGACGGGCGCGGGCGCTATCGGATGGGCGACCGGATCGCAGCGGACGCCGACGGCGGATTCCTTCTGTTGGGACGCGCCGACCGGATTGTGAAGATCGGGGAGAAGCGGCTCTCGCTGCCGGAGATGGAGCGGTGCCTGGAAACGCATCCCCACGTCGAGGAAGCGGCGGTCCTGGTGCTCGAGCAAGCCGGCGAGCAACGCACGCACGCGGTCGTGGCCCTGTCCGAAGCGGGCCGACGGTTGCGGGCGGAGCGCCGCGAAATCGGAATCGCGCTGACCCGGCACCTGAGCGCAGCCTTCGACCCGGTGCTTCTGCCCCGCGGCTGGCGCATCGTCGCCGCGCTGCCCCGTGATACCCAGGACAAGGTGCCCCTGTCGGCGCTGCGAGCGCTTTTTCGCGATCGCGTTGACGCCGAACGACCGACTCGGCCGCTCGTTCTTCGGGAGCATCGCGACTCTGCCGGAATCGAGCGGCGCCTGGAGGTTCCGGTCGACCTGGCCCAATTCGAGGGCCACTTCGACGGATTCCCGGTGGTGGCGGGAGTCGTTCAACTCGGCTGGGTGATGGAGGCCGTTGACACGTGGCTGGGACGTCCGGCAACGCTCATCGGTCTGGATGCGCTCAAATTTTCCCAGCCGCTGAGGCCCGGCGACGTCGCCACACTCCGTGTGGAACCCTGCGCCGATCGCCGGCGGGTGCGCTTCGAACTCCGCGACGGCGAACGGATCTTCGCCAGTGGGCGCTGCCTGCTCGGCCCGGAGGCCGGACCGTGAGACCCACCCTGTTGATTCCCATCTTCGACCACAAGGACGAGATCGGCGGAGTGGTGGAGTCGCTGCGACCGGCCGGGCTTCCGTGTCTCATCATCGACGACGGCAGCAGTTCGGCCACCCGCGCGGTGCTCGATCGCATCGAGGCCGAACACGCATGGGTCGAGATTCACCACCGTCGGCGCAATGGCGGGCGCGGCGCTGCCCTCAAGACCGGCTATCGCGAGGCCTTCGCCCGGGGCTACAGCCATGCGCTCCAGCTCGACGCCGATGGTCAGCACGAGGCCGATGACGTGCCGCGGTTTCTGAAGGCCATGGCCGGCGATCCCGGGGCCATGGTTCTGGGCGAGCCGCGTTTTGACGAGACCGTGCCCAGGAGCCGTCTCTACGGTCGCCAATTGTCGCGGGTGGTGGTGTGGATGGCGACGCTCTCGTTCGACATCGTCGATCCGCTCTGCGGATTCCGCGGCATCCCCCTGGTCCCCACCCTGGACCTTCTCGATCGGTTCGCGCTGGGTGACCACATGGAGTTCGACCCGGAACTCGTGATCGCCCTGCACCGCCGCGGAGTTCCGGTTCGCAGTGTCCCCACCCGGGTGGTCTACGGACGCCACGGGCTCTCGCACTTCGACCTGGTGCGCGACAACCTTCGGCTCTCGGGGATGTATGCCCGGAGTCTCGCCGGTCTGTTCTGGAGGATCCCCGCCCGGATCCTGACGCGCGCGCGTCCCCGGGAGGCCTCGTGAGAAGCGCGCGGGGGCGTTGGTCGCAGCTCGCGGAAGTCGGAAGCGCCCGGGCTATGCGCTGCGCCGCCGGCTTCCATCGCCATCTCGGTCGCAGGCCCACCCTGGTGGCTGCTGCCATCACTTGTGCCTACTTCTACGCGCGCAACGGGACGGCCCGCCGGGCGTCGCGCCGCTACCTGGAACGGCTGGCCGCGTCGCCCGAGGGGCGCGCGGCGTTGGGTCGCGTACCCGACTTCCGAAACGGGGTGCGGCATTTCTTCGAGTTCGCCGTGAACCTGCTCGATCGGATGATCGCCTGGGGCGGATCCTACGACGTCATGAGCTTCGAACACGATGGATCCGGGCACATCTTCGAGCTCGCCCGAACCGGTCGCGGTGCCCTGCTGTTGGGCGCTCACCTGGGAAGTTTCGACATGTTTGGCTTTGTCGCGCGTCGCTACGATCTCGTGGTGAACGTGGTGGTCTTCCATCAGAACGCTGAGCGAATCAACCGCTTCCTCGAGTCTCTGGGTTCCGAGAAAGTGCGGCTGATCCAGCTCGATCCGAACTCGATCGGCGCCGTCTTCCAGATCCGCGCGTGTCTCGCGCGGGGTGAGTTTGTCGCCATGCTGGCCGACCGCGTGCCGCCGGGGGCAACGGGCCCGACGGCGGAAATGAGTTTTCTGGGAGGCCTGGCGCAGTTTTCTCTCGGGCCGTTTCTGCTGGCGGGGCTACTCGAGTGTCCGGTCTACCTGGCGTTGTGCGTGCGAACCGGCGACTCGAACTACACCACTCTCATGCGTCCTCTGGCGCCTGCGGAACGGGTCCCGCGGATCGAACGCGAGAAGCGAGCCCGCGAAGTCCTGGCCCGCTACGTGTTGCTCATCGAGTCGATCTGCCAGCGCCACCCGTATCAGTGGTTCAATTTTTACGACTTCTGGGGCGACGACCCAAACCGGGAACAGGCTCCGCGATGAGCAATGCGCCGTTGCCTTCCGTGGCGTCTCTGCTGCCCCACGCCGGGCCCATGCTGCTCCTCGATCGCGTGCTGGAGCACACGGCCGATACCACCGCCTGCGCGGTGGATCCGGGACGCAGCGCGCTCCTCGCCGACGCCGACGGCGGCGTGCCGGTGTGGGTAGGCCTCGAGTACATGGCACAGTGCGTGGCTGCTCACGGGGGCCTGGTTTCCCGGGCGCGAGCCGAGTCGCCGCGCCCGGGGCTGCTTCTGGGTTCGCGGCGCGTTCGCTTCTCAACCGCGAGCTTCTCGCCGGAACGCGAACTCCGCGTCGAGGCGAGGCACCACCACGGCGAGTCCGGGTTGGTGGCCTTCGACTGCGAGATTCGCGATGCGGCGGGGGGCGAACCGCTGGTTCGGGCCCGGGTCAATATCTACATCGTGGATCGGTGGGAAGATCTTCAGCGAGAGAAGAACGATTCGGAAGGGATTCGCGGTGTCTGATCCCAGCCGAGACGAAGCACCCCGCCGCGTCCTCGTGACCGGGGCCAGTCGCGGGATCGGCCGGGCCATCGCGCTGGCGCTGGCCCGGGACGGTTACGATCTGACCATCAACTATCTGCGCAGCAAGGCCGAGGCGGAAACCGCCGCGGCTGAAATCGAGAAGCTCGGGCGCCGGGCGGCGGTGCTGTGCCTCGATGTCGCGGATCGCGAGGCCTGCTCCGAGGCGCTTCGGGCCGATATCGCCGCGGGAGGGGCCTACTACGGCGCAGTGCACAACGCCGGCGTCACCGCCGATGCGGCCTTTCCGGCTCTCAAGGGGGACGATTGGGATCGGGTACTTCGCACCAATCTGGACGGCTTCTACAACGTGCTGCAGCCGCTGGTGATGCCCATGGTCCGAGCGCGCAGGGAGGGTCGCATCGTCACCATCTCGTCGGTGACCGGCCTCGTGGGGAACCGTGGCCAGGTGAACTACGGAGCGTCGAAGGCGGGTCTGATCGGCGCCACCAAGTCGCTGGCCCTGGAGCTGGCCAAGCGGCGAATCACGGTCAACTGCGTTGCACCGGGCTGGATCGACACCGATATGCTGGCGGGCGCCGATCTCGAGGCCCTGGCCGCGGCGGTTCCGCTTCGACGCCTGGGTACGCCGGAGGACGTGGCGGCCTGCGTCTCGTTCCTCTTCTCGTCGGGGGCGTCCTACCTGACGGGCCAGGTGATCTCGGTCAACGGCGGGCTCCTGTGAGGTCACTGACGTGAGCGCCTTTCTTGTCGATCGCCCTCTTCTCTAGGCGAAAATGGTCCGGAATCGCCGCCGCCGCCGGCGCGGGTGTGGCGGGGTTGCTGCTCGCCGTGGTCTACCCCTGGGTCCTCGAGTCGTTCCTCGATCGCGTCGGTGTGCGTGCGCTGGCCCTGGGAATGATGCTCCTGATTCCCGGATCCCTGGCGCTGCGGCTGCGGACGTCGGGAGCACCGCCGTCCGCAGCCGTGGCCCTGGCGGGCGTTCTTCCGGCTCTGGCCTTTGGCGCGCTTCTGGTGACCGCCGCCGTCGCGCAAGAGCCCGTCGCCCTTCGGCTGATCAGCGCGGTGGTCTACGCGGGACTCGCGGCGCAGTTCGCGGCGAGCCTTCGGGACGGGGGCTCGATCGTCGAGAGCGGCGCGCGTTGGCTGGTGCCCGAAGTGCCCGAGTTCATCCGCGGCTACTGCCGCGTTGTGACCGGCCTGTGGGTCGCCTTCTTCACGGGGGTTGCCGCTCTGCTCGCGGTCTTCGCCTTTGACGTTTCGCCGAGTCGCTGGCAGGCGTTGTCGGGCCGGACGGTGTGGATCCTGATCGGTGGGATCAGCGTTGCCGAGTTCCTGGTGCGAAAGAGTTGGTTTCGCCACTATCCCCACGGCGGCCCCTTCGAACGTTTCTGGTCCACCCTGTTTCCGCCCGAGAAGACGTCCCGCGGCCGTCGTTCGATGGAATCCATCCGCTGCTGGCGCGAGCGGCAGCTCGACGGAGACTGACACGGCTCCATGCAAACCGAACCCAAACTGGCGCCCGCGGAAGGCCTGCGTGATCGCTACGACGTGATCGTCGTGGGCGGCGGCCCCGCCGGGACGACTTTCGGCCAATTGATGCGCCGCGGGGGGCACGATGTACTGGTCGTCGAGCGCGACCGCCATCCGCGGTTCTGCGTCGGAGAGAGTCTTCTCCCCGCCACGACGCCGGTCTGGAAGCGGCTCGGGCTGCTCGAACGCTTCGAGAAAGCCGGGTTCCTGCGGAAGTACGGCGCCTACTTCTGCTTTGCCGACGGACACCAGCCGGAGTACTTCCACTTTCCCGACGCCAGCCGGCCGAGGGGACCCTTCGCCTACGAGGTGCCCCGCGCTGACTTCGACCGGTTGCTGTGGGAGGCGGCCCTCGAAGCGGGCGTCGACTGCCACGACCACACCGCCGTGAGTCGTTTCGTGTTCGAAGGCGATCGAGTCACCGGGGTGGAGCTGCGTCTGCCCGACGGCGGCAGTGCCCGGGTGACCGCTCGTCTGGTGGCGGATTGTTCCGGGCGCGCGACACAGCTCGCGCGCCAGATGGGCACCCGCGAGCGCGACCCACGTCTGGAGAAGGTGGCGCTCTATTGTCACTACGACGACGTGGTCCGCTCGGCGGGCGACGATGCGGGCACGATCGGGATCATCGCCACCGACTTCGGGTGGATGTGGTTCATTCCTTTCGCCGGGGGCGGAGCCTCGGTGGGTGCCGTGATACATCTTTCGCGATTCGCCGCCCGCAGAAAGGCCGGCTGCGAGGACGCCGCCATCTGGGACGAGATCCTGGCGGAGGTGCCCGCCGTGTCGACACGGCTCGCCGGGTCCGTTCAAACCCGACCCGTGGAGGCCCAGGCGGATTTTCAGTACCGCGTGCGACAACTCGCCGGCGATGGCTGGGTGGTGATCGGGGATGCCGGGGGATTCCTCGATCCCGTTTTCTCCACCGGCGTTCACCTGGCCATGACTGGCGCAGAGACGGCCAGCCGCGCGGCGCTGATTGCCCTGGGACGAGATCGCCTGCCGCGGGCGGGCGATTTCGCCAGCTACGCGCGAGTGACCCGGTCGGCCTTGCGCACCTACTCGAAGTTCATCTACGCCTGGTACGACCCGGCCTTTCGCAAGATCTTCATGAGGCCCGCCCGAGGGGTGCCAGGGGTCGAGCTTCTCAAGCGAGAGATCATCTCGGTGCTGGCGGGAGCGGTGTCGCCTTCATGGCGCGTGCTTCCCGCGATGCAGTTGTTGCTGACCCTTGCCCGTCTTCGCCGCTGGGCGGATCGGCGAGACCCATCGACTCGCGGATCTTCAGGAGCTGATTCGCCTACCAGCGAATCACGTGAAGCATCCAATAGATCACGACACCCGTGATCGAGACGTACATCCACCCGGCCCAGGTCCACTTGGATAGGCGGCGGTGGGTTTCGATACGCCCGCTCAGCCCGAGGTAGAACGACGTCAGGATCATCGGGAAGGTCAGCATCGAGAGCGCGATGTGGCTGATGAGCACCGCGAAGTAGAGGGTTCGCACGAGCCCCTGTCCCGCGAAGTGGGTGTCTCCGTGGGCGAAGTGATAATAGATGTAGTTGACCAGAAACAGCGCCGACGCCGCGAAGCCGGCGAACATCAGCTGCATGTGCAGAGAGCGTCGGCCCCCTCGGATCGCCAGGCGCCCCGCGCAGATGAGCACGGCGCTGGTTCCGTTCAGGATGGCGTTGATCAGGGGGAGCGACGCCTCTCGAGAGGTGTCGCCGTTCCCCTCGTGGAAATAGACCAGCCAGACGAGGAAGCCCATGGCGACCCCCGTCACCAAGGCATTGGCCGCACCGAATTGCTTCGGGCTCAAGATTGCTTCGGGCTCAAAAGAGCGTAACGGCGAGGACCAGTAGGCTTCCCTGAATCACCCATCCGATGAAGCAGACCGCGATGGCGCGCGGGGTGCTCTCGTAGTCCAGTGCCTGCCGAACGCCGATGACCATGGCCACCAGCATCCAGAGCCCCGCCGCCGCGAATACGAGGCCCGTCAGCCCGGGGAGGAGTCCGAACACACGCAACAATCCGGGTGTGCTCGAGAAACCGATGGTTCGCAGCAGCTCCCCGTGATCGGCCTCGGTCTGGGCCTCGGGCAGCCACCGCGTTCCGATGAAGTAGGTCATGTAGGCCCAGATGTACCAGCCGATCAGGGCTGCGAACAGGCCGGTGACCGCTCCCGCCATGCCCCCGTTGGCGTAGTTTCCAATCCCCGCCGCAAGGGCGGACAGAACGACGACGGTCGTTGCCTGGCCCGTCGCGCTCTGGTCGGCCTCGACCTCCTCGTACAGAGCGACATCCAGCTTTGCGGCGCGGATCATTCGTTCTTGCAGACTAGCCACGTGTTCCTCCGATCGGGCGCACATGAAAGGGATTGGGCAGGTTTACGGGCCGCTGACGATTCCGCTGACCATTCCGCTGACGACTTGCTCCACCGGCTCGTCGTGAGCGACGACGCCGCGGGGATCCAGGCGCAGCACCCGGGGCACGCCGTCTTCGATCTGCCAGGCCGGGCCGTTGGAGTTCGAGGTCCAGATGCGGCCCTGGCTGTCGAAATCGATCTCGCGCGTGAAGGTGACCCGGGTAGGTAGCGGATAGATGCGCCAGGTCTCCGCTTCGGGCTCGAAACTCAGGAGCGTGTCGCTCGCGGTTCCGCAAATCCAGACTGTGTCCGTGGTCCGGTCGACGTGAAGCGCGTAGGGGGTTTCGCTTCCCCGCGGTTCCGTCGGAAGCTCCCATTCTTCGAACCTGCGGGTCTCGGGATCGAAGCGCGCGATGAGGCCGCCCGAAAAGGAAGGGATCCAGAGCTTGCCCTTCGAGTCGAAACGCAGCCGGCGCGGGGCCGGGAAAGGCGTGTCGATCACCTCGATCTCGCCGGTGTCCGGGTCCAACCGGCCGATGCGATGCTCGTTCAGCTGGCTGAACCAGACACTGCCGTCGGGAGCGATGTCGATGCCGTAGGGGATGGGCACGATCACCGGGTCGCCCTTGGCCACCATTCCCTGGAGGTCGAAGTTGCGGTTCAGCCACATCAAGAAGGGCATGGCGCGCAGAATCATCGCCTGCTTGAAGTCGCGCGCCGGAAGTCGGATCTGACGGTGTTCTCCGCTGGCGGGGTCGTATACACCCAGATGATTCGAGGCGGAGATCGTGTACCAGACCCGCCCGCGGTCGTCGATGCGCAGGGTATGCGGATAGAATCCGCTATCGAGTTCGATGATCTCGAACGCCTCGGTCTTCGGGTCGAATCGCGCCAGCTGGTTTCCGGTGGCGAGGGTGATCCAGATTTCGCCGCCGGGGCCCGTCTGAAGCGAGTGGGGCCCCACCCGTGAGCTCGAGGCCGGGCTGTCGTTTCTTTTGGCGAAGACCCCGCCGATGGGAAGATCGCCGGGGGGAATGTCCCAGGTCTTGCGCTCGCCGCTGGCGGGATCCAGGCGGTGGAGCTTGTCGAAGGGCATGTCGACGCCGTAGATGTGCCCGCTCGGGTGCACCATCACGTCGTGTTGCATCGAGCCCGGTCCTCCGAGATCCCACTCTTCGATCACTGCGTGACGCACTTCAGATTGGGGCACCGGCCCATAGCCCGGCCGGGTCATGCCGGCCGTAAGCTCGGGCACCGCGGTCGCCGGGTCGTAGGCCTCGATGAACACAGCGGGGAGCAGGGCGCGCAGGTCGGCGGAAATCATGGCACCCCGGCGCCCCATCAACAGGATTACCTTGCTCCACTCCTCCGCATCGCGCGCGACCCGCGTGTGCAGGCTCCCCTGCTGGTGGCAATAGCCGCACTGGCGCAGGAACTCCTCGCGGTGGCGAGGCTCGTCGAGGCGATCGAGCACGCGATTCATCCAGTAGTTGGCCGGAAGCTGGGCGGCCACCGCGGCCGGGTCGTTCTCGCGGGCGAGCCGAAAATCCCGAAATCCTTCACCCGGATCGAGAGTCGTGACCGTGAGATCCTTCCACCCGATGCGCCGAACCCGCAGTTCGAAGGGGCCCGCAAAGGGAAGAACCGGAGTGCGGTAGCTCCCGTCCTCACCGCTGTAGACCGTGACGCGGTGAACCGGTTTGGGCGAGGCCACACTGACCATGGCCCCCGGCAGAGGCGTTCCCTCCGCGTCGAGGACATGACCGAAGAAGACCGGGCCGGAATCGGGAAGATCCGGGACGCTGTCTGCGGGTGCACCCCCCGCGGCAAGGGTGGTACAAAGAGCCAGAGCGATCCCGCCGAAGGGTGATCGAACCATGTCCAGCCCTCCTCGACATACTATACGCCTTGCCCGGCAGCGCGGGCCGATCGCCCGATTCGGGCATGTCGGGCGTTCCGGGAGGCGTGCCTTCCGCATGGCGCTCGCCCTCGCGATCAGCGGCTGCTCCCAGGAGCCCGGGCCGCTTCCCGAGCGCGTCGCGGGCCATCCCGCCGCCGCCCACGATGTGGTGGTCCAGCTCATCTTCGGCCCCGAGGCCGACCTGGATCTCTTCGTCACCGACCCCGATCACGAGGAAGTGTACTTCGCCAACTCACCGAGCCGCCTGGGAGGCGTCTTCGAAGTCGATCGCCGCTGCGACGACCCGGCACCCCGCACCGAAACGATCCGTTTCTCCCCGGCGGCAGCCGGTCGCTATCGGGTCAGTGTGGACTACCCGATCCGGTGTGCGACCGATGTCGACGCGGTTCCCTTCCGGGTCATTGCCGACGCCAACGGGGAGCGTCGAGAGGTCGAGGGAACCGCCCGGTTCGGAGGTCTCGAGCACATCGTTCTCGAGTTCGATGTCCGGGAACCGGGGTTCGGGCGCTGATCGAAGATCTGCGGCGCGAACTCGGATCAACTGGCACCGGCGCCCGTGAGTTCGGCGTCGCGGAGTGCAGCGAGGGGACTTCGAATACGGCCCGGTCGAGCGCCCGCCGCCCCGAGGGCCGCCGTGATGCCGAGGGTCCCGAGAGCGAGACCCACCAGTTCGCCCAGGGGCGGGTCGAAAGGCATCTCGAAAACGAAGCGAACCAACGCCCACGAGGCCAGCAGCGCCAGTCCCGAGCCGACTCCGGCGGCGATGGCGCCCAGGGCCAGGGCTTCGGTGGTGATGATGCGCCCGACGGTGCGCGACGACGCGCCCAGGGTGCGCAGCAACAGCGCCTCGCGGGTGCGCTCGTGCCGTGCGGCGGCGGCGGCGGCGATCAAGATCGCGAGGCCGACGGCGAGGGTGAAGAGTGCGAGCAGTCGGATGGCCACCCCCACCTGCCCCAGCAGGGCGTCGAGGGCGCGGAGGATGACGCTGGCGTCGAGGGCCGAGACATTGGGGAAGAGGCCGATCAGATCTCGCTGGAACTCCGCGCGCGCCTCGGCACCCGCAAGGTGCAACAGGAAGACCAGACTCTGAGGGGCCTTCTCGAGTACTCCCGGCGGAAACACGACGAAGAAATTCACGCCGAGGCGTCCCCAGTCGACGTCTCGCAGGCTGCGAACCACGCTCGCCACCCGAACCCCCTGGACGTCCCAGGTGATGCCGTCGCCGGGCTTCACGCCGAGGGTGTTGGCGATACCCGTTTCGAGTGAGACCGCGGCGGGGCCCGTCGTCGCCAGGTCTTCCCGCGTCCACCAGCGGCCCGCCACGACGCTCTCACTCACTCGCAGCTCGGCGTTGTAGGTCATTCGATACTCGCGCCCCAGCGCCCAGCGCAGATCGCGGTGGATCTCCTCGCCGAGCCGATCGCCGACCTCCAGGCCCGCGACCCATGCGATTCGCGCCGAAACCAACGGTGCCCGTTCGACGATGCTTGCGCCGCGCTGGGCGGCGAACGCCTCGAGGCGCTCCACTTGATCGCGCTGGACATCGAACAGCACGAGGTTCGGTCGATCGGGTCGGGTGTCGATCGCGATCTGGCTCAACACACTCTGGCCGACCCCCCGCAATGTGGAGATCAGGAAGAGACCGAATCCGATGGCGAGCACCGTCGCCACCGTGTGGTTGCGCGGTCGGAACAGGTTGGCGATTCCCTGCCGCAACCAGAAGGGTGCGCGGCGGATCGGATGCGTCTGCAGCCACATCATTACCGCCTTCGCCGTCGCCGCGAGTGCGGTGAGCGCGGCGCCCAGGCCCCCCGCGAAGGCCAGGCCCACGAGTGGACTCGGGGCCTGCCAGATCGATGTTGCCAGCAGACTGGCCGCGATGGCGACGACGAGCAGTGTTCGGCCCCAGCGGGGCGTCCCCTCGCCGGCGAAGTCTCGCCGCAGGGCGCGAAGGGGAGGAACGCCTGCCAGGTCGAGGAGCGGGCCGGCGGCGAAAAGAATCGTGAGCCAGAGGCTGAGCCCGACTCCCGTCGCGATCGTCGTCGGCTGGAACGTTACGTCGACCTCTACGGGAAGGAACCCGGACAATACGGAGGGCAGTGCCCATTGCAGCGCGACCCCCAGCGCCGAGCCGGCGAGTCCGGCCGCTGTCCCCAGAGCCAGGGCCAGTAACCCATAGACGGCCAGGACGTCCCAGGAGCTGGCGCCCAGGGCGCGGAGCATCGCGACCGTGTCGAGCTTCTCGCGCACGAAGACCCGCATTCCGGCCCCGATGCCCACGCCACCCAGCGCGAGTGCGGCGAGACCGACGAGGCCCAGGTAGCGGGTGAGGGCGCCGAAGCTGCGGGTCAGGTCTTCGCGATAGCCGGCTACCGTCTGCATCCGTACGTGCGCGGCGGCGACGGTTTTGCGGTGGGTCTCGAGCCAGGGTTTCAGCCGTGTCTCGTCGGCTCGCAGGTAGACCATGTGCTCGACGAGGCTCCCGCGCTGGACCAGCCCGGTCTCCGCGACGTAGCGCCTGGCGATGAAGATCCGGGGCGCTATCTGGGTGCCCAGGCCGAAGGTGCCCGGCGCGCGCGTGATCGTCCCGCGAACGCGAAATCGGGCCCGGCCCAGGGTCAGCTCGTCTCCCACCCGGGCGTCGAGCTGGACCAACAAGCTCGGGTCGACCAACGCCGCGTGCTCTGCGCCGGCGAGCTCGCCCCAGAGACCGGCCGGCTCGGTGCGGACCTCGCCGTAGAACGGGAAGCCGCCCTGCATCCCCCGGACGTCCACCATCCGAGACCGGCCCGAGCGCGGTGTGTGCGCCATCGAGGCGAACCGGGTGATGCGAGCGGTATCCCTGCGCTTGTCGTCGACGAGCCGCCCGATGAGCGCTTCGACCGTCGGATCGAGGGGTGCTCGGCTTGCCAGTCTCAGGTCCGCGCCCAGAAGCTGCCGCGATTGTGCGTCGACCGCATCGCTCACCGTGGCCCGCAAGCCGTGCAGACCGACCAGGCCGGAAATCCCCAGGGCCATGCAGCTTCCGTACAGTAGAAAGCGCCGGTGCGAGGCGCGCGTCTCGCGCCGTGCCATCGCGAAGACGAAGCGCCGGTTCAAGACCCGGGCTCGATGCGCGCGATCAGCCCGCCGACCAGGTGCACGACGCGGGTTGCGCGCGCGGCGAGTTCGGGGTCGTGGGTGACCACGACGAGGGTGGTTCCCCGCTCGCGGTTCAGCGCGAGCAGGAGTTCGACGATTCCGTGCCCCGTCTGGGTGTCGAGGTTACCCGTCGGCTCGTCGGCGAAAAGAATGCGCGGTTGGTTCGCAAAGGCCCGCGCCATGCCGACTCTTTGTTGCTCGCCTCCCGAGAGCTGCGACGGATGGTGGTCCAGACGATCGCCGAGTCCGACCCGTTCGAGCAGCTCGCGGGCCCGGCGTTCTGCCTCGTGGGGCTCGGGGCGTCGGGTCGTCGGTAGGAGTTCGAGCGGGACCAACACGTTCTCGAAGGCGGTGAGTGTGGGGATGAGCTGAAAGCTCTGGAAGACGAAGCCGACGCGTTCGGCTCGGAACGCGGCTCGCTCGTCTTCACTGAGCGCATCCAGGGACACCCCGTCCAGATGGACTTCGCCCTGGGTGGGCCGGTCGAGGCCGGCCAGGAGTCCGAGCAGTGTGGTCTTGCCGCTCCCGGAGGGTCCCAGCACCGCCACGACCTCGCCGGCGGCGATATCGAGGTCGACGCCCCCGAGTACGGTGAGCGGGGGGCTTGCGTCGTTGCGCGGGTAGCGCTGAATCAGGTTCCGGGCGACGATCATTTCGATGAGAGGCCGCGGGCGTCGGGGTGTACGGTACTGCGGGCGTCGGATCCTCGCATGCGTCGTCCTGGCGGGTGCCGCCTGCGATCCGTCGGAATCGGCCCAGCCGAATCCGCTGCCCCCCGCCGATGAGACGCGCCCGGTGGTGCTCTTTCTGGGCACGAGCCTGACCGCGGGCTACGGACTTCCGATGGAAGATGCGTTCCCCGCACGGGTCCAGAAGCGCATCGACGCCGACGGCTTCTGCTACCGCGTCGTGAACGCCGGGGTGAGCGGTGATACCTCGGCGGGTGGGCTGCGCCGGATCGAATGGCTGCTGCGGCTACCCATTGCCGTTCTCGTGCTCGAGCTGGGTGCGAACGACATGCTCCGGGGCCAGGATCTCGGCAACCTGCGCCGCAATCTCCAGGAGATCATCCGCCGCGCGCGCGCCGCCCATCCCCAGCTGCAGCTGCTGGTGGCGGGGATGCGGGCGCTTCCCAATCTGGGCGACGACTACGTCAGCGGCTTCGAGGCGGTCTTCCCGGCATTGGCCGAGGAAAACGACGGTGTGCTGATCCCTTTCGCTCTCGAGGGCGTCGCCGGGGAGGCTGCCCTGAACCAGGCCGATGGCATCCACCCGACGGCCGCGGGGCATCGCCGCATCGCCAACACCATCTGGGAGGCTCTGGGGCCCGTGCTTCGATCCGGGAGCTGCACGGAGTGATCGCGCAATCGGGCCAGGGTCCAGCATGGTCGGTTTGACTGAAGCAGGGGGTCCGACTGAAGCGGGTGGGGTGACCGCGCGACGCTGGTCCGTTGTCGCGGCGCTCGTGGCTGTGGCGGCGTGCGCGTTGGCGCTTCGCTCGATCGAGCTGCCGTGGGTGTTGTCGTCCGACGGCAGCGTGGTGTTGACCAGTCCCGACGCCTACTACCACGCGCGGCTGGCGTTCTACGCGTTTGTGAACTTCCCGGATTTCCTCCGATTCGATCCCTACCTGGCCTATCCGACCGGGGCGGAGGTTCCGCTGCCGCCGCTGTTCGACTGGGGGCTCGCCGGTCTCGCCCGTGTCTTCGGAGACGACCAGGCGACCTTCGAGCGTGTAGCGATATGGATCTCACCGGTTCTTGGTGTGCTGGCGACGCTCTGCGTCTTCGCCGCCGGTCGCCGGTTGCGCGGCGCCGCGTGTGGCCTGGTGGCCGCTGGGACCTATGCAGTTCTTCCGCTTCCGACCTACTTCGCCCGCGTGGGCAACCCGGATCACCACGCTGCGGTGGCGTTGATCGGCGCTCTGTGGCTGTGGGTCTGGCTGGAATCGGTATTGAGCGTTCCGGACGAAGGCCGGGGTTGGGTTCGGTCGCTACTCCACGGTCTCGCAACCGCGGCGATGCTGCTGACCTGGAGCGGCAGCCTGGTATTCGTCGGCATCGCCGAAGCAGCGGGATTGCTCGCCGTAGGTATCGTCGGCGCGCGCCTCGACCTCGTACGGAACCAGGGGCTCGGCGCCGCGCTTGCAGCGCTTCTCGTCGTGCCATTTTGTCTCGCCGGCGGAGAGTTCGGGGGTGGGTTTACCTCCACGACGCTCTCATGGCTTCACCCTCTCGTGCTCGCGTGCCTGGCGCTGTTGTGCGCAGGGCTGTGTGTGGACGGGTACTGGAGGCCGTCTCGCGGCGTATCGCATCGGGCGCTGCGCGCGGGCGGCCTGGCAATCTTGATCGCACTACTCGCCTTTTCGCTATTCCCGCTGGCGTCGGGGATCGCGTCGGGCGTCGAGTTCGTCACCGGCGAAGACACCTGGGCCTTCAGAAACCCCGAGCAGCAGCCGCTCTACCGCTTCCTCGTCGGGGAACGGCCGGGTACGCCGCGGCCCCCATTCTACTACTACGGGGTTGTCACGTACCTGCTGCCCCTGGTCCCGCTGCTGCTCTTGTGGCTGCTTCGCGAACCACGGCGGCGACTCGCAGCCGTGGTGCTCGTCGTGTGGACCTCCGCGTTCGGTCTGCTCGCGATCTCTCAGCTTCGATTTGGCAACGAGCTGGGCGCGCCGCTGTGTGTTGCGCTCGCGTGGGTGACGCTGGCGGCGTGCGACCGCTTCGTCCGGCGGCTGCCCGCGACCGCTCGTGCGCTCATCAGCGCCGGTGTGATCGCGGCGCTGATCGGTCCCGGGGCACTCGCTTACCACCAGGTACGAGTCGACAAGGGTCAGGGGCGGTCCACGGCATGGAGAAACTTCTCTCGGTTCTTCGAGGAGGTGCGCCGTGTCACTCCCGAGACTCGAGGCTTTCTCGAAAAGGGCGAACCGGAATACGGGCTGCTCGTGGCGGCCAACATCGGTCACCTGGCGGTTTACAGAGCGAGACGTCCCACGCCGGCCGGCAACCTCGGCCCCAACCTCGACCCCGAGAAATTCGAGTTGGTTTCGCAGTTCTACTCCGCGTCCCGCGAGAGCGAGGCAGTCGAGATCGCGGATCGGCTAGGGACGCGTTTCGTCGTCGCCTCGGGCAAGAATCGAATCGACAGCGTCGGCGGCGACCTCGACCGGCGCGGTACGGCCCACGGCAACAGGGCCCATCTGGGTCGCTTCCGTTTGTTGACGGAGCGCGGCGTGCTCAACCTCTTCGAGATCGTGCCGGGCGCGGTCCTCGAGGCCCAGGCGGAGCCGGGCGAACAGCTGGTTGCGCAGCTCGGGGTAGTCCTCCCCGAGGGTGCGTTTCGTTTCGAAGCGCGAGGCATCGCCGGTCCCGACGGGTGGATTCGCGTGCGGGTTCCCTACGCGACCGGGGACGCCCCCCCCAACGAAACCATCGGGCCGTACCGGGTGACCCTGGCCGGACACCGGGTTCAGGTTGAAGTGGGTACCGAGGACGTGACCCTGGGTCGCAGCGTCCGAGTCGTACTGAGCGCTTCTGAGGCCGCTCACTGAACGGCCCGAGCTTTGTCAGCAGGCTAGCGATCGGATCCCCGCGACCGAGCGTCATCCCATGCAGTAGGCGTTGAACTTGTTCCCGTCGAGGTCGCGAAAATAGCCGGCGTAGAAACCTTCGCCGCGCGGGCCCGGCTTCCCTTCGTCGGTCGCTCCCAGCGCGATTGCCTTGTTGTAGAAGGCGTCGACCCGCTCCGAGCTATCCATGGCCATGGCCACCATCACGCCGTTTCCCACGGTTGCGCGCTCGCCGTCGAAGGGCTTGGCGATGGAAATCGCGGGACCCGAGGATTCTGCGGTCCAGGCGATAAATTGTTCGGTGTCCATGAATCGCTTCGCACCCAGTTCACCCAGCAGGGCGTCGTAGAATTTCGACGCGCGTTCCATGTCGTTGGTTCCGAGCGTCACGTATCCGATCATCATGATCCTCCCTGGAGCCCAGCCTACAGGGTTGTTGCGCCCGGGTCTATCGCTCCGCCGCGTGGGGCGCAGGCGCTCGGCTGAACTCCGGCATCGCTCTCTCCAGGAACTTTCGGCTCTTCCCACGCCTCAGCATGACATGGTCATTCCCGATCCAGCCCTCTCCGGTCGGCACCTCCTTGCGTCTCACCAGCATCGAGAAGAGCGAGTCGAGCGGGAGCATCCGCCGGTCATAGGCCGCGCGCCCGTCTGGCGTCTTGAAGGCGACCAGCGTGGAGAACAAGTCGACATAGTCGGTAGCTGTCAGTTCGCTATCCCACCACGCAGTCGGGGGAAGCAGATCGATACGTGATCCATGGTCGCCGTGCACGAGAATCATCGTCTGTTCGAGGAGGCCGACATCCTCGAGCGCGTCGAAGAGGCTACCGAGTTTGAGATTCAGGCAGGCCACCTGCTCCAGGTACCGCGGGTAACGCTCTTCGCGAGACGCAGCGTCGTTGCGTCTGGGCCGGAGACGCTCGTCGTGGGCATAGAGCCAGTCCGCGGTCGACGGCCTCAATTCGCAGTTCGCCCGATAGGCATACGGGTAGTGCGGAAGCATCAGGTGAACCAAGAACAGGGAGCCGGGATCCGCGCGGAGCATGTCCGCCTGCAGTTTATCGAAGACCGCAATGGTGGAGACGGAACTCACCCTGCGGAGAGCGGGGACGTGCCTGGAGAAGAGATTGGAGAGGCGCGCGTACATGGACAGGACGACCCGGATCTTCTCGGAGATTCCCAGCGGCGCATCCTCGATCGACTTGATGCTTTCGAGGTGGTAGGTGAAGCAGCTGGCGATGTTCGCGCCTTCCGACCGGCAGAAGTCCAGATAGTCCGTCTGGTAGACGTGGATCTGGTAGCCCCGTTTCGTCATCAGATCGAAGTACGCGTTATTCGTCAGGGCGAACCCGGTGCCGACACGCACGTCATGGTTTCCGCTGACAGCGCCGGTTTCGAAGTTGAAGAGGTTGGAGAGGGAGAAGGAGGTGTCGAAGTAGCGGCTGTAGCTCCGGCCGAAAACCTGGAACCCGCGATCGAGATAGAAACTCTGCAGGGCCTGTGTGTGGTGGCCGTCCGGATCGAACTCCGCGGGAATCCCCTCCACGCCGATCTGCTCGTCGAGAATGATATGGAGGAAATTCGGCAGCGCGGGGTTTCCGGGCGCAGGCTTCTCGACAGGGTGCGTGATCGCGGCGACGCGGCCCGCGGGCAGGACGGCGCTGGAGACGAGAAGAACCACAAGCACGACACTGCCCACCCTGGCGAGTTGTCGGCGAAGCAGCCAGCCGAAGATGAGGCTTGCGCCAAAGGTTCCCCACAGAATTCCGTCACGCTCCGGTGACTCGACCTGGATGTCCACCATCAGGGTGATCAGGCCCGAGAGGATCAGCACCCGTGAGATCGCGCCCGCGATCTCCATCGCCAGGCCCAGCAGGATTCCCACCGCCGCCAGCAGCCCAAAACTGGTCAGAATCTCGGGCGTCGCGAGCGAATAATCGTGGTACCGGACGAAGATCAGGAACGGAATCACCAGCAGCATCGCCCCCGCTGCAAGGCTCGCCGCCCAGGTACGTTCGATGCGTTCCATCGGCGCTCGATGCTAGCAGCAACCC
>JAZFUU010000274.1:0-21408 GCA_036447375.1 Myxococcota bacterium
CCGATGCTGATTTTGGCTACGTGGGGTCGGGGCCGGGTCAGGTGGATCTGTACGTGGGCCGCGAATGTGTGGCGCGAAAGGTTTCCGAGGCCGGTGCAGACGACCGCCTGGTCGCACTCATCCGCGAACACGGTCGCTGGACCGATACTCCGTAAGTACTCGTTATTGCTAAGGCTTCTAGCGTCGGTCTCGTCGAGACGACTACGGTGGCGGTGCGGCGACGTCGATGGCGAGTTCGGACCAGCTGGCGTCGCTTTGGGCGAACCCCTGAACCGTTTCCAGGACGTTGTAGCTGCGCGAAGCGACCAGAGTCGGGCTGGTGGGACCCATCATCGTTGATGCCAACACCAGAAGAATGCTGACCACGAGCGCGCCCTCGGCGGTACCGAGGACTCCCCCGCCGACGCGGTCGACCCAGCCGAGACCGGCCCAGCGCGAGCCGCTTTTCAGCAGGCGACCGACGGTGACGGTGGTGATGATCGCGATGGCCCCGAGAACCGCTCCGGCGATCCAGGGAGCGATCACGGTTCCAATCTGGCCCTGGCTCGCGGTTCCGAGCTTCACGCCCAGGGGCGCGGCGAATAGCTTGATGACGACGCAGGCACCCCCGAGAGCCGCAATCGAGAATGTTTCGCGGATGAGACCGCGAAAGAATCCCCGGACAAACGAGACCCCGAGAATCACCACCGCCAGAATGTCGACGGGTTCTGCGTCCACCCCCACCCCCCGATAGGCCGCCGCTCAGTCTAGTATCAACCCGCATGCGAAGCGACATCGTGGTGGTCGGGGCCGGCCACAATGGTCTGGTAGCAGCGGCCTACCTGGCGCGGGCGGGTTTCCGGACCCTGGTCCTCGAGGCTCGCTCCGTGATCGGGGGCGCCTGTGTGACCGAGGAGCTCTGGCCTCACTACCGGGTCTCCCGGGGCGCCTACGTGGTGGGCCTGTTGCGGCCGGCGCTGATTCGCGAGCTGGGCCTTTCGCGGCGGGGGCTCCGGCTTCTGCGGCGGGCGCCCTCGTCCTTCAGCCCGCTCCCCGATGGTCGGGGCCTACTGCTGGGCCCCGATGCGGCCGCTTCGTCGGCCGAGATTCAGCGCTTTTCCCCGCGGGATGCGCGGCGTTACCCCGACTACGAGGCCTTCTTGGACCGCATTGCGCGATGTCTGGAACCCATGCTTGACCGTCCACCGCCCGATCCCGCGGATCTGTCCTGGGGCGATCTGTCCACACTGGGACGCCTGGCCGGTCGCGCCTGGGGCCTGCGCGGGGACCTTTCACGGGCTATGGCGCTGCTGTTGGGTTCCGCGCGCGCCAGCCTCGAGAGCTGGTTCGAGAGCGAACCCCTGCGCGCCACCCTCGCCACAGACGCGGTGATCGGGGCCTGGGCGTCGCCCGCGACCCCGGGAACCGGCTACGTGCTGTTTCACCACGTGATGGGGCAGACCCACGGCGAACGGGGGGTCTGGGCTTACGTCGAGGGGGGCATGGGTCGGTTGTCCGACGCCATCGCGGACGCGGCGCGGAGCGCGGGTGCCGAAATCCGAACCGAGGCCGCGGTCTCGGAGATTGCGGTGCACGAAGGGCGGGTGCGCGGTGTCGTGCTCGAAGATGGATCGGTCATCGAGTCTTCGTGCGTCGTCTCGGGGCTGGATCCGCGCCGAACCCTGATCGGTCTCGCCGGCCGCGAGCATCTCCCCGACGACGTGGCGCGGGCCGTGGATGCCCTCGACTTCCGGAGTCCCAGCCTCAAGATCAATCTTGCCCTCGATCGCCTGCCCGCGTTCGTCGGCCGACGTTCGTCGGGCCCTGGGCCCGAACACTCGGGCACCATCCACGTCGGCGCGCTCAGCCTGGACGCTCTCGAGCGTTCGTTTCAGGCGGCGGTGCTGGGGAGGTTGCCGGAGCGGCCCATGGTGGAACTCACCATTCCCTCGGCTCTCGACGCCAGCCTCGCTCCCGCCGGGCACCACGTCGCGTCGCTTTTCGTGCAGCACGTGCCTTCTTCCGCTGACCCGATCGATTGGGACGCGGAGCGTGATCCCTTCGCGGATCGGGTGTTCGCCCTCGTCGACGAGGTGGCTCCCGGTTTCTCGGACAGCGTCCTCCATCGAGAGGTGCTCGCCCCGCCGGATCTCGAGCGGATCTTTGGTCTCACCGGTGGCAACCTGTTCCACGGCGCCATGTCCCTCGACCGACTTCTCTTCATGCGGCCGGTTCCGGGGTGGGCCCGCTACCGGACGCCGATTGCCGGTCTCTACCTGTGCGGCGCTGGAACCCACCCGGGGGGTGGCGTGATGGGAGCGTGCGGGCGAAACGCCGCCTTCGAGATCCTCCGCGACCAACGCTCGCGGTAGATCAGGATCCGCGCACCATTCGGAGATACATCGGGGCGTCCTCGCGGCTGGAATCCTGTTGAGCGACCGCTCTCCAATTCTGAATGGCTTCGTCGGTGCGCCCCAGGCTGTACAGCGTGACGCCGAGCTGCACCGTGGCGCCGTGGAGGTTGGGGTACCCGCGCAGTATCCGGCGAAGCTCGCTGAGGGATTGGTCGGGCAGGCCGGCCTCCCGAAGGGTCACGGCGAGTTGCAACCGAATGTCGTGAAACTCGGGACAGCGATCGAGGGCGGCTCGGTAGGCCTCGATCGCCTCGCGCAGCTCACCGGCCTCACGCAGGGCGTGGCCCAGCCCGGCCTGCAGATTGGCGAGCTTGCCGCGGGTGGTCGCATCGAGGCGGCCGTTTCCGGCCCGGGTCGACTGGGCTCGCGCATTGATCTCCTGCGCCCGCTCGAAGTTGCCCTGTCGCTCGTACACGCTGGCAAGGGCGAGGATGGCTTCGGAGTAGGCTGGATTGATGCGGAGGGCCTTCCACAGGCTGCGGGCGGCGGCGGCCAGATCGTTCTTGTTGTCGTGGATCACGCCGACGCGGTAGTGGACATCGGCGAGGCCCTCCCGCGACCGCAGCAGATGCTCGAACTGCACCAGCGCCGTGTCGACATCGCCGCGTTCGAAGCTTCGACATCCGAGCCGATAGGTCCGTCGCTCATCTGAGTTCATGACCCGGTTCGACTGCATGGGGAAATTGGCTGCGAAATTCGCCATGGCTAGGGCTCCTGAGGACTCCAGTCCTCGGCGCGGTCCATCTGATCCTCGGCGTCCTCGGCGACGGCGCTGTGGTCGTAGTAGCGCACGATAGACTGGAAGATGGCGGCGGCCTCGTCTTCACGGTTCATCTCTCGGTAGCACAGGCCGAGCTTGTACAGAATCTCCGGATCGAGTCCGAGACCCGGGTACTCGTTCAACAACGATCGGTAGCGCTCGGCAGCGGCTTCGTACTCGCCCCGCGCCATATAAAAATCCCCGATTCCCTGGATCTGGAGGGCCAGCCGCATGCGCAGATCCCGCCACATCGTCTCGGCCCGCTCCGCGTACTCCGAGTGTGGGTACCGCGTGAGGAGCCGGTCCAGATAGACGAGAGCGTCGCGGGTCGCCGTCTGGTCCCGGTGGGGTGAACCGATGCGGCGTTGGTGGCAGATCGCCGAGCGAAAGACGGTGTAGGGCACCTGCTCCTGTCGAGGATGAAGTTCGCTGAAGTCGCGGTAGTAGGACAGGGCTTCCTCGTATTTTCCGTTCTCGAAGTAGGCGTCGGCGATTTTGAGTTCCGCGAGCACAGCAAAATCACTGTAGGGGTAATTGTCGATGATGCTCTGGAAGATCTCGATGGCCGCGGCATGGTCGACTCGGCGTAGGAAGCCCAGGAAAACGCGGCCCTCGAGAATCTCGATGCCCCGCTGATACAGCACATCGGCGGGCCGGACCTCGTCGAATGTCGGTGGAGGGCTCGCGCATGCCATCAACAGGCTCAGCGAGAGCGTCGAAAGGATTCGAGCCATCACGGACCCCCCGGGGCGGACTTGGAGCAAGCTATCGGATCCGCTCTATCTCGGCCAATTTGCTACGGTTCTCCCCCCCCCCCGAGTTCTTCGGAAGATGGGAGCCCAACGTGGACCGAAAATCACTTGACCGCATAAGATTCGATCGGCGTCTGATCCGGCGCCGGAACTGGATCCCGGCGAACGAACTCAAACGTGTGCTCGACGCGCTCCCGGACGTCACGGACAAGGTGGCGCCCGTCGAATCGGAGAACGAGGCGACAACCGAGCCGCCGCAGCCCGGCTAGGGGGCGAGTTCTCGGATCGCGGAAGAATCGAACCGTGATCAAGTCGGTGTTCGGCGATCGAGTAGATCGGTGGGTGCGCGCGGCGTTTCCCTTTCTGTTCGTCTGGCCGTTGAATCCGAATCTCCTCACCGTGGTGGGGACGGTGGTCTCGCTGGCGGCGGCCGTTGCGTTTTCCGCGGGCAGGTTCGGGACCGGCGGCTTGTTGATGATCGCGGGAGGGTTCTTCGATCTGGTCGACGGGGTCGTCGCCCGGCATCGCGGCGTGGCCACCCGATTCGGGGCCTTCCTCGATTCCACCCTCGACCGCCTCGCCGACATGGCCCTGCTTCTCGGGATCGCCATGCATTACAGCCTCGAGGGCGAGCCGGGCCTCGTCCTTCTGGCGGGATATGCGCTGGTCGTCAGCGTGCTCGTGTCCTATGCCCAGGCGCGAGCGGAGATCGCGCTGTCCAGTTTTCGGGTGGGCTTCCTGGAACGCGCAGAACGGGTGCTCATCCTGGCCGCGGGGGCCCTGTTCGGCCTCATGATTCCGGCGCTCTGGGTCATTGCGATTGGCAGTACCATTACGGTCGTTCAGCGCTTCACCCACGCGTACCGCGAGATGGAGCGCATCGACGCGGCCGAACGCGCGGGATCCGGGGGAAACCACTGATGGCGGACAAGGAAGAGTCAAAACGCGGCTTCACGATCGTCGATCGGCGTAGCTCGGCCGGGAAGTCGAGCTCCGAGTCCAGCTCCGATGAGCCCAAACCCGATGAGGTCTCTGGGGAAGGGCCCGATGAGTCCTCTGGGGAAGGCCAGCCGCCGTTTCCCGGGGTGGATTTTGCATCTTTCGTGCTCTCCCTCGGTACGTCGGCTCTCTACCACATGGGCGTGGTCGGCGACCCCGAGGCCGGGAAGCCCGTTGCGAAGCCCGACCTGGTCCTGGTGCGGCAGACGATCGACACGCTGGCGATGCTCGAGACCAAGACCCGCGGCAATCTCGATCCGGAGGAAGCCAAACTGCTCGATGGTCTGCTCTACGAGCTGCGGATGCACTACGTCGAAGTTTCCAAGTGAGGATGAGCGGACCCCGGTGAGCGCCGACTCGGGCCTGCGGCGCGTTCGAGACCTCGCGCCCGCCAAGGTGAATCTGGGGCTGCGGATCACCGGACAACGACCCGACGGCAATCACGAGCTGGAGAGCGTCTTTCTGCCCCTCGATCTGGGCGACGAGGTCGAGCTCGAGGTCGCGCCCGCCCGGTTGTCCGCGGTGGCCCTGACCCTTCACCCGGGGCCTGTGGAAGGCGTCCCCGGAGACGCCAGCAATCTGGCCTACCGCGCGGCCGAGGCCTTTCTGGAGGTGGCCGGGAGGGCGGGATGCATCGGCTCGGTGAGGATTCGCCTCCACAAACGGATCCCCGCCGCAGCCGGGCTGGGGGGCGGTTCCAGCGACGCCGGGGTCGTGCTTCGGAGCCTGGCCCGGCTGTTTCCGGCGGCGCTCTCAGCGAAGGCTCTGGGCGAGCTCGCCCTCGACCTGGGCGCCGACGTACCGTTTTTTCTCGACCCGAGGCCGGCTCGGGTGTCCGGAATCGGCGAACGCATCGAGCCGCTCACAGGCTGGCCGGCGTTTTCGCTCGTGCTCGCCAACCCCGGCCTCCCCCTGGCGACCGCTGAGGTTTTCCGGGTTTTTGACTCGCTTCACCTCGATCGCTGTCTCGAACGGGCCCCACTGGACCCGAGATTGTTGAGCCTCGGACCCGGGCCGACCCGGACCGGGGTCGACGCCACCCCGGCCCTCGCCTGGAGCCATTTGCTGGAGAACGACCTCGAAAGCGCCGCCATCCGGCTGTGCCCCCCGGTGGCTCGCCTGCGGGAACAACTGCGGGGGGCAGGGGCCCGGGCCGTGGGAATGTCGGGGAGCGGCCCTACGCTCTTCGGGATCTTCGAGGATCGCGAAGCGGCCGCGGCGGGCCTGGCGCGGGCCGATTTCCAGCCCCCGGTCTGGGCCCGGGTCGCGATAACGCTCGGTTCCCGATAGGCTGGGGACCTGGTTCTGGGGCGTCGCCAAACGGTAAGGCAGCGGCCTTTGGAGCCGCCATCTGCAGGTTCGAATCCTGCCGCCCCAACCCGTGAATTGAACTCTGTGAATTGAGGCCACGATGCAGCGGATGATCCTCTTCTCGGGAAATTCCAACATCGCCCTGGCGGAGTCGGTTGCGTCCCATCTCGGCATCCAGCTCGGCAAGGTCGAGGTGGGAACCTTCAGCGATGGGGAGGTGAAGGTCGAGATTCGCGAGAGCGTGCGCGGCCTCGATTGCTTCGTGCTGCAGTCGATCAGCTCGCCGGCCAATACCCACCTGATGGAGCTGCTGATCATGGTCGATGCGCTTCGGCGGTCTTCGGCCCGGCGCATCACCGCGGTGATTCCCTACTACGGCTACGCCCGCCAGGATCGCAAGGTGTCTCCGCGGGCTCCGATCACGGCGAAACTGGTGGCTGATCTGATCTGCACCGCCGGGACCGACCGCGTGCTCTGCATCGACCTGCACGCCGGTCAGATTCAGGGGTTCTTCAACATCCCGGTCGACAACCTGTTCGCCACGCCGGTGCTTCTGGATGTCATCCGGCGCCGCTATGGCGATTCTGTCGTCATCATCTCACCCGACGCGGGCGGCGTCGAGCGCTCTCGGGCCTACGCCAAACGACTGGACGTCAACATCGCGATCATCGACAAACGTCGCGAGGCCGCCAACGTCTCCGAGGTGATGAACATCGTCGGCGATGTGAAAGACAAAACCTGTGTCATCGTCGACGACATGGTCGATACAGCGGGAACCCTGGCCGAGTCGGCGCGAGCGCTGGAACGGGAGGGCGCCCGGGCCGTTACCGCTGTGATTACCCACCCGGTACTCTCGGGGCCGGCCATCAAGCGCGTGTCGGAATCGCCCATCCGCGAGCTGGTGGTCACGGACAGCATCTCCCTGAATCCCGACGCGCGAGACTGTGACAAGCTGCACGTCGTATCCATCGCCCCGCTGCTGAGCGAGGCGATTCGCCGCATCAACAACGAAGAGAGCGTGAGCTCTCTGTTCGTCTGATAGAAATCAAGGAGAGAGCCGTGGCTGAGAACGAGCTTGCCGTCGAAGTTCGCGAGGGAACCGGGAAGGGTCCGGCCCGGAGGCTTCGCGCCAGCGGCCGGGTTCCCGCGGTCTGCTACGGGCGGGGCGCAAAATCCCTGGGAATCAGCCTGGATCCCCTGGCTCTGGATCAGCTGCTCAAGGGGAGCACGGCCGGCTTGAATACCCTGATCGCGCTGCAGGTCGAGGGCGGTGGGGAGTACCACGGAAAGCCCATGTTGGTGAAGGAGTTGCAGCGCGATCCGGTCTCGCGGCAAATTCTGCACGCGGATCTGTACGCGGTGAATCTACAGGAGGCGATCCAGGTGTCGGTGCCGATTCACCTGGAGGGAACCCCGGAAGGTGTGAAGATGGGCGGGATCCTGGATCAGACCCTGCGCGAAGTCGAACTCGAGTGCATGCCCCAGGCAATTCCCGAGGAGCTTCGACTGGATGTCAGCGAGCTCCTGGTTGGCCAGTCACTGCATGTCCGCGATTTGTCGGTTCCCGAGGGTGCCACACTCCTTTCCGATCTGGATCTCTCCGTGGTTACCGTCGCCACCCCGGCCGTTGAAGAAGAGCCGGTGGCGGAAGCGGTCGAGGGCGAGCCCCTCGCCGAGGGCGAGGAGGCGCCGGGCGCAGAAAAGGCCGAGGGCGAGGCCGGAGCCGATTCTGAAAAGAAGGAGGGCGGCGAGTAGCGTCGCCGCACAGGTGAAACTCGTCGTCGGTCTCGGGAACCCGGGACGCCGGTACGCCGCGACGCGCCACAATGTCGGGTTCCGCATCGTCGAGTGCTTCGCGGAACAGCACGGCATCGCCCTCGTCAAACCGAAATTCGACGGACTCTTCGGACGCGGAGTGCTGCGCCTTCCCGGCGGAGAACCGCTGGACGTCGGCGTTCTCGAGCCGCAGACGTACATGAACGCATCCGGCGGGTCGATTTGTGAGGCCCTCCGCTTCCTGCCCATCGAGGATGCGAAGCGCGATCTTCTCGTGGTATTCGACGACGTCGATCTGCCCTTCGGCCGCCTGCGAATACGGCCGAGGGGGGGCGCTGCGGGGCACCAGGGGTTGGCGAATGTGATCGAGCGGCTGGGGCATGGCGATTTCGCTCGGCTGCGTTTCGGTGTGGGACGGCCGATCTTCGCGATGGAAACCGCCGACTACGTTCTTCAGCGATTCAGCGCCGACGAAGACAGGGCACTCGCCGATCGCGTGGTCGACGCAGCGTCTGCCGTCGGAGACATTCTCGTCGAGGGGCTCACCGGTGCGATGAATCGCTACAATCCGGACGCGATGGGCGGAACATGAGCGGGGCGAAACCGGTCCGTTTTCTCAACATTCTTCAGGAGTTCTCGATTCCGCTCCTGGTGGGTGTCGCGGTGGCCCTGTTGGCCGCGAATCTGGCGAACGACGCGTACCAGGCCGCGCTGCACTGGATGCCCTTCGGCCACGTGTCTCTCCTCGGGCACGAGATCACCCTTCACTTCCTGGTCAACGATGTGTTCATGGTCTTCTTCTTTGCGATCGCGGCAAAGGAGGTCACCGAGGGGTGTCTGCCCGGAGGGAGCCTGAATCCCGTCCGAAAGGCGATCAATCCCCTGCTGGCGACGGTCGGCGGTGTCGTCGCTCCGGTCGCGGTCTTCTTTTTGGGAGTGTGGATCCTGTTCGAGGTGGGCGTCTACTCCCTGGAGGTCGACGATTGGTTCGTTATCTCCCGCGGGTGGGGTGTTCCCACCGCCACCGACATCGCGCTGGCGTGGTTGGTGGCGCGGACGATCTTCGGGAAGGGCCATCCGGCCATCAATTTCCTGTTGCTGCTGGCGGTGGCCGACGACGCGATCGGGTTGGTGATCATCGCCGTCTTCTATGGGGATCCGGAGTTGCCGACACGTCCGGAGTTCCTGGGGCTGATCCTGGTCGGCATGGCCGCTACCTACGCGCTGCGCCGGGTCGGAGTTCGTTCCTGGTTGCCCTACGTCCTCGCCGGTGGGCCGCTGGCCTGGTGCGGGTTGGTTCTGGCCCACCTGCATCCGGCGCTGGCCATGGTCTTCATCGTTCCCTTCATGCCCGGGCCACGCCGCGACACCGGTCTCTTCGCGGGTTTGGATGAAGTCGACGAGATGGGAGAGGTGTTGGCGTCGGATTATCAGATCGAGCATTCCACCCTCGACCGCTTCGAGCATCATCTCAAGGGCTTCGTGGACTTCGGTCTCTTCTTCTTCGCGTTCGTCAACGCCGGCGTGCCTCTGGCGCAGGTGGGCCCGATGACCTGGGTGATCCTCGCTTCTCTCGTGGTCGGCAAGACGCTGGGCGTGACCCTCTTTTCTCTGGTGGCGATTCGTCTGGGGTTTCCGCTGCCGGATCGGATGGGTCTTCCGGAACTGGTGATGGCGGGATTCGTTGCGGCCCTGGGACTCACGGTCGCCCTCTTCGTAGCGAGCGCCGCCTTCACCGACCCCCTGCTGCTGGGCCAGGTGAAGATGGGCGCCCTCTTCTCGGGGTTCGTGGGTCTTGTGGCCATTGGTCTCGGACGCATGCTGGGCTTCGGTCGTCGGGCGGATCAGACCGCTGTGGCGGATCGCGCCGGGACGCGATCCGTGAGTCCGCAGGCGAGGCCGTCAGACGAATTGTCTGGGTCGTAGAGACAGAAATACATCAATATTTCCATATCAATAGCCTATTGACCTGGTATTGACCGGATCCTAATCTGCGCTCGTGGTGCATATTGAACTCCACCGAGGCAGCGATGGGGACGGGCGACCCGTCTACCGGCAGATCGCGGATCACTTTCGGAGCGAAATCGCCGCCGAGGTCCTGGCTTCGGGGGCGCGTCTACCGGCGATTCGAAATCTCGCCCGGAGTCTCCGGGTCAATCGCGACACGGTGGCTCTCGCCTATGAGGAGCTCGCGGCCGAGGGTGTGGTGGAATCGGCCGTGGGTCGCGGAACTTTCGTCCGTCTGGCGCCGCGACGAAACCCCGCCAAGGCGTTCGAGCCGTCGCTCTCCCCGCTTACAGAACGACTCCTCGAGTTCGGACGAGGGCGTCCCCATTTCGGCAGCGGCAACGGCGCCGTTCCCATGCACGCGGTGATGCCCGATCCATCGCTCTATCCCGCGGACTCTTTCCGGCGCGTTCTGAACCGCGTGCTTCTCGACTCGGGGCCCGAGCTTTTCATCTACGGCGGCCCGCAGGGGCACGAAGGACTTCGCGAAGTGCTGGCGGAGCGATTGCGGAAGGTTGCCATCGATCTGGTCGCGGATGAAATCGTGCTCTGTCATGGTGCCAGCCAGGGCATTTCGCTTGGCCTGCGCCTGTTTACCGAACCGGGTGACTCGGTGGCCCTCGAGGAACCCACCTACACGAACTTGTTGGCGACGGCCTTCGGCCTCGGCCTCAAACCTGCACCGATTCCCATGCGCGAGGACGGACTCGATCTCGCCATCCTCGATCGCACTCTCGAGCGCCCCGAGGTCAAGCTGCTGTACACGATTCCCACCTTCAACAATCCTCTCGGAACGACCTCCACCCGGGAACATCGGCTCGCGCTGCTCGAGATCGCCGCTCGCCACGGCAAGCCTGTGATCGTAGACGACTACGAGATGGATCTGCGTTTCTCCGGCCGACACGTGCCTTCGCTCGCGGCACTCGACACGACGGGTCTCGTGGTGCTGCTGACGTCGTTTTCGAAGTCCCTGTTTCCTGGCGTGCGAGTCGGTGCGATCGTCGCGCGTGGGTGCCTCGTGGATGCACTGGTGGCGTTGAAGTCGGCAACGGACCTCTCGGATGCGATGCCCCTCCAGGCTGCCGTCGCCGAGTTCGTGGCCCGCGGTCACTACGATCGACACCTGGTGCGCCTGCGCCGTATCTTGCGTTCCCGACGAGACGCCCTGCTCGACGCGTTGGCTCGCGAGCTGCCGCCGGGTGCGCGTTGGACGACGCCCGAGGGCGGCTATCAGGTCTGGATCGAGTTACCCGACGGAATCGACACCGGTGAACTCCTGACCGATGCGGTCGGCGAGGGCGTTTTGTTCGCGCCGGGTTCGCAGTTTTGTTCCGATGGGCGGGCTTCCAACGGCCTTCGGCTGAGCTTCGCGATGACGAATGAAGACGGCTTGCGCCGCGGAGTCGAAGCCCTGGGGCGAGTGCTTCGGGCTCGGTTCGCGTCGCCACCCCGACGCGCCGCGAAGGTGCATATCTAGAAACGTCCAGAGGCGGGGCTCTCAGCGCTCGCCTCACGAGGAGGACCCCATGACAGATCGCAAGAGTCGCAGCGCCCGAACCGATGCCAACGGCGGAAGTCGGACCGGCGCCGAATCCATGAAGATCAAGGTCGGGCTGGCCGAGATGCTCAAGGGCGGCGTGATCATGGATGTGACCACCCCCGATCAGGCGAAGATCGCCGAGGAATCCGGTGCCTGTGCGGTCATGGCGCTCGAGCGCGTGCCGGCGGACATCCGCCGAGATGGTGGCGTGGCCCGGATGTGCGCCATTGAGATCATCGAGGGAATCCAGAAGTGTGTGTCGATCCCGGTCATGGCCAAGGTGCGCATCGGCCACCTGGCCGAGGCCCGGGTGCTCGAGTCTCTGGGCGTCGACTTCATCGATGAGAGTGAGGTACTGACCCCCGCCGACGAGGCACATCACATCGACAAAGTGGGATTTCGATCGCCCTTCGTCTGCGGGGCACGGAATCTGGGCGAGGCGCTGCGGCGACTGTCCGAGGGTGCGGCCATGATCCGAACCAAGGGCGAGGCGGGAAGCGGCAACATCGTCGAAGCCGTGCGTCATCTGCGCGAGGTCTTCGGGGGAATCCGTGCGCTCGGAGCGTTGCGTCCGGAGGAACTCGCCACCCGCGCCAAGGAGCTTCAGGCGCCGGTCGATTGGGTGCGACGCGTCGCGGAGCTGGGACGGCTGCCCGTGCCGAACTTCGCCGCCGGCGGGATCGCGACTCCCCCGGATGCGGCCCTGTGCATGTCCCTGGGTGCCGAGGCGGTCTTCGTCGGATCGGGAATTTTCAAAAGCGCAGACCCGGCGGCTCGGGCTCGGGCCATCGTGCGCGCCACCACCCACTGGGACGAGCCCGAGGAAGTCCTCGCGGCAAGCCGTGGGCTGGGCAACGCGATGGAGGGGATCGAGATGGAGACGTTGGCCGAGCACGAGCGTATGGCCAATCGGGGTTGGTGATCATGCAGGGGTTGGTGACCCTGGAAAGGGGCGGGTGACCGTGGGAGATCATCGTCGCGTGGGAATCCTCGCCGTCCAGGGTGACGTCGAAGCCCACGCGCTGATGCTGACGCGACTCGGAGTCGAACCCGTACGAGTTCGCCGGGAGCAGGACCTGGACGATCTCTGTGCGCTGATCCTTCCCGGGGGCGAGAGCACGACGATCGCCAAGGGCCTCGAACGGCTGCATCTCTACGAGCCCCTCGAGACCTTCGCGGGGTCCGGTAGGCCGATTCTCGGAACCTGCGCAGGAGCCGTGCTCCTGTCTCGTGAGGTGGAGAATCGCCCGGTCCGGAGCCTGGGATTGATCGACGTGGTGGCGGTCCGGAACGCGTATGGCAGCCAGGTCGACTCTTTTGCCGTGCCCATCGAGGGCGAATTCGAAGGCCTGTCCGGCGTGTTCATCCGCGCTCCCCGCCTTCGGCGGCCGGGCCCCGACGTTGCGGTCCGCGCCCGGGTCGATGGCTGGCCCGTGTTCGTTCAGCAGGGGGTCGCCCTCGCCACGACCTTTCACCCGGAGCTGACCGAAGACACCCGCGTACACGAGGCGCTACTCGCCCTGGCGCCCGCGGTGCCCTAGGGCCCGTCTCGTCGATTCCGACCCCGCCCGGTGACCGTGAGATGGGCTCTGGTGGCCGCGCTGTGGTATTGGTCTTCGCCACTACACTGCTTTCCTTGGCCCCTGGAGGATGCGGTCCGAGCCCGTCGGCCGCGCGAAGGATCGGGGGCCCGGGCGTCTGTGAAACGCCGGTCTTTGTGAGGGCCGGTCCGATCAGCGCCTGTCCGGGAGGAGGATTCGTGCGGGAATACGGAACCACATTCATCGTTCAGCCTGAGATCTCCGACGACGGGGTGAAGGCGCTCTGCGATCGCATCGACGATCTGCTCACGAAGCAGGACGCCACGCGCCTGTTCTACGACGACATGGGCCGCCGCCGTCTGGCCTACGAGATCCAGAATTTTCAGAAGGGTCATTATTTGACGGTCCTGTATCTGGACCTGGGCACGGTGGTTCCCCAGCTCGAGCGGATGCTGCGCCTCGAGGATTCGGTCCTACGTTTCCTCACGGTTCAGGAAAGCGAAGCAGTGGTCGACATCGAGGCGCGAAAGAAGGAGGCCGCGGAACTGGAGCGGGTGCGGGCTGAAAAAGCAGCGGAACGGGCGGCGCGCGAGGCGGAGGAAGAAGCCGAGCGGGTCGCCGCCGAAGCCACTCGGGCCGCCGAGGAAGCCACTCGGGCCGCCGCCGAAGCCACTCGGGCCGCCGAGGAAGCCGCTCGGGCCGCCGCGGAACCCGCGGCTGCAGACGGCGAACCCGCGGCTGCGGACGGCGAACCCGCGGCTGCGGACGGCGAACCCGCGGCTGCGGACGGCGAGCCCGCGGTTGCGGAGGGCAAGCCCGCGGTTGCGGAGGGCAAACCGGCGACGGCAGAAGGAACCGCGACCGAGGCGGGTACCGAAACGGACACGACAGAGCAGACGGGCGAACCCGATAAAACGTCCGAAGCGGAAGGGAAGGTGGACTGATGGGCGCCCCGACCGAATTCCCCGGCGGACCGCGAGAGCCCCGGGAGCACCGTGACTACCGGGAAGGTCGGCGCGACCGCGAAGACCGCCCCGGCGATGGCAGCGTCAAGTCCCGGCTCCGGGCCCGTGCGCGCAAGAAGGCGCGCCGGCAGAGGAAGAAGGGCTTCGTGCGGCGCAAGGTGTGCCGATTCTGTGCCGACTCAGCTCTCACCATCGACTTTCGGGACGCCAAGTCGCTGCGGCTTTTCATCACCGAGACGGGAAAGATCATTCCGCGCCGGATCTCCGGGAACTGCGCGCGGCATCAGCGTCCCCTCGCCACCGCCATCAAGCGCGCCCGCCACCTGGCGATCCTGCCTTTCGCCGGTCAGGGGCTGTAGGGGCCCGGATATGCGTAGCGTGAAGTTGATCCTGCGCGAGTCGATCCCCCGTCTGGGAGAGGCCGGAGACCAGGTCGAGGTGAAGGTGGGCTTCGCGCGGAATTATCTGCTTCCCCAGCGGAAGGCCATTCGTGCCACGGAAGGGCGAATCCGGGAGATCGAGCACAATCGGCGCGTGGTGAAGGAGAACCTGGCCAAGGAGATCCAGACCTTTGAGAATCTGCGCCACCGGCTCCAGTCCACGCCACTGGAGGTCAGCGCGCGGGTCGGCGAGGAAGGCAAGCTATTTGGGTCCGTGACCTCCGCCCAGATCGTGCAGCTGCTGGCCGAAAAGGGATTCGAGATCGATCGCCGGAAGATCGTCCTCGACGAGCCCATCAAAGAGGCCGGAGAACACCGGGTGTCGATTCGCCTGCACCCGGATGTCATCGCCCAAGTGGCGGTCACGGTGCGGCCCGAAGACTGACCGGGTGCTGTAGAATCGGTCCCGCTCTTGCCACTGGGGGGTGAGCTGTGGCGCCGACCCAATCCAGACAAAACGAGACGGGCAGGTCGACCGTGGGTCGCGTTCCGCCCCACGACCTCGAGGTTGAAAAGGCGGTTCTCTCGGCTCTGCTTCTCGACAACGACGCGATCCACAGCGTCTTGATCGAGATCCGCGCCGAGGACTTCTACCACCCGGCCCACCAGCAGCTGTTCCGAGCGATGCTCGCGCTTCGCGATGAAAACGAGCCCGTAGACCTGCACACGCTGTCGGATTATCTGCATACGCGGAAGCTCCTCGACTCGATCGGGGGCCCGGTGTTCCTGGCCGAGATCGCGGACTACGAGGCGACGGCGGCGAATGTGCTTCAGCACGCAAAGATCGTCCGCGACAAGTCGGTCAAGCGAAGTCTGATTGCGGTAGCCACCGAGATCGCCGAGGCGGGTTTCAACGAGACGGACCACTCGGGGGAGCTGCTCGACTTCGCCGAGTCGAAAATATTCGAGATCAGCAAGGCGAGGAGTCGAGTCACCTTCACCACCCTCCACAACGAAATGGACTCGGCTCTCAACTACGTCGAAACACTGATGGAGCGCGGCGGCGAGCTCACCGGAGTGGCCACGGGTTTCAAGGATTTCGACGAGAAGACCGGAGGACTCCAGCCCGGAGAACTCATCGTCATCGCGGCCCGGCCCAGCATGGGCAAAACGGCCATGGCGCTCAACATCGCCCGAAACGCAGCGGTGGACCACGGCAAGAAGGTGGCGATTTTTTCCCTCGAAATGACCCGACGCGCCCTTGCACTCCGGCTCCTCTCCTCCGAGGCACGGGTGGACTTCTCGAATTTTCGCCGCGGCTTTGGATCGGTCAGCGATCACACGCGGCTGGTGGCTTCCGGGGGGACGCTGGCCAACGCCGAGATCTGGATCGACGACAGCGGAATGATCACGATCCTCGAGATCAAGGCGAAGTGCCGACGTTTGCATTCCGAGCACGGCCTCGACCTGGTGATCGTCGACTATCTGCAGCTCGCTCACGGCGACCGACCGACCCACCGCAAGGATCTGGAGATCGCGGAGATCAGCCACGGCCTGAAAGCCCTGGCCAAGGAACTCGACATTCCAGTCATCGCGCTCTCCCAGCTCAACCGCGGACCCGAGCAGCGGGACCCCGACAAGCGAAGGCCCAATATGGGCGACCTGCGGGAATCCGGTGCCATCGAGCAAGACGCCGACGTGGTCGCATTCATCTACCGGGACGAGGTCTACCAGAAGACGGAAGAGAACCGCGGGCTTGCCGAACTCATCGTGCAGAAGCAACGCAACGGCCCGACCGGGACGATTCGACTGGCCTTCGAGGCCCGTTACGCCAACTTCCGCAATCTGTCCGACGAGGAGGGGACGGATACGTCGCCCTCGCCCGCGGGGAGTTTCGGTTCCGGTCGATCGTCCGACTCCGACGACGATTTCTCCTGGTGACTTCTCGCCGAGGAAATTCTTGCCGCGACTGAAGAAGCCGCGCGCACTCGAGCGCGGCGCAACCCTGGGCATCGCCGCACCCGGTGGGCCGGTGGATCGCCAGCAGCTCGAGGCGGGTGAGACCCTGTTCCGCGCTGCCGGTTTTCGGACCCTGCGGCGCGACGACCTGCTGAGCCGTCGGGGTTACCTTGCCGGAAACGACACGAGACGGGCGAAAGAATTCATGGACCTCGTTTCCGATCCCGCGGTCGACGCGATCGTCTGCGCGCGGGGCGGCTATGGCTGCGATCGGATCATCCCCCTGCTCGATGCCGACGCCGTCCGTTCCGCGGCGAAGCCATTGATCGGGTACAGCGATATCACCGCTCTGTTGCTCTGGCAGCAGCGACAGGCGGGGCTGATGGGCGTGCACGGACCCATGTTGGATCGAGGCGCCGACGTGGATCCAGCGGCGCTGGCGGCGTTGGTGGCGCAACTGACCGGAGCCGTGGAGACACCCCTCTCGTTGCGGGGCGTCGGGCGCGGTGGCGGACAGGCCCGGGGGCGTCTGGTGGGGGGCTCTCTCACACTCGTCGCCGCCAGCATCGGAACCTGCTGGGAGGTGCAGACGCGGGGTGCGATCCTCCTGCTGGAAGATCGCGGCGAACGGCCCTACCGCATCGATCGCATGCTGCAGCAGCTTCGAGGATCGGGAAAACTCGAGTGCGCCGCCGGCATCGGACTGGGCGATTTTTCGAGCTGCGTCGACGAGCGATACCCCGACTCGACGTCGGAGTCGGTGATCGAGGAGATCGTTCGACCGTACGGCATTCCCCTGGTCACGGGCCTTCCCTTCGGCCATCGACGCGCCAACTTCCCCTGGCCCACTGGCGCCCGCGCTACCATCGACGGGCAAGGGGGTGAGGTTCGCATCCTCGAGTCGGGGGTTACCCAAGCGTCGTGAAGTGGAGTCAGGTTCGCCGGAAGCTGGGTCGTGTGGACCGCGCGATCGACAAGTCGATTGCCAACGCAGAGACGCAGGGGGCGGTCGTGTTCGCCCGCCAGACCCGCGAGGGCCAGATCTTGGAGCACCGGACGGCGCGCGGCCTGGCGGTGGCGCGCCCCGAACGCATTCCGATGACGCCAGAGACGATTTTCGATCTCGCGTCTCTGACCAAGCCCATCGCAACCGCTACCGCCCTCGTGCTCCTGGTCGACGAGGGCGCCGTGGCTCTCGACGATCCGGTCTGCAAATTCCTTCCGGCTTTTGCCGAGCGAGACAAGGGGTCGCTCACCCTGCGCCATCTCTTGACCCACTCCTCCGGACTCAGGCCCTGGCGCGCGTTCCACGAGTTGCTGCTCGAGAAAGAGAGAAAGACCGGCGAACGGCTGATTGGCACGCCGGAAGCTCGCGAGTCGGTGATCGACCGAATCGTCCGATCGGGACTGGTCCACGAACCCGGCGCCGCTGCGGTCTACGGCGACCTGGACTTCATCGTGCTAGGCGCCGTGGTCGAGGCCGTGGCGCGGCAACCCCTGGACGACTTCTGCAGCGAACGCATTTTTTGCCCGCTGGCGATGAATGACACCTTCTTCGTTCGCCTCGTCGAGGGCCGATCGGGGCTGCCGGAACCGCAGCGACGGCGTGTGGCGGCCACAGAGAACTGTCCCTGGCGTGGGCGCATCGTGTGGGGCGAGGTGCACGACCCCAACGCCTCGATCATGGGCGGAGTCGCTGGGCACGCGGGTCTCTTCTCGACCGCCGACGATGTCATGACTTTCGCCCAGACCGTTCTCGATGTCTGGCACGATCGCAGCGATGCGCTTCCGCGAGAGACTCTGCGCTCGTTCCTCCGACGTCAGGATCTTCCCGCGGCGTCGGAGTGGGCTCTGGGATGGGACACCCCGACCGAAGATTCTTCGTCCGGCCACCATTTCTCCAAGAACTCCGTCGGCCACCTGGGTTTCACCGGAACCTCCCTCTGGATCGATCTCGAGCGCGAAACCATCGTCGTGCTGCTGACCAACCGGCTGCATCTGGTCACCAAGCGCAGCCGCTTCGGACTGCGCCCGATCGTCCACGATGCCGTCGTCGAGGCCTTTGCCGCCGGATGACGGCGTGAGCGAATCCCTTCGACGCGTTCATTTCGTCGCCATCGGTGGAACTGGAATGGGCTCGCTGGCGGGTCTGTTCCACGCCCGGGGAATTGAGGTCACCGGGTCCGACCTTCGACTCTACCCGCCGATGAGCACGATCCTGAAGCGCTGGGGCATTCCGGTCTTCGAGGGATTCGCCGCGGAGCGCGTTCTCGACTCGAACCCCGATCTCGTCGTGATCGGCAACGCTGTCCGGCCCGACAATCCAGAGGCGCGAGCGGCGATCGACGAAGGGTTCAACTACCTCTCTTTTCCCGACGCGCTGTATCGACACGCGATCGCGGGAAAGCATCCAGTCGTCGTCTCGGGAACCCATGGCAAGACGACGACCACGAGCTTGCTCGGCGCGATCTTGCTCGCGACGGGCCGAGACCCCTCCCTGCTGGTCGCGGGCTACGCCTTCGACTTCGACGGGAGCTTTCGCGAGGGTCGCGGTGCGTACTTCGTGGTGGAGGGCGATGAGTACGACACAGCGTTCTTCGACAAGACCCCCAAGTTTCTCCACTACGGGGCCCGCACCCTGTTGATCACGTCGGTCGAGTTCGATCACGCCGACATCTACCGCGATCTGGATCACGTAAAGCAGGCCTTTCGAAGTCTGGTTGCGCGCCTTCCGTCCGACGGCGTGATCGTGGCGGCCCACGACTACGCCGGGGTGCGCGATGTCATCGCCGACGCGCCTTGTCGAAGCGTGGGCTATGGCCTGGCAACCGACGCTCCCGGCGCGTGGCGTGCGACGGACCTCTCGGCCGGGTCGGACGGCACGAGCTTCGACGTGGTTCAAGACGGGCGCGTGAAGCTGCGGGCCCGCGTCCCCCTCTTCGGCCGGGTCAATGTGGAGAACGCGCTGGCGGCCCTGACGACGGCGAGCGAATTGGGCGTTCCCCTGGCCGAAGCCGCCGAGGCGCTGGCGGGCTTTCGCGGGGTCAAGCGTCGCCAGGAAGTGCGCGGGGAGGTTCGCGGGGTGAGCGTCGTCGACGACTTCGCTCACCACCCGACGGCCGTTGCGGCGTCGATCGAATCCCTGCGAGCACGGCTTCCGGGGCGCCGGCTGATCGCCGTCTTCGAGCCGCGGACCAACACGAGTCGCCGGGCGGTGTTCCAGGCCGACTACGTCCGGGCCCTTTCGGACGCCGACCGCGTCGTATTGCGCATTCTGTCCGACGATCCCATCTACAGTGCTACCGGTCCGGTGACGGAGCGCTTCTCCTCGCAACAGCTCGCCGTCGATCTGGTCGCGGCGGGAACCCCCGCGGTCGCTCTGGACGACGTCGACGCGATCGTGGAGTACCTGGTCCGGGACTGCGAGCCCGGCGATGTGGTTCTCGTCATGAGCAACGGTGACTTCGGCAACCTGTGGGAGCGACTGCTTCGGGACCTGGCCACGTAGGTTTCGTGCAACTTTCTGGCTAGACTCCCTCGAACCCGTCGACACTCCGGAACCAGCGGACTTGGAGCCCCCATGACCACAGCCGATGTCTACAATATCCAGGGACGCGAGGTCAGCTTGCCTTGCATCGTGCGCGATGCCGGCTCCGGCAACGCCATCTATCTGGTTCCGTCCGAGGCGATTCAGAAGCTGATTCCGGGCGAGGCCTTCGAAGTCGTGGAGGCTGCGCCTGGGAAGACGCAGATCATTCTCGGCATCATCGACTACCGGGACAACGATCTGGGCGACTACGGCGAAGTCGCGATCATCTTCATGGTGCGGCCGTGTGGAGCCGGCGCCGAGGCCGACGGCACCTTCATCTACAAGCTGCCCGTGAATCAATCGTTCACCTGCGAGGCCGGCTGTACGATCTGGGGGTTCCCGAAGACGCTCGAGATCATCACTTTCGAATACAGCGATGAGGCCGTGTCCGGTCGGCTCGAAATGGATGGAGCGCACGTCTTCACGCTTTCCGTTCCGCGCGGCCGGGCCGAGAGCACAGGGCCGGAGATGCAGACGCGCACCTATACTTTTTTGGGTGGAGTGCCCCACGAGACCGCGTTCAGCACCGGCGGCAAGGGAACGGCATTGAATCCCGGCGGCGCCGGAGTCGAGCTGACCCTGGGCGATCATCCCATCGCGCAACAGCTCCGGAGTCTGGGTCTCGCCGACGCGACGCCCATCGTCAGTACCTGGACCGAGCACATGACCGGCTGTTTCGGACCCGCCGAGAAGCTCCAATAACCCGACCCCTGAGACGGGGTTCCTCACTCACAGATCCAATATCCTCGGCGGCCCTGCGCATTCAAGTCGGGCCGAAGTCGACCGCTGCGTCGGGGGAGCGATACACGCAGGAGGGACACCGTGTACAGCGAATTCCGAGCACCTCGAAATCGACGGCGGGCGGGAATCGGCGCCATGGCGCTGCTCACCTGGGTAGGGATCGGCTTTGGCCTCTACAGCGCCCATAGCTTCTTCCCCGCCTACATGGCCCAGTCGCAGCTCGAGGGCGCCGTTCAGAACGTGCTCGACCACGGCAACCACAATCTCTCGGACGCTGTGCTGCGAAGCAAAGCACTGGTGGCGTTGAAGTCGATGTCGGTTCCCGTGAGCGAAGAAGACATTCGGATCCGTCGCGAAAGCGGTGAAGGCGAACGGACGATCCACGTGGAGTTTGATCTCCCTGTCACCGTGACCTACCTGGGGTCGGAGCGGAAGCTGACGTGGCAGGTCCACGCCGTTCGGTCCTTCAAGGTGAACGAGGCCGCAGAAGCTCGACTCATCGCCAAGCAGAAAGAAGAGCGTCGCCACAACGAGGCGATCAGCGCGCGGGAGATATCGGATCACCTGGCGTACGTGCGACGCGCCCAGGACAAATGCAACAAGGGCAACAACACGGGCCACCTCTATATCACCCATACGAGCAGCGAGACGCAGATCGTCGACTGCAGCAACGTCACGCGTTGGTGATGCCCCGA
>JAZFUU010000275.1:0-11646 GCA_036447375.1 Myxococcota bacterium
GTTTGGCAGTACGATCTTCCTGGCGCCCGACAATCTGGTCGGGCTGCTCATCTTGCTCTCCATCGCGGGAGCCTGTTCGGGGTGCGGCGGTGCGATTGGCCAGTCGATCCTCGCCGACGTGATCGATTTCGACGAGTATCGCAGCGGCCAGCGAAAGGAGGGGGCCTACTCGGCCTCCTTCGGGTTCGCCCTCAAATCGGGGATCGGCCTGATCGTCATTCTGACGGGGTTCGCGCTCCAACTTTCGGGCTTCGAGCCCAACGTGCAGCAGACCGATACGGCGCTGCTCACCCTGAGGGGTCTCTTCGCGGGCGTTCCCTTCGTTGCGAACGTCGCCGGGGCTCTGCTCTTCCTGGGCTTCCGGTTCAACGAGCGCGAGCACGCAGAAGTTCGTGCCGCGCTCGAGCGCCGAAAATCCGGGGCTTCGGCAGCGTCCGACGATGCGCTCTAGGCGCTTCCGGATGCTCGAGTCGATCGCCCGATCGCGGCCGGCACGAGGCCCGGTGCAAGGGAACGGATGTTCCGGCCGAGGATTGGAATCGGTTCCGCGGAGAGATCGTCGATCGGTTCGTGATCGACGTTCTGCGGTAAGGTTGGCCCCGGTGGGTGTCCGAAACTGCCGAGCGGCGTTCTAGTGGACGCCTTCGAACTCCTCGCGTCGCTGACGACCCTCGCCGCGATGTTCAGCTGGGTCAATCACCGTTTCCTTCGATTGGCCCCGGTGATCGGTCTGATGGTGATGTCGCTGCTCTTGTCCCTGGTGCTGGTCGGATTGGGTGCACTGGGAGTGGTGCCTGAGGCGGATCTCCTGCGCACCGTGGAACAGCTGGACTTTGGCAGAACTCTGCTCCATGCGATGCTGGGCGCGCTGCTCTTTGCCGGCGCGCTTCACATCGATCTCGACGACCTCGCTCAGCAGGGGTGGATCGTGGCCTTGCTGGCCACTCTGGGTGTCGTGCTCTCCACGACGTTCGTCGGGGTGCTCACCTGGTTCGCCTTCGGTGCTCTGGGCCTGGAACTTCCCTTTCTCGGCTGTCTGTTGTTCGGGGCGCTGATCGCGCCCACGGATCCGATCGCTGTGATGGCGATCCTCCGACGTTCGGCGGTGCCCGCCACGCTCAAAACCAAGATCTCCGGCGAGTCCTTGTTCAACGACGGCATCGGGCTCGTCGTGTTCCTGGTGCTGGCCGAACTGGCCGTGGGAGAAGGCGAACCCGCGCTGGGTGCCGCCGCCGCTCTCTTCGTCGAGGAGGTTCTGGGCGGAATCGGCTTCGGGCTCGGAATCGGATGGATCGCCTACCGATTGCTGAAGAGTGTCGACCAGTACCAGGTCGAGATCCTCGTCACGCTGGCCCTTGTCACCGGCGGTTACGCCCTCGCCCAGCGCCTGCACGTGTCGGGGCCGCTGGCCATGGTCGTGGCGGGCCTTTTGATCGGCAACCACGGGCGAGCCTTCGCCATGTCGGAGCGGACGCGGCAGAACCTGGATGCCTTCTGGGAGCTGGTCGACGAGTTCCTGAACGCGGTCTTGTTCGTGATGATCGGCCTGGAGGTGATCGTCCTTCACTTCACGGGGTCGCTGTTTCTCGCCGGCCTGGTGGCGATTCCGATCGTGCTCGCCGCGCGTTTCGCCAGCGTGGGCATACCGGTGCAGATTCTTCGCTGGCGCCGATCCTTCAGCGCCCACGCCGTGAAGCTCATGACCTGGGGCGGACTGCGCGGCGGCATCTCGGTGGCGCTGGCCCTGTCGCTCCCGCCGGGCCCCGAGCGCTCGATCCTGGTGGCCGTCACCTATATCGGCGTGTGTTTTTCGATCATCGTGCAGGGGCTCACGATCGGTCCGCTCGTCTCGCGTCTGTATCCCCAACAGGATGGGTGAGCTAGCGCAAGATTTTTAGCAGCTCCACTTCGAAGGTCAGTGTGGCGTTGGGCGGAATCTTCGGGGGCCGGCCCGCGGCTCCGTAGGCGATCTTGGGCGGGCAGACGAGGCGACTCTTGCCCCCCTCGCGCATCATCGCGACCCCTTCGGTCCAGCAGGGGATCACCTGGTTGAGGCCGAATTGCGAGGGCTGGCCGCGGTCGACGCTGCTATCGAAGATTTTTCCGTCCGAAAACGTTCCGTGGTAGTGCACCTGGACCCTGCTGGTTCGGGTGGGGTGCTTGCCGGTTCCGGGACGCAGTTCGGTGATGGTGAGACCCGATTCGGTGGTGACCGTTTTCTCCTCGGGCTCTGCGGATTCGTCCTCCGCGCATGCCGCCGAGGCGAGGGAGAGTAGAGCCACAACCATGAAAGTCGACCCAACGCGCATCGATAGCCTCCAGCTATTTGGGCCGGCAGGATACCCGATCGGCGATTAAAAAAGGCCGAGCAGGCTTCCGGCCATGACCACCACCGCGATTCCCAGCACGGGCCGGATCAACGCCTCGCCGCCGTGTACGGCCAGGCGGGCTCCCGCGGCACCCCCGATGGCGTAGCCGCCGGCCAGGACCGCCGCCGGTAACCACGCGATCTGATCCCCGATGACGAACACGGGAATCGCCACGGCGGTCAGGGCCCCGACCACGAGCATCTTCATCGCGTTGGCACGGACCAGGTCGATGCCGGCATGGGACAGGGCGATCAGCAGGATGATCCCGACTCCGGCCTGGAACGCTCCACCGTAGATTCCGATGGCGAAAAAGACGGCCATTCGGGTCAGCGGGGACCAGGTCCTCGCGACCGGCGCGGTCGCTGACGTGCGACGCAGGGTGGGGATGAGAAGGGCGAGCATTAGCACGGCGAACAAGCGTTCGAAGGTTTCGTCGGACGTGCGCGTGATGGCGGCCGCGCCGAGCGCGGAACCCATCAGCACGGGAATCAGGATGGGCGTGGCGCTGCGAAATTCGGATATGCCGTGGGCGCGGAAGCTGCCGATCGCCATCAGGCTCTGGACCAGGATGCCCACACGGTTGGTGCCGTTGGCGACACCACCCGGCAGGCCGAGCAAGATCAACAGCGGTACGGTGACGAGTGAGCCGCCTCCGGCCAGGGTGTTCACGACGCCGGCGAGCAGTCCGCCGACGACGAGTCCGAAAATTTCCGCCAGCTCCACGCGCGTCAGCGTAATCGCAATGGCCGAGGTTCGCCCCCGGGCCGGGACTCGTGTGATAGGATCGAAGCCGCGATGAATGACTCCTCTGATTTCCCCCGGGAGCTCATCCAGGTCCGGACCGAAGAGGGCTTCGACGTCGCCAAGCTCGCGACCTATCTGCGCGGAAAGATCGAGGGAAGCGACGCTCCCCTCGAGGTTCGACAGTTCGGCGGCGGCCACGCGAACCTCACCTACTGCCTGCGATTCGGAGCAGGCGAGGGGACCCTGGAATACGTACTGCGTCGCCCGCCTCTCGGCCCCGTGGCGGCCCGCTCTCACGACATGAATCGCGAGTTCCGCGCGCTGTCGAAACTGTGGCGCGCCTTCCCGCCGGCGCCCCGAGCGTTTCTCTACTGCGAAGACCCCTCGATCATCGGCGCGGACTTCTTTGTCATGGAGCGCCGCCACGGCCTGGTCATTCGCAACGAAATTCCCTCCGCCTTCGGCGGAGGCGACGACCCGGTGGCGAACCGCAAGCTCTCGGAGGTGGTGATCGACGTCCTGGCCGACTTCCACGCCGTCGATGTGGAGGGCTCGGGGCTGTCGGAACTCGGCCGGCCCCAGGGTTTTCTCGAACGCCAGGTCACGGGTTGGGCCGGCCGCTTCGATCGAGCCAAGACCCACGAGATCGCCATCGCCGATGAGGTTCGCCAATGGCTGCTGGACGATCTCCCGGAATCCCCGGATCCAACGCTGCTTCACAACGACTGGCGCCTCGACAACATGGCCGTGGCCTTTGACGATCCCGGGCGCTGTGTCGCCGTCTACGACTGGGACATGTGCACCGTTGGCGATCCTCTCTGCGACGTGGGGACGCTCTTCGCGGCCTGGGCGAATCCCGGCGAGCCACCGGCGGGGACGGCGGCCATGCCGAGCCAGAGTGTCGGCTTCATGAGCCGCGAGGAGGCGACGAAGCGATACGGAGAGCGAAGCGGCCGCGACATCAGCAACATCGCGTACTACAACGTCTTCGGCACCTTCAAGATGGCGGTGGTGCTGCAGCAGATCTACTTCCGCTTCCATTCCGGCCAGACCACCGATGAGCGATTCGCCGGAATGGCCAACGCCGCCGAGAGTCTCTTTCGGCTGGCCGGTGAGCGGCGCACCTAGCCGGTTCGGGAAGGCCCGGCGGGGCCTCGTGCTCGAGCGGTAGACTCTGCGTCCCGTGGAGCGAGATCGGCTACTGACGGCCCCATTCGTTCTGATCTCGGTGGCGAGTTTCGCCCAGGGCCTCGCGTTCAACCTGTTCTTGCACCTCCCCGGCTACCTCGACGGGCTCGGCGCCTCGGAGGTGCAGATCGGATTCATTTTCGGTCTCGCCTCGGTCGCGGCCATCGGCGTGCGTCCGCCGATCGGCCGCGCCATGGACGTGCGGGGGCGGCGGGGAGTGATTCTGTTCGGAGGGGTCTTGAACGTCCTGGTCTGTGGCCTGTATCTGGGAATCACCGAGGTCGGCCTCTCGCTCTACGCCAACCGCATCCTTCACGGCCTGGCTCAGGCGATGCTGTTTACGGCGATGTTCACCTACGCGGCGGACTGCGTTCCGGCGAGGCGTCGAACCGAGGGCCTCGCCCTGTTTGGTGTGTCGGGAATGCTTTCGATGTCCTTGGGGGGCGTGCTAGGCGATGCGATTCTCTCGCGAGCCGACTATTCCGTGCTCTTCGCCGCGGCCACCGGACTCGCCCTGCTTTCGCTCGTGCTGTCGATTCCTCTCCGGGATCGACCCCGACTCGACTCGCCCGGGGACGCCGAACCGCACGGATTCCTCGCCGCCCTCGGGCAGCGAGATCTGCTTCCGCTGTGGTGGATCGGTGCGGTCTTTGCGACGGCCCTGGCGTGCCTTTTCAGCTTTCTCAAACTCTTCGTGGAAAGCAGCGGTCTGGGGAGCGTCGGCGGTTTCTTCAGCGCCTACAGCGGAGCGGCGATTGTGATGCGGATCCTCCTCGGCTGGCTGCCCGACCGCATTGGACCCAAGCGGGTCCTGTTTCCATCGCTGGCCGCTCTCTCGATGGGTTTCGTGGTGCTGGCGTACGCGGATCGGGCGCAGGACGTCCTGCTGGCCGGCGTGCTGTGCGGGCTCGGCCACGGGTTTACCTTTCCGATCTTGTTCGGCCTGGTGGTGACGCGCACCCGGGAGGCGGACCGGGGTTCGGGTCTGGCGATCTACACCGCGCTCTTCGATCTCGGGATCGTGGTTGGGGCACCCAGCTTCGGCTTCGTGATCGGCGACGCTGGTTTCGCCGCCGCCTTCATCGGGGCGGCCGTCCTCGTCGCGGGCGGGGCCTCGGTTTTCGCGATCTGGGATCGCGGTCGGTAGACTGGGCTCGAGGAGGATCATATGGCCGACGGGTTTCCGTTTCCGGTGGATCTCACATCGATCATGCTCTTTGCGAGTGCCGTCGGAGAGACGAATCGCATCTACTACGACGAAAAATACGCCAAGGGGACAGCCCTCGGAGGTGTGATCGCCCCGCCGACCTTTTCGATCGCATCGGCGCACTGGAATCCCAACTACTTCCTGCGCGGTGTGCGACAGATCCCCGAGCGAGTGTCCGAGCGGGCGGCGGCAAAGGCCTCCGGCGAAGAAAGAAAATCCGGCGAAGAAACAAAAGAAGGCGGGGGCGGTGCGAACCTGACCCGGGTGCTGCACGGGGAGCAGCGATTCGAGTATCACCAACCCGTGCGACCGGGCATGCTGCTGACCGCGACCACGCGTCCGGGAAAGAGTTGGGAGAAGCAGGGGCGGCGGGGAGGGAAGATGCAATTCAGCGAGTCGATCACGGAATACCGTGACGACGCCGGTGAGCTGATCGTCACCGAAACCAGCGTCGGCATCGTGACCGGCCAGGTCGTGGGGGGATAGTCGTGTCGCAGTCCAAATCGACCGTTGATGGCATCGCCGTCGGCGATCATCGCGAAGCGGTGCTCGTCGAAAACCTGGGGCGTACCCAGATCGTGCAGTACGCGGGCGCTTCCGGGGATTTCAATCCCATCCACCACGACGAAACCTTCGCGACCCAGTCCGCCGGATACCCGTCGGTGTTCGCCCATGGGATGCTCACCATGGGTATGACGGGGCGGCTGCTCACGGACTGGCTCGGCGACGGTGTGCTTCGCAGCTTTGGTGTGCGTTTTGTCAACCAGGTCTGGCCCGGAGATACCCTGACGGCTCGGGGAACGGTGACGTCCATCGAGGAACGCGATGACGGGAATCTTGTCGCCGTCGAAGTGGTCACCCAGAACCAGAAGGGGGAAACCGTGGTGCAGGGAAGCGCTACCGCGCTGCTCGGGCGCTAGCCCGAATGGGCCCGCGGAGCCGGGCCGTTTTCCTGGCGGCCAGCTGCGCGCTGGCGTGCGGGACGCCGAACTGGAACGTCTCGGTCCTCGATGAACGTTTTCCCGCTCTGGCCGACATCGGATCTCACCAACTCGGCGTCGCCACCCCCTACGTTCTTCCTTCCCGGGGCGTGCTGACCTGGTTTCTGTGCCGATGGCCCCGGGAGCCCGCGATCCCCGTGTCGCTGCCACCGGATGCCACAGCGGACGAGCGGAAGATTTTGGAGACGGTGCTGGGGGCCTGGGAGGGCGCTGGTCTGGGGGTCCGCTTCGCGGTTGGCGAGGCTCCGGGCCGGGGCATCGAGATTCGCTTTGCTCCCCGTGCCGAGACCGAGAACGAGCCGCTCCGAGCGGGCCTCACTTTCGCGGACTGCGCCGTCGAGCCCGAGGCGCTGACGGCACTGCCGGATACCGTGGTTCCCGCGCGGCTCGTTTTCGCATCCGTGCGGCTGCATCGCGCGGGACGGGACCTGCTGGGGCGCAGCGTTGCCCACACCTCCGACGAGCTGATCGGAACCGCGCTCCACGAGCTGGGTCACGCCCTCGGCTTTCAGGGGCACGCTTCACGGGGGGACACCGTCATGCAGGCATCGGCCGATTCCGTGCGACGGATCGGCCGTCGTGTGAATGGCGGGGAGCACTTCACGGATGCGACCCTCCGCGCCCTGTATGCGGTTTCCTCCGGCGCGGTGGTGGGACAGGTCACCGTGTCACGCGAGCGAACCGATCTCGTGGATCGGATGGCGAGCCTGGCCGGGCGCCTCGAGCTGTCGGGCCCACTCCTGCGCGTGGGAGATCGGGCCGCGCGCCTCGAATGGCGCGGTCCGGGGGGCGGCGTCTATCCGCTGCTGATTCCGCGAATCACCGAGGTGCTACGCGCTCCCGAGACGCTCCGAGTGTTTGCGCTTCCGACGGCGGCAAGCCTGCTCGACTCGGCCTTCCCATCGCCATGAACGCTTCTTCCTCGCCACGAATTCCGGTGGATCAACCCCGTCCGGAAACGCCGGGGTCGATCTTCTGGGCGCGTTCCAGGGCCTGGTTGGCCCCGTCGTCGTCGCCGACGGCTCGTCGGGCCAAGCTCAGCTGGTACCAGATCTGTGCATCGGTGGCGTCGAGTTCTGTGGCCGCCGTCAGGTGCTCGCGGGCGGCCTCGGGGTCTGAGGGCGTCTGCTTGAACAACGCCCAACCCAGGCCCGCCTGGTAGGCGGCCTCGTCCGGCCAGAGCTGTACCGCCGGTCGAAGGAACTCGACGGCACCCTTGAAATTTCCAGCGCGCATGAGGAACTCGCCCTTGCGGTAGAGGGTTTCCGCATTCGCGAGCTTCTCGGTATCGATTGTCGGCTGCTCGTCGCCCAGGGAGGCGTCGTAGTCGGAGCGTTGCTTTGGATTCGAGAGAACCGCATAGGCGGTTCCGATCGCCGCGAATACGGCAGTGGCGCGGTCGCGGGTCTCAGGTTCCGCTCCCCGTTGGGCCAGGGCGTCGGGGTGGTAGGTCTTGGCCGCCTTCAGGTAGGCCCTCTTGATCGCGCGGGCTTCGGCGCTGGGCTCGACGCCGAGCATCTCGTAGTGGTTGAGCTTCTTGAGATTCTCGTGCTTCGACCAGATTTCCTTCTGCAGGGCTTCGGCCTGCGGCGAAGGGACAGCGTCGGTCTGGGGCTGGCTCCTAGCGGTAGGGGTCGTCCGGGCGGAGACGTTCGCCGACGCCACGAGGATCTCGATCTCGGGAACCTCCGGGCTCATCGGCTCGTCCGCAGAGGTCTGCGCTTGGCTCGGGTATTCGATGGCGCCCGCGGCATCGAGGACCCAGACGGCGGCCATCGCTCGCGGGGTCGACACCCGCTGCAGCGACTTCCAGAGGGGAACCTTGGCGTCGAGGGTGTCGAGGAAGGCCCGCAACGCGGCATCGGCGACGAGTCGCGATTCGACGCAGGCGGCCCGATCGCTGCGTTGTGGGACTCGGTCCATCTTGTCGGCCAGGTCGGCGAGAATTCGATCGGTGCTCCAGTGGGTCTCGATGCCTTCCTGTAGCAGTGCGTAGAGATCCAGGCGAAACGGTTGCGTCTCGGCCGCTGCCTCTTCACCGCGTTTCACATGGAACCGGCCTCGTGGCCATCCAAAGCACTCGAGCATCTGCCGGCGGACCTGTTCCTTCAGCGCCAGAAACAGGCCCTTGGGGTCGATCAGTTGGAGCGCGAGGAGTGCGGTCTCCTCCCGGCATCCCTGCTGCTCTGCGTGTTTCACAACCCGGTCGTAGTCCGATCGAGAAAGGGTCTCCGCTTCGACGAGTTGAAGGCCCAGCGTCTCGGCGGCCCGATTCGATTCGGCGGTGATGGGCATTCCCGCCTGGAACCGGAAGGACTTCGTCCAGTGCTCGTGGGTGAGACGCAGCCTGCCGTCGAACCCGGTGCGGAGTAGATCCAGGAGCAGGCGGGGAAGGGGTGTCTGCTCGAGTTCGCCAGCGTCCGGAACGATATTCATCGACTTCGGTTTCGGGTGATTGGCCGGGCGACTTGATGGAACGACCGAGGTTAGGCGAGGTTCCGTCGGGATTCGGAGATCTGAAAGGCCGTGGCGATGGCTTGCTCCACGTCCTTCTCGACGAAAAGGGGTTGATGTTCGAGGTCGTCCACGATCGGGGCAGAGAGCGGGGAAAGACCGGCAAAGATCGTTTCCGCCCCGTACGCTTCGACGGTTTCGATGATCCGTTCGAGGGCGAGGGCGCCGAAGGCGTCATCCAGCATGGCTCCGGTCAGATCCAGGACCACCACGGTGACGTCTCGAGCGCCGGGGTCCGAGCCGATCATCTCGGCGGCTCGCATCGTCTCTTCGGCGCCGGCGTAGGGAATGACCATCACCGGGCCCCAGATCTGTACGATCGGGGCATTCGGGTCGAAGCCGTCGGGATCGACGTCCTGGCGCGCGAGATCGGCCCGGATCGTGTTCCGAAAGGCCGACAGGGGCATTGCGTCCAGCAGCCGGGTGGCTCGCGGGTCGCCCAGGCCCCGCCACGCCTCCGCATTCCGTGCCACGAAGCCGCAGACGTCGTTGCCGGCGGTGCAGCACGTGACCTCCAGAGCGAGGATCTCGGTGTCCAGCGTGCCGGACAGCCAACCCGAGGTGTAGCCGGCGCTCATGAAACAGCTGGGTTCTTCGCAGGGCCCGGTCCGTGCCTGGCGCGCCATGGACTCGCGCTTGCCGGGCCAGCAGCCGTGTATCTCGAACGTTCCCGCAGCCCCGGAGGCAGCCCGGGGCGAGAGGCGCATGGTCAGGGCCGGGGACTCCGCGTCGTGGCTCGTGCCGGTCGAGAAGGCCTCGGCGACCCACTGCATCGCGTCGCGAAGGCCGTGGAGCAGGCCGATCTGAAAGAGCGCGAGAGGGGCGACATCGTGGCCGAGATCTTTCTCGAGTTCCTCGCGAAGCGCGTTCAGAAACGCGGGTTCGAGCAACAGGCCGGGCCGCTCGAGGAGGATCGCATTCGGATCGAACCCGAGGTCGGCGGACGTGCCTGCGAATTCCGGAGGTGTCGTGGTCACTTTCACCTTCAGCTCTCGATGAATTCGTAGATGTCGAACTTCTGATCCTTGCGGATGAAGTCCGGCCCCTCGCGTTCCAGCAGTCGGAGCATCGCTGTCACGCAGTTCGGGTCGAACTGACTCCCCGAGAACTTGGCGAGCTCGTCAAAGACACTCTCGAAGGGAAGCGCCTGCCGGTACGGGCGGTCACTCGTCATCGCCTCGACGGTGTCGCAAACCAGGATGAGTCGGGAGGGCAGGGGAATCTGATCTCCCACCAGCCGCTCCGGATACCCTCGACTGCTCCCGTCGAACCACTCGTGGTGGTGGCGCACGCAGGGTACGATGTCCCTGAGGAAGTCGACGGGCTCGAGGATTTTCGCCCCGATCGCGGGGTGGCGCTTGATCTGCTCGTACTCGTCCGAGTCGAGTTTCGCGGGCTTGAGGATCACGGAGTCCGGTATTCCGATCTTGCCGACGTCGTGCAGGAGTCCCGCGATGTAGACGCGCTCGATGAGCTCCTCGGAGAAACTCATCTCGCGGGCGAGCTTGGAGGCGTACACACCCACGCGCTCCGAGTGGCCACGGGTGTACGTGTCCTTGGCGTCGACGGCTTCTGCCAGAGCACCCACGGTCTGCACGTAGGCCCGACGAAGTTCGCTGTGCTTTTCGGCGAGCTGGCGGGTGCGTTCGTGCACCTTCTGTTCCAGATTCCGGTTCAGGTCCCCGAGACGAAAGGTCTGCTCGCGGCTCACCTGATTGAGGCGTTGGATCTCGGCTTTGAGCGCGTGATGATCGAAAGCCTGGCGTAGCGTTGAGCGCAGATCGTCGTCCTGCCACGGCTTCGTGATCAGCCGGTAGATTTCACCGCGATTGATCGCTTCGACGGCAATGTCCATCTCCGTGTAGCCGGTGAGCATCATGCGAATGACGTCGGGCCAGCGCTCCCGGATCTCGGAGAGGACGTCGACTCCGCACATCTCCGGCATGCGCTGGTCCGTGACTACGACCTGGGCAGAGTGCTGGTCCAGCAGCTCGAGGGCCTCGCTGCCACTCGAGGCGCAAAGGACGTTCATGTCCTCGCTGCGAAGGATGCGCTGGATTGCCCGGAGGATGTTGATCTCGTCGTCGATGAACAGGACCGTCCGCGGGTGTTCCTGGTGCTCCTGATGCTGCGGGTACAATTCTGGGGCGCCCCTCGCTATCGGTTCGGCTATGACCCATTACAAGAGCTGTGCCAGGTTGTGGAGATTCTGCATTGACGTTGAAAATCAACCGGATACGTCAATGTCTGCAGATTCCGGCCGGCCCGGAATCTCACCCGTTTTTCCCGGAATCGGGACTCTCCAGCGGAAGCGCGTAGGAAGCCGGCCGGCAGAGTGCGGGTGTGCTGCCGTTGAGCCACTCGCCCGAGGGACGGCAGGCGCGGCTGCATCGGGGCGTCGCGCCATGCGATCTCGGGAGAGAGATATCGGGAGAGCAATCTACCGGCAACCGGGGACGCTCTCCCGATTCCCAGAGCTGGGACTTCCCGGCTCTGGGAATCGGGAGTTTCTTGACTTCGCTCGGCTTCGGAAGAGAAGGGAGCAAAGTCGGCCAGGGGCCGACTTTCACGCTCGCTGAACGCTGTCGCTGTGACCGCTGCGCGCGCTTCGCGCTTGTCGACT
>JAZFUU010000276.1:0-11267 GCA_036447375.1 Myxococcota bacterium
CGTTCGCTCATCACAGGGTTCCGTTCACTTCCCGAAGGATCTTGGAGAGGACGTCGACGATCTGGGCGGCCTCGTTCTCGGTGAGCACCAGGGGAGGTTGCAGGCGAACCACATTGGCGTAGGTACCGCCGACCCCGATCAGGATGCCGGCCTCGCGGCAGCGCTTCTTCACCTCTTTGGCGGCGTCCACGGCCGGGGTCTTGTCGGCGTCCTCGACGAGCTCCAGTCCGATCATGAGCCCTCGACCGCGAAGCTGGCCCACGAGCAAGAGTTCGTTCTCGAGCGGCTGGAGAGCGTTCATCAGCTGGGCCCCGCGCGCCGCCGCGTTCTCGGGGAGCTTTTCATCCTGCATCACGTCGATGTTGGCCAACGCCGCGGCGCAGCTCACCGGATTGCCGCCAAAGGTCGAGAGGTGTGAGCCGGGGGTGAAGGCGTCGGCGATGTCGGGGCGCGCGATGAAAGCGCTCAGCGGGAAGCCATCCGCAATGCCCTTGGCCAGCGTCATGATCTCGGGCTCGACACCGTAGTGTTCGATGGCAAAGAGCTTGCCCGTCCGCCCGAATCCGGTCTGGACCTCGTCGCAGATGAAGAGGATGTCGCGTTCTGCGAGGATCTCGCGCACCAGCTTGAAATAGCTCTCGTGCGGCACCAGGATTCCGCCCTCGCCGAGCACGGGCTCGGCCACGAAGGCCGCGACGTTTCCCGAGCTCTGGAACTGGATCGCCTGGGCGAGTTCCTCCGCGCAGCGCTCGGCACATTCGGCTTCGGTCCGTGAGCCGTAGGGACAGCGGTAGAAATAGGGCGCCGGGGCGAAGGTAACGCCCGGCATGAAGGGGCCTCCGGAACGCTTGCGCGCGCTGTTGCCGGTGATCGAAAGCGCGGCGTAGGTCCGGCCGTGAAAGCTGTGGGTGAGCGCCACGAACTCGTCGCGCCCGGTGAAGTGCCGGGCCAGCCGCATCGCGCCTTCGATGGCCTCGGCACCCGAGTTGCCCAGGAAGCTCTTGCGCAGCGGACCGGGGGTGATCCGGGCCAACGCCTCGGCCACCCGGCCGGCCATGGGGTTGTAGTAGACGTACGTGCAGCAGTGCACAAACCGGTCCATCTGGGCTTTCGCGGCGGCGATCACCTTCGGGTGTCCGTGCCCCGCATTGCAGACCGAGATACCGCTGAAGCAGTCGAGGTACTCCTCGCCATTGCTCGCCCGGATGCGGGTACCCTGGGCCGACTCCACCTCGACGGGCTCGAAGCCCGGCACCATGCTGGTGATCATGTACTCGTCGTAGAGCTTGGGGGTCTGCATCCGCTGGGCGCCTCCTGGTCGCTACTGACTTCGAGGAAATCCGAGGTCGACTCCGCGGTGCTCCGGTTTGGGCCAGCGCGTCGTCACCACCTTGGAGCGGGTGTAGAAGTGCACGCCATCGGGCCCGTAGATCGAGTGGGCACCGAAGAGTGAGCTCTTCCAGCCGCCAAAGGAATAGAAGCCCAGCGGCACCGGAATCGGAACGTTGATCCCCACCATGCCCACCTGGATCTCGCGCTGGAACTGCCGAGCCGCCCCGCCATCATTCGTGAAGATGGCCGTACCGTTGGCGTAGGGATTCTCGTTCACCAGGGTCACGGCGTCGCCGTAGTGCTCGGTTCGCACCACCGAAAGCACGGGCCCGAAGATCTCATCGCGGTAGATCTTCATGTCGGGCGTGACGCGATCGAAGAGCGTGGGACCGACGAAGTAGCCATCTTCGCAACCGGGAATCGTGAGCCCTCGCCCGTCGCGTAAGAGCTCGGCTCCCTCCTCGACGCCCGAGTCGATGTAGGAGACCACCTTGTCGCGATGCTCCGCGGTGATGAGGGGCCCCATTTCAGCATCGGGATCCTCGGCCGAGCCGATCTTGAGCTTCGCGATACGTTCCTGGATCTTCGGCAGCAGCCGGTCGGCGGCATCGCCGACGGTCACCAACACCGAGATCGCCATGCAGCGCTCGCCCGCCGAGCCATAGGCGGCCGAGACCGCCGCGTCGGCGGCGAGGTCCATATCGGCGTCGGGAAGCACCAGCATGTGGTTCTTCGCTCCGCCGAGCGCCTGCACGCGCTTCCCGTTGCGCGTACCGCCTTCGTAGATGGCGCGGGCGACGGGCGTAGATCCCACGAAGCTGAGCGCCGCCACGTCGGGGTGCTCGATTAGACGCTCCACTGCGATGCGGTCGCCGTGAATGACGTTGAAGACACCGTTCGGCAGACCGGCCCCGCCGAAGAGCTCGGCCAGCAGATTCGAGGTCGAGGGATCCTTCTCGGAGGGCTTCAATACCACGGTGTTGCCGCACGCGATCGCGATGGGTGCCATCCAGAGCGGCACCATCGCGGGGAAGTTGAAGGGCGTGATGCAGCCCACGACGCCGAGGGGCTCGCGCGCCGACGTCAGGTCGACACCCGTCGACACCTGGTTCGAAGAGTCGCCCTTCAGCAGCTGCGGAATCCCACAGGCGAACTCGACCGTCTCGAGGCCCCGCTGCACCTCGCCGCGCGCATCCGGCTTGGTCTTGCCGTGCTCGCTGGCGATGATCTCCGCCACCTCGTACCGGGCCTCATCGAGCAGACTGCGGAAGCCGAACATGATCTGGGCGCGCTTCGTGAGCGAGGTGTCTCTCCAACCGGGAAACGCGTTCTTCGCCGCCAAGACGGCCTTGTCGACCTCTTCGACGCTCGCGAACGCGACCCGGGCCTGCTCCCTCCCCGTGGCGGGATCGAATACCGGACCGGTGCGGCCCGAACAGCCGTCTTGCCGCTTGCCGTCGATCCAGTGGGAGATGCTGTCCGTCATGAGCCGATCCTCACCGTGCCCTGGGCAACCCCAGTGTCCCCCTGTTGATATAAATCAACAAGGGTTATCTTATGGGACGGGAAAATAACGGATTTCGCTGGCTCGTGCCTGTGTTATATTGAGGATCCTCAACGAATTTAACGGAGATTGGGTATGGTCCAAGAGGTCGGTAGTCGCCTGCGCCAGGTGCGCGAGGCCAACGGTCTGTCGCAGCGCGGACTCGCCAAGCATACGGGAATCAGCAACGCCACCATCTCACTGATCGAGTCGGACAAGCTGAATCCGTCGGTAGCGGTTCTGAAGCGAATCCTCGACGGCATTCCCATGCATCTGTCGGCATTCTTCGCGGACGAGCCCGGAGAGTCCGAGCCCGTGGTCTGCCGCAGCAGCGATCTTGTCGAGATCGCGGGCGGCAAGATCTCGTACCGCCAGGTGGGACATCAACTCTCCGGCCGCAGCATCCAGATCCTGCACGAGCGTTACCAGCCCGGTGCCGACACCGGCAAGTTGGCGCTCGAGCACTCCGGCGAGGAGGGGGGCGTGGTGATCCGGGGCCGCCTCGAACTCACCGTGGGTGGCGAGCGTCACATCCTGGGCCCCGGCGACGCCTACTACTTCGACAGCACACGCCCCCACCACTTTCGCAACGTCGGCAACGAATGCTGCGAGGTGGTGAGTGCCTGCAGTCCGCCGAGCTTCTAGCTCCAGCTAGAGCCCCTGCACGTCCCTCAATCGGGTCAGGCGAAGTAGGTCGGTGAAGTCGTCGCGGCGATCACGTTCTCCTGCAGCTGTGCGAGGGACTGAATGTCGGCGTTGACGACATCGAGCCCGTGCTCCAGAACGTACGCATAGCTGCGCTGGAAGGGGGACAGCGGCGCCGCCAGCAGCTTCTCGTCGTAGTATTCGTCGAAGACATCGGGCTTCTTCCACCAGCCGAGAATCGGAAGTCCGGCCATGTGGCGAGCGGCCTTCATGCCGATCAGGCCGATTCCGGATTCACGCGCCTTCTCGAGCACGGGCACCAGGCCGGTCATCGGCTTCGAGTTCGCGAGAACGCTCTTGCTCTCCCAGTCGTACCAGCCGCCCGGGGTGATCGCGATCATCGCGAGGTCGACCCAACCGGTCTTGACCGCGCTCAGGAGCACGTTTTCGGCGTTGCGGTGGGTACTGACACCGAGGTGCGTGACCTTGCCCGCCTGTCGGGCGTTCTGGAAGACCCGGTAGACCTCATCGCTCTCGATCAGGGACGGGTTGTGGGACGCCATCAGGTAGTAGGCGTCGACGCGATCGACCCGAAGCTCCGAGAGGCTCTCGTCGAGTCTCAGCCCCCAGGTCTTCGCGGCCCGCTTCGCCTGCGAAACCGTGATTCGCTCGTCGGGCTCTGCGTCAAGATCGGCCGGGGCCTTCGAGATCAAGAAGACGCGATCGCGAACCTTCTGGAGGAACGGGGCGAGGTGCCTCTCGGCGTTTCGGTAGGTGCCCCGGTGGCCCACGTCGAAGACATTGATTCCGGCATCGAACGCCGCATTCAACAATGCATCTTTCGGGCGAAACATGAGGGTGGCGCCGCACCCAAAGACGAGACGGCTGGCGTTGAAACCGGTGCGGCCGAGCTTGCGGTAGCTCATCTTCGGCCAGGCGGACGCGCCTCCCGAGGCCTCACGAGCCGCGTAGACCGCAGCCCGTGCGTCGCCGGAGTTCCAGAACGTCCGCGCGGCAACCGCCAACATCGCCAGGGCCTGGATGAACCGACGGCGACTGATGGATTCGGTGCCCTGCTCGCGACTCATCGTGACCTCCCAGTGGATGGGTGTACCGGAAGTGGATAGGTGCGTCGGCTATCTCTCCGGCGTGAATCGGACGGGCATCGATTTGATGCTGTTGACCGTGGAGGACCGCATCCGTCGCACGGGGCCGCAGACCTCGATGTCCGGAAAACGCGATAGCAGTTCGGAGAAAATGCCACGGATCTCACCGCGAGCGAGGCTTGCCCCCAGGCAGAAATGCGGCCCCCACCCGAAAGCCAGATGGGGATTGGGCTCGCGCGTCACATCGAACCGGTCGGGATTCTCGAATGCGTCCGCGTCGCGATTGGCCGAGGGATAGAACATCACGACCTTGTCGTTCTCGCGAATCCGCTGCCCGGCGATCTCGGTGTCGCGGGTGGCGGTCCGCCGCATGCTGATGACCGGGCTCACGTAGCGGAGAATCTCCTCGGTCGCCGTCGGCAAGAGGGCGGGGTCGTCCAGGAGCTTCTGCCACTGGTCCCGGTGCTCGGACAGCGCCAGCATCCCGCCCGAAATCGCGTTGCGGGTGGTCTCGTTGCCAGCCAGGATCAGCAGCATGAAGAACATGTTGAAGCCGAGCTCGTCGAGGCGCTCCCCATCGATTTCGGCGTTCACCAGCACGCTCGTCAGGTCGTCCCGGGGATCCGAGCGGCGTTTCGCCGCCAGCCGGCTCGCATACTCGAACATCTCGCCCATGGCATCCGTGGCACGGGCTTCGTTCGCGAACTCCGGATCCTCGAAGCCGACCATTTGATTGGACCAGTTGAAAAGTTTAGCCCGATCTTCCAGCGGACAACCTACGAGTTCCGCAATCACGAGCAGCGGCAGTTCGCTGGCGACGGACGTCACGAAGTCGCACTCGCCCTTGAGAGCGATGCCATCCACGATCTCGCAGCAGAGTCTCTGGATGTGACCTTCCATATTGCCGATCATGCGCTTCGTGAAGCCCTTGTTGACCAGCTTTCGAAGTTTCGTGTGGTTGGGGGCATCCTGGTTGATCATCCACAGGCGAAGCTGCGCGATGCGCTCGTCGTTCAGGTCGTTGGTGATCACCGTGCCGCGTTCCGAGGAGAAGCGCTCCTGGTCCAGGGAGACTTCGATGATGTCCCGGTGGCGAGTCAGCGCCCAGTAGCCCCTCTGTTCGGCGTCCATGATGTCCGCAAGGTTGGCATTGAGCTGTGCCGGCGGCTGCCAGTGGACGGGCTCGTGCTCGCGAAGCCAGGTGAAATAGTCGTGAGGCATCCCGCGTTCGAATGTCGCGGAGTCGTAGAGGTCGACGGCCTGCATGGCACACGCTCCTGCTCGCGTACTCGGGGATGACCGAAGTTACCACGTCGCAGGGCGGTCCGGACCCGGCAGGGCTGGGCTGACTAGTCTTTTTCTTTCTCGAGGAAACGAACGAAGTCCTGAGCGGGCAGCGGCCGGCTGAGCAGATAGCCTTGAAGCTCGTCGCAACCGCGGTCGCGTAAAAATTTGGCCTGAATCTCCGTCTCCACGCCTTCCCCCACGAGCTTCAGGTTCAAGCTCTTTGCCATCGCGATGATCGCCGCGGCGATGGGGGCTTCGTCGGACTCCGTCTCGATCTCCATCACGAAGGAGCGGTCGATTTTCACGCGATCGATCGGAAAGCTGTTCAAGTAGGAGAGTGACGAGTACCCGGTGCCGAAGTCGTCGAGGGCCAGCCCGATTCCCATTTCGTCGAGCGCCCGCAGGTTCTCGATCGTCACTTCGTCGTGCTGGACGATCGCGCTCTCGGTGAGTTCGAGTTCCAATTGAGCCGAGCTCAGCCCGGTTTCCGCCAGGACCCGCTCCACGGTCTTCACCCACATCGGCTGACGCAACTGGTGGCTGGACACGTTCACCGCCATGCGGATGCTTCGAAAACCCGCGTCCGTCCATTCTCGGGCCTGCTGGCACGCCGTACGCAGCACCCATTCGCCGATGGCTACGATCGCTCCGGATTCTTCGGCGGCGGGGATGAATTCCATCGGCGAGATGGGTCCATCGTCGGGATCGTTCCAGCGAAGCAGCGCCTCGGCGCCCGCGAGGGCGCCGCTGCGGGCATCGATCAGGGGCTGATAATTCAGGAGGAACTCCCCGCGCTCCAGTGCCCCGTGCAGCCGACTGCCGAGTCGAAGCTTCTTCATGGCTTCCAGATTCATCGACTCGCTGTAGAACGCGAACCGACTGCGACCCTGGTTCTTGGCGTGGTGCATCGCGGTGTCCGCATTCCGGATCAGCGTCTCCGCATCCTCTCCGTCCTGGGGGAAGGCGGCGATCCCGATGCTGGCCTCCGGATACAGCTCCTGGCCGTTCAGCACGACGGGTTCAGAGAGCGCCGCCAGAAGTCGATGGGCCACCTTGGCCGCATCCCGAGGATCCGCGATCCGGGACAGGAGGATCGTGAACTCGTCCCCTCCGAGGCGGGCCACCGTCTCGGATTCGACGGACCCCGACCGGGCTACCCCGTCGCCCAGCCGAAGGCTCTCCACCAACCGCGACGCGACGTCGCGGAGCACCGCGTCCCCCGCAGCGTGGCCGAGACTGTCGTTGATCTGCTTGAAGGAATCGAGATCGAGGATCAGCAGTCCCATGGGAAACCCGCCTCGTCCCGCAACTTCCATGGTGCGCTGCAGCCGCTTGAGAAAGAAGTTCCGATTCGGCAGACCCGTGAGGTTGTCGTAGTCATTCAGAGCCTGGATCTTTCGCTGTGCCGACCTCTGATCGGTGACATCGCGAACGAAACTCACGAAGGTACGCTGGTCGGAATATCCGTCGACGGAGGTCACGGTAATCTCGGCCGGGAAGAGGCTTCCGTCGCGCCGCATCCCCCGAACCTCGCGGGTCGCGCCCAGCACGCTGGGTTCGTCGCCACGGATCTCGCGCTCCATGTAGCCGTCGTGGCGCTGGGCGTGGTGGGCGGGCATCAGCATCGCGACGTTGTTCCCGATCGCCTCCTGCGCAGAGAAACCGAAGGTCCGAGACGCCGCCGGGTTGAACGACTGGATGATTCCCCGCTCGTTGACGGTGATGATCCCGGCAGCCACGTTCTCCAGCACGGCACGGGCATGCGCTTCTCGACGGCTCAGATCGGCGAAGTCCTCGCGGCTGGGCCTCGCCGCTCCGCAGTTCTTCGCCCACTCCCAGAGCGGGCGGGCAAGAGAAGTCCGGAGCGGGCGGACGAGCGAAGTCAGGGCGATCCTGAGCTGGCGAGCTGTGCGCATGGGCCCTGCTCTTCGGCACACCGGAGGGGGATCCAAAGCCCCCCGTCCGTGGGCCCGACCCGCCGGGCCGAAGCTCTTCGGGGCCGGTTCCGGCCGGTCTGGATCGAATGCGTATAATCGGCTCGGAGGCGTCACCGACCGATGAATCCGATCGAGGAGCTGCTCGCGCTCCAGCAATCGCGGGGTTACCTGGCCGAAGCCGACCTTCGCGCGCTGAGCAAGCGAAGCCGCGTGCCCCTGTACGAGCTCGAGGGGATCGCGAGCTTCTATCCACACTTCCGGTGCACGCCGCCGCCGGCGCTGCGCGTGGACGCCTGCCGCGACCTGAGCTGCCACCTGCGCGACGGCGGTCGCACCTCCCAACGGCTGTCGGAGCTCTGCGCCGGGCGCGACGACGTCGAGTTCGAGGAGATCTCCTGCCCGGGTCTGTGTGACGCCGCACCGGCGTGCCTGGTGAACGGAGTCCCCACGGCGCCGGAGGCTGTGGCCGCGCTGCTCGACGATCCCGCCTCGCTTCGCGGCGAGTCGGCACCGGCGCCCCGGCGCTGGCAATGCGACCCGTATGCCGGCCCCGACGAATACTACGGCGAGCTGCGGCTGAGGGTCGCGTCGCGCGACGTCGATGGCATGATCGAGGGCCTCACGGACTCGGGGCTGCGCGGAATGGGAGGCGCCGGCTTCCCGACGGGCCGCAAGTGGGAGCTGGTCCGCGCCGAGCCCTCGACCCCGAAATACGTGGTCTGCAACGCCGACGAGAGCGAACCGGGGGCGTTCAAGGACCGGGTGATCCTGGAGGAGTTGCCCCATCTGGTGATCGAGGGCATGGCGCTGGGTGCCCTCGCAATCGGCGCCGAGCGGGGCTGGATCTACATCCGCCACGAGTACCAGCGCGCGCGCGATCTACTGCAAAAGGCCATCGATGCCGCGTACACCGCCGGCGTGCTCGGAAACAGCGTCTGCGGCTCGGATCTGCGCTTCGACCTGAAGATCTTCGTGTCACCCGGCGGCTACATCCTCGGTGAGGAGACCGCCCTGCTCGAGGCGCTCGAGGGCCGCCGCGGCGAACCGCGCAACAAGCCGCCCTTCCCCGGCGTCATCGGGCTCCACGGCCAACCCACTCTCATCAACAACGTCGAGACGCTCGCGCAGGTGCCGAGGATCCTGCGCACCGGGCGGGCGGACCTCAAGTTCTTCTCCGTGAGCGGCGACGTCGCAAGGCCCGGAGTGGTCGAAGCAGCGCTGGGGACCCAACTCGGCGAGCTCATCGAACGCTGCGGGGGCCTGCGGGATGGCCAGAAGCTCCTCGCGTTCCTGCCCGGTGGCGCCAGCACCGGCTTCCTCCCGGCCTCGCGCGCCGACGTACCCCTGGACTGGGAGCCGCTGCGCGAGGCGGGCTCAGCGCTCGGTGCCGGTGCGGTCGTCGTCGTGGGCGACGGCGCCGACCTGCTGGAGCTCGGCCGCAACCTCACGGCTTTCTTCCGGAACGAGTCCTGTGGCAAGTGCGTACCGTGCCGGGTCGGCACCGAGAAGGCGGTGACCCTGATCGAGCGGCGCGACGAGGCCGGACTCGCGCTGCTCCCGGAGCTCGACGAGGCGCTGCGGGAGACCTCGATCTGCGGACTCGGACAGGTGGCCCTGACGCCCGTTCTCAGCATCCTCGAACACTTCCCAGAGGTCGCGAGACGCCCATGAGCATCACGCTCCACATCGACGACCGCGAAGTCACGGTTTCCGAGGGCGCGACGATCTGGGAGGCGGCGCGCGGCGCGGGAATCGCGATTCCCACACTCTGTCACCAGCCCGGGCTCGATCCGGTCGGCGTCTGCCGCATGTGCGTGGTCGAGGTGGAGGGAGCCCGGGTGATGGCGGCCTCGTGCGTGCGCGCAGTCGAACCCGACATGGTGGTGCGCACCGCCAGCGACAAGGTCGAACGTTGCCGCCGTATGCTGACCGAGCTGCTGATGTCGGACCAGCCCGAAACGTCGCCCCGGCAGATTACGACCGGCGACGATGAACTCTTCGCCCTCGCCGAGCGCTACGCCGTCGAAGTCCGGCTGCCACGCGGAAACTCGCGGCCCCAAGACGACACCTCGAAGGTGATCGCCGTGGACCACCAGGCCTGCATCCTGTGCGACCGCTGCATCCGGGCCTGCGACGACGTCCAGAACAACGATGTGATCGGGCGCACCGGCAAGGGGTACAGTGCGCGCATTTCGTTCGATCTCGACAACGGCATGGGCGATTCGAGCTGCGTCAGCTGCGGCGAGTGCGTGGCCGCCTGCCCCACCGGTGCTCTCACCGAAAAGCCCACGTCGGTTCCGATCCGCCCGCGCAGCGAGCTCGAGGCCGTCGACAGCGTGTGCCCCTACTGCGGCGTCGGCTGCGCGCTGACCTATCAGGTCGACCGCGAGGCCAATCGCGTGGCCTTCGTCGAGGGCCGCGACAGCCCCGGAAATCAGGGCCGGCTCTGCGTCAAGGGCCGCTACGGCTTTGACTTCGTCTCGCACCCTCATCGGCTCACGAAGCCCTTGATCCGGGTGGACTATCCCAAGCGCGCGCTCTCGCCCGAAGTCGCGAGCTCGAAGCGCCGGGGTCGCAAGCCCGGCGGATTGGTCGACTACGACCAGGTGCTCCCGGCGTTCCGCGAGGCGAGCTGGGACGAGGCCCTCGACCTCGTGGCGCGCCGTCTGCTGGAAGCACGGGATCGCTGGGGACCCCGGGCACTGGCGGGCTTCGGCTCGGCCAAATGCAGCAACGAGGAGGCCTACCTGTTTCAGAAGCTGGTGCGCGCCGTGTTCCGGACCAACAACGTCGACCACTGCACGCGGCTCTGCCACGCCTCATCGGTCACGGCGCTGCTCCAGATGATTGGCTCCGCCGCGGTGACCACCACCTACGGCGACATCGAAAACGCCGATGTCGCGCTGATCACCGGGACCAACACCACCTCGAACCACCCGGTGGCCGCCACCTTTTTCAAGCAAGCGGCGCGGCGCGGTACGAAGCTGATCGTCGTTGACCCGCGTGGCAGCGGCATCGCCGACCACGCCTGGCGCTTCTGCCAAATCCGATCCGGGACCGACGTCGCCTTCTACAACGGGATCATGAACGTGATCGTCGAGAAGGGCCTCGTCGACGAGACCTACATCGCCGAGCGCACCACCGGCTTCGAGGAGCTGGTGCAGACGCTCAAGGCCTACACCCCCGAGCGTGTCAGCGGGATCTGTGGGGTTCCCGCCGAGCTGATCCGCGAGGTGGCGATCGCGTATGGCAGCGCCCGCGCCGCGATCACCTTCTGGGGACTGGGCATGAGTCAGCACGTGCACGGCACCGACAACTGCCGCTGCGTCATCTCCCTGGCGCTGATCACCGGCAACGTGGGACGCCCGGGCACCGGCCTGCATCCGCTGCGGGGTCAGAACAACGTACAAGGAGCCT
>JAZFUU010000277.1:0-12796 GCA_036447375.1 Myxococcota bacterium
TCGAGCAGCAGGCGCAGCAGGGCGTGGACTACTTCACGATCCACGCCGGTGTACTCCGCGAACATCTGCCCCTGGTGCGGGATCGCTTGATCGGAATCGTGAGCCGGGGCGGGTCGCTGCTGGCCAAATGGATGCTTCGACACGAGAAACAAAACCCGATGTACACGCTCTGGGACGAGATCTGCGCGATCCTGCGCCGATACGACGTCACCTTCTCGATCGGAGACGGGCTCCGACCGGGGGGCCTCGCCGACGCAACCGATGCAGCGCAGCTAAAAGAACTCGAGACCCTGGGCGAGCTGACCGAACGGGCCTGGGCCAACGGCTGCCAGGTGATGGTCGAGGGACCGGGACACGTGCCCTTCGATCAGATCGAGTTCAACATGAAACTCGAGCGCGGACTCTGTCACGGCGCGCCCTTCTACGTGCTCGGGCCCCTGGTGACCGACATCTTCCCCGGGTACGACCACATCACCAGCTGCATCGGTGCCACCGCTGCGGCCTATCACGGTGCAGCGATGCTCTGCTATGTGACTCCGAAGGAGCACCTCGGACTGCCCAAGAAAGACGACGTCAAGCAAGGCGTCATCGCCTACAAGATCGCGGCCCACGCTGCCGACATCGCCCTGGGCATTCCGGGCTCGCGGGATCGCGACGACGAACTCACTCAAGCTCGTGCAGCGCTGAATTGGGAAAAGCACTTCGATCTTTCCTTCGATCCGGATACGGCTCGGGCCTACCACGACGAAGATCTCGATGTGGACACCGACTTCTGTGCCATGTGCGGCCACGACTGGTGCTCGGTCCGCATCAGCAAGGAGATCGTCGAGTTCATGAGCGGAACCGCGGAGGGCTATGCGTGGGACTCGCCGCGAGTGTCGGCGGCCCTCACTGAGGAGCAGCGGGAGATCCTTGAGAAGCGCGGCGTGTTGAGCCCGATGGAAGTCCACCGTCTCGCCAGCAAGACGCGTCACGAGATGGGCGGCGACGGGGGATCCAAGGCCGACTGCCACAGCAGCCAGGTCGAGGCCGACACCGCCAAGCGGATCCAGGACCAACGCCTGGACCCGGTCAGTCTCGAACCCGAGCCCGCTCAGACCCGGACCTGACGATTTCCTGGCCCGAAATCACGTCCGGGGCCAAAACAGAACGACCCCGGGGCCCGTGGGTCCCGGGGCGTTCCGTCCGAACCTCACCCCCCCAGATTGGCTCGGAACTGGGACATCTGATCGGCGTTCGCTGCACGGTCTTGAGCCCTGATTGCCGACCCGGTGCGATTCTATGAGTGCGCAGCTACATCTCACGGAAGCGAATCTGGCCGAATATCTCCGAAGCGTGGGTTTTATCCCACAAAGCCTGGCTGTCGCCATCGAACCGGTGGGCGAGGGAAACATCAACTGGGTCCGGCGGGTTCGATCGGTCTCGGACGGCCGGTCTTGGGTCGTGAAGCAGGCGCGGCCGGCACTCGAGCGATTCCCCGAGTACCGCGTCTCGACCGAACGTGCCGCCTTCGAAGTCCGCTACTTCGAAGTCGCGGGTCCCTTGGACCCCAACGGTATCTGCGTCGAGGTCCTGTTCTTCGATCCGCGCCAGTGTGTCCTCGTGCTGGAGGATCTGGGCAACGCGACGCCGCTGTCTCAGACCCTGGCCAGGGAAACCGCGGCCGCCCCGGTTGTGGCGGCCGCGGGGCGCGCCCTGGGCCGATTTCTGGGAGCGGTCCACTCGGGAACACAGCGCGCGAATCTGGCGCCGCGCTTCGAGAACGATGAGATGCGGCGGCTTCACGGCGACCACATCTTCCAGCTTCCGTACCGACCGAACAACTTCCCGCTGACTCCCGCCGTGGCCGATCGAGCCGGTGCCATTCAAAACGACGCGGCACTGATTGCAATCATCGACGCGGCCTACCGGCGATACCTGACCCCCGAGGGCTCGCTGGTCCATGCAGATGTACAGCCGGACAACATCCTGCTCGGGCCCCGGGGACCGCGGCTACTCGACGCCGAGATCGCTCACATCGGCGATCCGGCTTTTGACGTCGGTGTCCTCGTGGGCCACCTGTTGCTCCCCGCGGCGGCGCGCGGGGCCGCCTCTTCCGCCACCGCGGCCATCCGCGCGACCTGGTCCGCTTACCAGGCGGCCCACGAAGCCGAACCGCCGCCGTGCTTCCGAGACGTCGCCCGTTACGCGGGAATCGAGCTTCTGCGTCGCACGATCGGCGCGGCCCGGGTTCCGGCGGTCGCGAGCGACGAGGGCGCCCTTGCCGTCATCGACGTCGGCCTCCGCTGGGTCTGCGATCCGGCCGACGCGCCTTAGCCCGCTTTATTCTTGATGCGGGCTAGCAGGAATGATCAGCCGGCCTTCGACAGATCGTCAGCATCCACATTGGCGGAGTCCCGCGACGAATCGTCCGCCCACTCCATTCTCTGGTAGTCGAAGTTGTGCTGCGCGATCACGTTGAACTTGATGATGTCGAAGTAGGGCGAAAGATCGAAGTCTCGCGGTGTGAGCAGCGTGTGGTGCATCTGGCGAAAGACTCCGACGTAGGGCGAACGGCGGCGAGGACGGAACAGGGTCAGAGGAGATCGGCGGAGCGACGGGCCCGCGATCTCGCGATACGGATGGCTCCCATCGGGAACCGTCACCGAGGGGAGCACCGGGAAGCGGACCTTCTGGAAGAGTCGCCCGAGCAGGCTCGTGCAAATCACCTCGGTATTGGCGCCGCTCCCCAACTGAGTGTCTCGCCCATAGCGACTGGGACAGAGCGAGACCATCACGAGATGGATCGCGAGGTCGAGAATATTGCGAACATCGTATTGCCAGCCCAAAGACGCGACCGCGTCATCGAGGATGATCTGGAGATGCTCCGGTTGCAGTCCGTTGGGGCGACAGAGTCGCACGTTGAACGCGGAATACTTCGTCATCGGCGCGGCCACCACGCCCTCGAACAAGGCATCCAGAAGCAGATGTTCGGCTTCGTCACCAAAGGTCTCGAGGGCCCACTCGCGCTGCTCGCCTCCGCGCTTTAGCAATTCGTCACCGAGGTAGAGGGCCGCGTGGGACCAGGAGCTGTGGGTGAGGTACTTGATCACCGATGAGACGCGCTGTTCGCCTTCGACGAGCAGCACGTCGCCTTTGCGAATCTGCTGCTTCAGCGCGCCGAAGTCGTTCCACCCCCGCAGTTCGTAGTTTCCGACCGGCCGGCTCAGGAAAGCGGCGAGTCGCGCAGTGATCCAGGATTGAATACCCAACGTCGTCCCTTGATTCCTAGCTTTTCTGACCGCGCTCGCCTTCGAAAGAGAATGAACGCTGTCGCTGAGACCGCTCCGCGCTTTCTAGCGCCTCTCCACTCCGCGCGCCTTCGGCTTGCTGCGCGCGCTCCGCGCTTGCGAGGCGTGTTGCCTTCCCGGACAATTGGGCCGTGACCACGCGGCCGGACTCTACGATACGAGACGTCGCCCAGCGAAGCGCGCTGTGGCTCACCCTGGGGCTGTGGATCGGAAGCTGGGCGCTGTTCAGCGCGATCGTAGCGCCCACCGCGTTTCGGGTGCTGCCAAGCGCAGAAGTCGCCGGAACCCTGATCGGGCCGACCCTGAGGGCACTACATCTGTTCGGCGCCGGCGCCGGCCTGGTCCTGGCGGTGCTGGCCGGAGTACTCGGTCGCGGCCCACGGCTCATCGCCATTCCCCTCATCATGAGCGCGCTCTGTCTCTACACCCATTTCGGCGTTTCGGCCGAGATATCTGAGCTGCGGCTGCTGGCTTTCGATCCCGAGAGAAACGCAGGCTCGGCCGCCCGCTTCCACCAGCTACATCGGGTTTCCGTCGGGATCTTCACAGGCTTGGGAGCCGCCGCGGTGCTGCTCCTCGTCTTGCACGCCCGGGCCGATCGACCATCGCGCTGAAACGAATTCCCCCGAAGTCTCGGAAACGGCTGGAAAAGCGCCAGAATTTCGTAGCCGAACCCCAGACGGTGGTGTATGCTTTTGCCGAATCGCTGAATGTCTTTTAATTTCAGCAAGTTAGAGAACTATCCCGCTGGACGACCCGCGGGGGAACGAGTGATCGGGCGAGCCGATGAATGTTAAAATCAAGGCCACAGTTCATTTCAGTGTCTCCTCGGGGGCGTTGGAAGATGCTCTGGCCGAGTTCGATGAGCTGACTGTCGAGGGGCTTCTCCGGGAAGTCATCGACAAAGCCATTGCCAGCGACGACATCCTCGCGAAGGTCGAAGAGGGTCCCAACACCCTCGAAGAGTACGACCAGCTCGCCAGTTCCTAGCTCCCAGCGCTTCTCCTTCTACCGAGAAAACAGACCCAATTGAATCGGACCCGTCCGTCGGGTTCGGCTGGCCTTGCGAATTTGCGCGCCCGGACTCGACCCGCTGTCGCCGAGTCCGCGACCCGGGCGGTAGATTCCCTCGGCCCGGGCGAAGTCGAGCAGCTGAAGATAGAAGGCCTTGAAGCGCACTCCGTGGTTGAAGTGCCGGAGATGCGCGAGCTCGTGGCACAGGGTATTCACCAGACTCGAATATTTGAGCGCGGCACCGGTGATGGAATGGCGTAGCCGAATCTTGATTCCACCGTCGGAGGTACAGGCACCGTAGCGGTTCTTCACGTTCGCGCGCTCGGCCCCGATCGACTGGTACTTCAGATCGAATCGCCGCGCGATGCGTTCCGCATCCCGGTTGAGACGATCGACGAGGTCGAGAGCGGTCCGACGATCCATGGGGCGCCGAGAAGTCTTCCGGGGTCGTCCCACCGCGTCAAGTCGCCAACGACCGTGTTAATCTAGTGAAGCATGGACGCGGGAACCGCCGTGATTCCGATCTTCCCGCTGTCGGACGTCGTGCTCTTCCCGCACGTCCGCAAGCCTTTTCATCTGTTCGAGCCGCGCTACCGACAGATGGCCGAACACGTCCTGGCCGGAGACAAGCAGATCGGCATGATCGCCGTGCCACCCGAGCACGTCGACGCCATGGAGGGTGACCCGCCGGTTTATCCGGTCGGATGTATCGGTGCGATCGTTGGGTCCCGACAACGGGACGACGGCCGATACGACGTCGTTCTTCACGGGACGCATCGCTTCCGGATCGAGAACGAGTGTGAGAGGCCGGAGGACCGACTCTACCGGGTGGCCGAGGTGGCGCTCTTGGAGGACACCAGCGATCCCGCCGACGCGGAAGCCGTGGCCGCGCTGCGGGTTCGCCTCGTCGAACTCGTGACCCATCCGGCCCACCTCTCCGGAGCCGGCTCTGGGAGAGACGCATCCCCGGAGTGCCTTCGGGAACTGGACGACGCGATCTTCGTCAATTCTCTCTCAGACGCGCTGCAGCTTCCGACTCCCGAGAAACAAGGGCTCCTCGAGGCCGACGGAATTCGGAAGCGATTCGAGCACCTGGAGGGCCTGCTCAGCTTTCATCGCGCCCGGCTCCGGAATCCCGGTCAGCCCGGAGGCGATCGGCTTCATTGAGATACGAATTCTCGAAAATCGACGAAATTAGACAAAAAACAGCGTATTTTTTCAATCGTTGAAAAAGTGTGCAATCGCCCCCGACTCGCTTTGGCGTCTTCCGCGGCGCCTCAAGGAGGTCCGGGAAGTACTCGAATTCATACCGCGATCCGAAAACAAAACAGCGGTTTTCCCCCGAAAAAACGGGCCTCAACCCTACACAGCCGCGTATCGGTCGCGGGTCCGATCGGTGGGAATCGCGATTGCGGCGAGTCCCTGGGCGTGGTCTACTCCCTGGCGTCTTAGCAGCGCAGATTGATGGGATCTGGGCTAAAACGCTCCAAAACCTCTGAAGAACGGAATCCATGGTCTCACCCCCCGAGATCTGGGCGGAAGTCCTGAGCCGTCTCGAGACCCAGCTGCCCAGCTACACCTTGGCGGCCTGGGTACGGACGCTGTCGGTCGAGAGCGACGGCGACGGACTTCGCCTGGTGTGTCCCTCACCCTTCCACCGCGATCGGGTGCGCGAGCGCTTCCTCGCGCTCATCTCCCGATGCGCGACCGCCGAGGCGGGGCGGCCGGTGACGGTCACCCTGGCGGTCGGAAGCCCTCCACAGGCGACGACCCCGGTCGCGGGGCCCGAGGCTGAGGACGCTTCCCCCAGGACCGAGTCAATGCGGACCGAGTCCCCGCGGGATCCGGCTCCCATCCCCCAGCAACCCGGTTTCAAGCGGCCTCCGACCCAACGACCCTTCCCTCATACTTTCGAGAACTTCGTGGTCGGTTCGTGCAACGCCTTGGCGCGAGAGGCCGCCTTCGCGGTCGCATCCGGCCGCCAGCGACGCCTCGACCCACTCTACCTCGTATCCGATCCGGGCCTGGGGAAAACCCACCTGGCACGAGCCATCGTGAGCGAGGCAATCGCGGGCGGGTGCCGGCGACCGCGTTACGCCCCCGCGGAGTCCTTCACCAATGAGTTCATGACGTCGATCCGTTCCCGTCAGATGGATCAGTTCAAGCGCCGCTTTCGCGAGCAGTGCGACCTCCTGGTGGTGGAAGACGTCCAGTTTCTGGCCTCAAAAAAAGCCACCCAACTGGAACTGTTCCACACGATCGCCCACCTGCTCGACGTCGGCGTCCGGGTCGTTCTGACCGCCGATCGGCTGGCCCGCGACATCAAGGATCTCGACCTCCGGCTGTGCTCCCAGATGACGGCCGGTCTCGTCGCAGACATCGACCCCCCGAGCGCCCAGGTGCGTCGGCGCATCCTGCGCGACAAGGCGGCCCGGGGTGGTGTTCGAATTCCGGACGACTGTCTCGATCGCCTGGTCGAGGTGGCCCGAGGCAGCGTACGCGACCTCGAGGGGGTGTTGATCCAGCTGGTGGCGAGCTCCTCGCTGCTCGCCCAACCGATCGACCTGGAACTCACGGAGCTAGCGCTCCAGAAGCTGGCGCCCTCGCAACCCCGGGTTTCTCCCCTGGCCCTCTCCACCGTCATCTCGGTCGTGGCCGGCTTCTTTCGAACCTCGGGAGAGTCGATGGCGTCCCGGTCTCGGCGTCACGATGTCCTGGCTCCGCGCCAGCTCGCCATGTATCTGTGCCGCCGTTACACCGATGCGCCACTGACGACGATCGCCCGGGCGTTCGGGCGAGAACACCCCGCGGTGAGCAACGCGATTCGAGTCGTGGAGCGGCGCATCCTCGAACGCGCGCCGATTCGGTATCAGGTCGAGGCTCTCTCCGCCCGGCTCGATGCGCTGCGGCGAGAATCGGAGCGCTCTGATCGAGGCTAGCTCGCGGCGGTGCCTCGCTCCTCTTGCAGGCGCCAGCGAGTGGGTCCCGACAGTTCGAGCGGACGCTCGGGCTCGAGCGAGGGGGGATCCTTCTCGGGATCGTCGAATCGCCTCAGGATTTCGTAGGTGGTACTCCGCTCGACCGGGGTACGGCCGATCTCGCGAATCAGTCGCCGCATCTCTTCGGGGGGCAGGTTCTCACCGAAATGCGATCCCGACTCGCGGCTGATCGACTCTTCCATCAACGTGCCGCCGAAGTCGTTGGCGCCGGCCATCAGGCCCATCTGTGCCAGCTTCGGACCCATCTTTACCCAGGAAACTTGGATGTTCGTGATCCACGGCCGCAACAACAAGCGCGCAACGGACACCAGGCGCACATCTTCCGGCATCGAAGAGCCGGAGCGCGCACCCATGTGATTGAACAGGACGTTGCGCTCGTGAATGAATCCGAGCGGTACGAACTCGGTGAAACCGCCGGTCTCTTTCTGGATGTCGCGGAGTAGAGCCAGATGTGCGGCCACATGTTCCTCGTTTTCGATGTGGCCATACATGAGGGTTGACGTCGAGGTCAGGCCGATAGAGTGAGCCGTCCGCACGATCTCGATCCAACGATCGCGCTTCAGCTTGCGAGGCGAAATGACGTTGCGGATCTCGTCGTCAAGAATCTCGGCGGCGGTGCCCGGCATGGTTCCCAGCCCTGCATCTACGAGCCAACGCAGGTAGTCGGCCAGCTCCATCCCGCTCTTGGGATGGCCGAAGTCGATCTCTTCCGGCGAGAAGGCGTGGATGTGAATGTCCGGAAACTCGCGCTTCAACGCGATCAGGATCTCGCGATAGTGGGTGTGATCCTTGTTGGGATGAATCCCCCCCTGGATGCAGACCTCGGTCGCCCCGCGCGCAATGGCTTCCCGCGTCTTCTCGATGAGAACTTCCATGGGGTGGTCGTAAGCATCGGAGTCGTCCTTGTGGCGCGAAAAGCCGCAGAACGAGCACCCGACGTAGCAGACGTTCGTGAAATTCATATTTCGGTTGATCACGAACGAGATGTCGTCGCCGCGGTCTTCACGGCGCGCCAGATCGGCGACGCGCATCAGCGCGTAGAGATCGGCACCCTCGGCGCGAAGCAGCACCGCCCCCTGTTTCTCGCTGAGCTCGCGCCCCTCGAGAGATCGATCCAGAATGGCGACGACCTCGGGGGTCGTATCGGAGAACAGGCGGTCAAAGTTCATGCGGCCTCCACCGTCGCGCCGCTACGCGGCGGGACGTTGCCGGATGCGTCTACGAAGCGCAGGGCGGCCTCGCGCACCCTCGCGTCGAAGAACTCGGGACGAGAAAGAAGATACTCGGAGTACACCGGAAGACGCTCGATCAGGCGCTGGCCCGCGGCCTCGGTGCGTCGTCGCAGCTCGCGAAAGGACGGCCAGGGCGCCTCGGGATTGATGAAATCGACGGTAACCGGCGAAACGCCACCCCAGTCGTTCAGCCCCGAGCGAAGCAGCAGCTCGAGCATCTCGGGGGCCAGATTCGGCGGCGCCTGGACGTTCATCTCCGGTCCGAGGACGAGTCGCGCAATGGCGACCCAGCCGGCGACCTCCGGATCGGGAAGTCCGGACAAGGCCCGCATGCGGGTACCCGGCTTGGGGTGAAACGGCTGGACGATGGTTTCCTGGATGTGCCCGAAGCGGTCGTCCAGATCGCGAATCGCCAGAAGGGTGTCGACCCGCTCGTCGGCGGACTCACCGATTCCCAGCAGGATGCCGCTGGTGAAGGGAATCCTCAACTCGCCGGCCTCCTCGTGCATCCGCAGCCGCACCGCTGGATCCTTGTCCGGTGCGTAGAAGTGCGCCATGCCGCGGCCGCGCAGGCGCGGACTCGTCGACTCGAGCATCAGACCCATCGACACGTTCCAGCGTCGCAGGGCCGACATCTCGTCGGCGCTGAGAATGCCCGCGTTGGTGTGGGGAAGCAGCCCTCCCTCGAAAGCCACCCTGCAGCCCTCGACGAGGTAGTCGGCGGTCGACGCGAAGCCCCGCCGCGCAAGCCATTCCCGATGGGATCGGTAGGCGACTTCGGGTTTGTCTCCTAGGCAGAACAGCGCCTCGGTACAGCCCATGCGCGCTCCACCCCGCACGACCTCTGCGACTTCTTCCAGGCTGTAGGTGCGAGCCTCGGGAGAGTCCGGAAGCTTCGCGAAGGTGCAGTAGCCGCAACGATCCCGGCAGAGATTCGTCAACGGAATAAAGACGTTTCGCGAAACGCTGACGGAGTCGCCCTTGACGCGCCGCTTGCTCTCGAAAGCGCCCTCGAGCACCGCTTCGCGGATCGATGCGTCGGCCAGCCCCGCACCCAGACGGGCGGCCGGACCGCGCTCGAGGCGTCCGTCTTCAACCGCCCGTGCAACCAGGCCCTCGGCCTCGCGGCGAGAGATCGTGGCGGAGTCCTGGAGGGGTGAGAGACTCAACGGGAACCCTTCTCGGTGGAGAATCGACCCGGGCGTTCCCTGGGGACTATATCACGGGTCGGGTGGACCCTTCATCGGTCAGCTGACATCCTCGCGTGTCCGCGTGATCCGGATCCCCGCGTAGTCGAGAACCCCGGAAATCGGCTGGGGCTTGCGAACGGTGACCGTCACGGCATCCGCGTCGAACTTCGACAACACCGCCCGCGCGATCCGGTCTCCCAGGGCCTCGACCAGCTTGTGCTCGTAGTTCGACGCCACGTCCTCGACCACCTCGAAGATACGTTTGTAGTGGATCGTCTGGCGAATGCGATCACTGCGTCCGGCCCGTCGAAGATCGCTCGTGACCTCCAGATCGAGAAGCACCGGGCGGCGATGGCGTCGCTCGGCCACGGTGACGCCCAGGGCCGCCGGCACTCGGATGCCCTCCAGGAGAATTACGTCCGCCACGGCGAAAGGGTATCCCAACTCAGCATCCGGCGCGCAGTCGCCCGACCTGCTACCCAGCCTCTCATGACGATCGATGCAATTCGGGGCAGGGAAGCGACCCACTTCCTACCGGTCGTGAAGCGGCATCCCCTGGCGCTGGTCGAGGGCCGGGGCTCGCGAGTTCGCGATGTCGAGGGCCGGGAGTTCGTCGACCTCACCGCCGGTTGGGGCGTCACATGCATCGGCCACTGCCATCCGGCCCTCGTCGACGCCATCCGCGATCAGGCGGGGCGGATCATGCAGACGACCAACCTGTTTTACACGCTGCCTCAGCTCGACCTGATCGAACGCCTGGCCGCGATCACCCCCGAAACCGTGACGCGGAGCTTTCTCGTCAGCACCGGAACCGAGGCTGTCGAGGGCGCCTTGAAGCTGGCCCATCGCGCGACGGGCCGCAGCCATTTCGTCTCCACCGAGAACTCCTTCCACGGGCGCAGCCTCGGCGCACTCTCTGTGACCGGCCAGACCAAGCATCGCGATCGGTATCGGGCTCTGCTGCCCAAGGCCCATGTGGTTCGCTATGACGATCTCGATGCCATGCGAAATGCGGTGAACGACTCGTGCGCGGCCGTCATCGTGGAGCCCATTCAGGGCGAAGGGGGCGTAGTCGTTCCCACCGATGGATACCTCGCGGGACTTCGCGAGATCTGCGATGCCGCCGGAGCGTTGCTCATATTCGACGAGATCCAGACCGGGCTCGGACGCACCGGAACCATGCTGGCATCGGAACACGAAGGCGTCGTTCCCGACGTGATCACGCTCGGAAAGGGCCTGGGCGGAGGCTTCCCGGTGGCCGCCTTCCTCACCACGGAAGCCGTCGCCAAGACCGTGAACCTCGGCGACCACGGCACGACCTTCGGTGGGAATCCCCTGGCGGCCGCAGCTGCCCACGCGGTGCTCGGTGTTCTCGTCGAGGAACGGCTGGCCCAGCGCGCGGCGGAGTTGGGAAGCCGGTTGCTCGAGCGGCTTCGAGAATTCTCAGTCCAACACTCGGATCGCGTCGAGACGGCGCGCGGCCGCGGACTTCTACTGGGACTGGTGCTTCGCGACCCGGAACGAGCGGCGGCGATCCCGCTGCGCGCCATCGAACGGGGCATCCTGGTCAACAGCACCGCCGAGCGGGTTGTCCGCTTCTTTCCGGCCCTCAACATTCCCGAAGACGATCTCTGGCCGGCTGTGGAATCGGTGCTGTCTCTGATCAGCGACTGACAACCACATCGAAGCCCAGATTCTCGGAAATCGCGAAGTTTCGCATCGAGGTCAACATCGCCTGCTCCTGCTGGCCGGGCGGTGTCGCGCAGTCGAGCAGGAATCGAACGCGCTTGCTCTCGTACTGGGGGTACTGCTTCACCAGGTGGCCGTCCAGCACATAGGACAAGTAGCTGTTGAACTTGGCCTCGAGCTGCCGAAGCTGTTCCGGCACCGTGCCCCAGGCGCGTTCTTCGAGCATGAGCAGCACGACTTCGTCGCTCTCGGAGTCGAGGCGAATCAGATCGACGACTCGGTCGTTGTGAATGCCTCGGGGTTCGGGGTCTTGTTCGATTTCGAGTTCGACTTCGCTCGGCTTCGCCTCGTTGCGCGGCGACTGCGCCGCTTTGCGGTCGCCTTCGCTCGGCTTCGCCTCGTTGCGCGGCGACTGCGCCGCCTTGCGGTCGACTTCGCTCGGCTTCGCCTCGTTGCGCGGCGGCTGCGCCACCTTGCGCTCGACTTCGCTCGGCTTCGCCGGCTTGCGTTCGCTCACCCGTAGAGGCCTCCGTTGACGTGAATGACGGAGCCGTTGATGTAGGTCGCGTGCCGGGCCAGAAACGCGACCACTTCGGCGACTTCCTGGGGCCTCCCCATGCGTCCCTGGGGAATCCGCGCCAGGATCGACTCGCGAACCTCATCGGCAAGATCCGCGGTCATCTCGGTTTGGATGAAGCCGGGAGCCACCGAGTTGACCAGCACGTCACGCCCCGCCAGCTCCTGGGCCAGCGACTTCGTGAACGCATCCAAACCGGCCTTCATCATCGTGTACGGAATCTGGCCCGGATTTCCCGTGTGTCCGACGACGCTCGAAATGTTGATGATGCGACCAAAGCGCCGGCGCAGCATGAAGCGACGCAGGATCACCTTGGTGAGATACCAGGTCCCGCGCCCGACACCGGCCACCGTGTCGAAATCATCGAGCTTCATCGACAGAATCGGGGCGTTCACGTTGGTGCCGGCGTTGTTCACGAGGACATCGACGCGCCCGGCACGTTCGCGCAGCTCGACGATCATCGCGTCGATCGCCTCCTGAGAGGCGAGGTCCGCGCGAATCGCAAACGCGTCCGGCAGTTCCGCCACCAGCTTGAGGGCCCCCTCCTCGCTCGAGCGAAAGTGCACGGCCACGCGAAACCCCTCGGCAGCCAGGGCGCGGCAGCAGGCGGCGCCGATGCCGGTCCCGCCGCCGGTCACCAGTGCCACCGGAATCGCGCCCGACACCCCGGCATCGCGTTCGCGCTGTTCAGCCACGGTCTCGCTCCCCAGAAGGTTCGACTTCGCTCGCCCGCGGCTTGCTGCGCGGCGGCTCCGCCGCCTTGCGGCCGGAGTCTAGCGACGCCGGCCGGGGGCCCGCCCCCCCG
>JAZFUU010000278.1:0-7366 GCA_036447375.1 Myxococcota bacterium
GCGCAACGTTCCAAGTCGTCTTCTTCGAAGGCAGCTCAGACATTCTCTTCAATTACCTCGACGTCGACTTCGCGGACTCCAGGTGGGACTTTGGGGTGCAGGCAACCGTCGGCATCCAAGTCTCGCCGACCGTAGCCACCACCTTCAGCTTTAGGACGCCCAGTCTGAGTGACAACATGTCGTTGCTCTGGCGCATGCAATTGCCTCCGCCCTCCAACACGCCACCTAGCGTTTCCATAGCAAGTCCCACCAACGGAGCCAGCTTCGCACAAGGAGAAAGCATCCTGTTTTCCGGCAGCGCCAGCGATGTCGAGGATGGCGACCTCAGTGCCAGTTTATCGTGGAGTTCTTCTGTGGATGGCTTTCTTGGAACGGGAGCCAATGCTTCCCTGGCGACGCTAAGCGTTGGTTCGCATTTCATCCTTGCGGAAGCGGTGGATTCCGAGGGAGCGCAAGGCAGTGCGTCGGTGACCATCTCGGTGGGTGCCGGCAACCAGCCTCCCGTCGCTGGGTTCGACGCCACCACAAATGGCTTGAGCGTAGATTTTGTCGATACCAGCACAGACGATGGTGTCATCGTCACACGGCTATGGGGCTTTGGTTACGGCAATACCTCTTCGCTTACCAACCCTACCCATAGCTATGCTGCAGGGGGTACCTTCGTCGTCACGCTGACGGTCACAGACGATGCGGGTGCCACGGGTTCGGCCTCCCAGTCCGTTACGGTATCCGATCCAACCCCCACCATCTCTCTGGTTCTGACCAGGGCGGAACTCGATGAAGATTCCCTGCGCGTTGAGCTGGAATACAGCGGTGCCACCGGCGCGACGGTGCAGGTGCTGCGCAACGGTACGGTGATTGATACCCCGAGCAACGACGGGGAATTTCGAGACCGTTCCGATGTCAGCGGCAGCTTTTTTGTCTACCAGATCTGCGAAGCGAACGGCGTTGTTTGCTCCAACACCGTTGAGGTGGGTGATCCGCCGCCTTCGAATCAACCTCCAACGGTAAGCATCACCGCTCCTGCAACGGGGTCCAGCTTCACCGAGGGTGACGTCGTCGCCTTTGCTGGCACCGCCACCGACGCCGAAGACGGCAACCTGGCTGCCAACCTGGCGTGGACGTCGTCGCGGGACGGCGCCATCGGAAGCGGCGCTGGCTTTTCTGTTGCCAGCTTGAGCGTTGGAACCCATGTTGTCACCGCAGCGGTCTCGGACAGCCAGGGAGTCACCGGCAGCGCAGTGGTCACCATCAGCGTCGTCACGGCTCCTTCTCAACCGGCGGTGGTTCAGGTGAACCGGGCCCAATATCGCGGCGACAAGGGAGAATGGCGGGTCGCGGGTTCGGTGAGTCCCAATCCTCCAGCGGGTGAATCAGTCACCGTATACCTCGGAGCCACCGTGGGCGGCCCGATCATCGGTGCGGCAACAACCGACGCTGTTGGCTCATGGTCTTTTAGGGAAAAAGACTCGCCCGTTGTACCTCCATCACAGAACGTACTCATCAGCGTTGAGACAGCCGGTGGGGCGATCCTAGAAGGGGTGGTGGTGAATGTTCGTTGAAGCTGGCTACAGCATGATGGGGTTTCTTGCATAACGCCCGAAAAGGTATATTCCTTGCCTTCGTGCGAGATAGGAAATGGTCGGCCCTGCGAAACTGGTACCAGCCTCTGAGCTAGCTTCGAACCGGGGCGAGCGGAGGCGAGATGAAGCGAGCGCGCTGGCGCTGGCTCGCCAGGGAAGGTTCGTGGCGGCCCTGCAATCGATCGCTCTCGCGGCACGCCTCAATCCAAGGGCCTCAGCGGGGATGTGGGTTGCCGTGGCCTCGGTCAATTTCGCCGCGGGTCGACCCGAGAAGGCCGTGGAGCTTTGGGAGCAGGCTCGGGCCGCCAACACCGACCTGATCGTCGCGCGCATCCCGCTCGCGGCCCTCTACGAGTCCGAGGGGCGTCACGAAGAAGCGCGCGCCCTCGCCCAGGAGATCCTGCGCGTGAACCCGGATCTCACCGCGGAGTCAGCGACTGAGCTGCCCCTGGCGTTGGGATTCGACCGCGACGAGGCCATCGCCAACCTGCGCAGCGCCGGGCTTCCGTGAGGACCTTGCGTCCACAGGTGGCTTGGATCAAGACGGGGACCGAGGACTGACGAGGGATCAACCCGGAGCCGTCGCTCAGCCAAGATCAACAGCGAACGGGATAATCCCCACGCAGGGTACCAGCCAGGTACCAGTTTCCACGAACTGAGAACGCGCTAAACGGTTGAAATGAAATAACTTGGCTCGTATGCGCTGCGGGTTCGAGTCCCGTCCGCCCCGCCATAAGTCCCTGTCGGGACTCTTTTTTTCCGTGCGAAATCGGCTGGAATTCCCCATCGCCCCCGTTGGTGCGAGACCCTTTAGCGGACCTGCGCGGGTGGCTCATACGGTTCTGTCCTTCTCGATTGGCGCGTCGAGGAGGGGCAACAGTCGGTCGATCGTGCCGTTCAAGTTCATGTCGTCCCAGCGGAAGGCCTTGTAGGCCATCGAGTCGAGGACTGCGGAGACCGCGCCGTCGACGACGAGCAGGTTGCCCGCGGTCGAGTCGCCGTGGATTACGTGGCGAACACCACACCGAGGGTCTGCACGGCTACGGCTCGCTGGTGCGCGGACTTGGATCGAGTCCCTGTTCCAACTCCCAGGCATAGCGATCGCAACGCGCTGGGTCTCGATGGAGCCTACACGAATCTGGAGGTCTACCTGGCGGAGCTCGCCGACCCGGCGAGCGCTGCCAATGTCTCCCTCCTGCGCGGTTCGGGGAGCTTGTGGCTTGTGGGCGCCCTGGTTGCTTCGGCGACGGCCGTTCTCGGGGTTCGGCGAGTTGGCGGCTGACGTTCAACCCCGCTTCTGCAGTCATCGGGGCTGAGCGGCGCCGTTATACTCGTCGCGTGGCGACCGGGAACGCGAGCGATCCCCGTTGGGGAAGGCGGCTCGCCGCCGGCCTCGCGTGCGGGGCCCTCGCGAATGCATTTCAGATGCCGTTTTTCTGGGCGGTCCCGACGCCGGTTCCGCCGAGTTTTTTTGCGTCGCACCTCGGGATCGTCGTCGCCGCCCACGTGCTGCTGGCCGCGCTTCTCGCCGACCGCCGCGACGATCGCCCCTGGGCCCTGGCGGCGCTCGCACTTCCGATCGCGCTGGCTCTCTGGCCCTCGCTTCACGCCGAATCGGGAACGGCGGGTGTGCTGGGCCTGTTCGCCGCGACGGCGGCCGTGTGTGCACTGGGAGCGCTTCCGATCCCGGGGCGCGGTGCACCGCTGATCGCGAGCGCGGTGGGCGCGGCCCTCGCCGGCACGATGATCGACCCGGGGCTCGTGGGTTCCCCGAGCGAGGTTGCGGCCGCGCCGCCGGGGTTCGCGAGCACGACGGCCGTGGCCATTCTCGTGCTGTCGGCGCGGCTGCCTCGGGTCGTCTGCGTCCCGCGCCCTCTCTTCGCTTTGTCGATCGCCGGCGTCGCCGTCGCCGTGGCGATCGGCCTGGGTCGTGTCGGTTCCGCCGCTCACGCCGCCCACGCCACGGACTTGCCACAGCCGCCCGCGGTGGTGTCCGAAGCGCTGCTGCCGCCGGCGGTATTGATCGTGCTCGACACCGTCCGCGTCGATCATCTTCGGCTCTACGGATACGAGCGCGATACGATGCCACGGCTGGAGCGTTTCGCTCGCGACCACAGCGTGGTGATCGACGGCGCGGTGGCGAACAGCCCCCACTCGCTGCCCACCCACGCGTCGCTCTTCACGGGGCTCTACCCACCGCGTCACGGGGCCCAGTTTCCGTCGGTCGGCGATCCGAATCCCCCTTCCTACGGCTATCCGCTCGCCCGGCACGTGCCCACTCTGGCGGGACTGCTGAGCGCCCGGGGCTACTGGGCCGTTGGCGTCGTGGCCAACGGGGGAGCTCTCGGGCCGACTTTCGGTCTCGATCGCGGCTTTGCCTTCTACGACTCGAGTTTGGATCCCAACTTCTACACCAAGCTGCGAACGCCCTGGCGCGCGGCCAGCGAGTGGAGCGAGCCCCTCGCGTCGTTGAGTCGCGTACCACTCTTTTCGGACTCGGATTTCTTCGAGTACGGAGTTCCGTACCGGCGGGCGGCGCGCATCAGCGATCAGGCCATCGCGCTGATTGACGCGGCGGACGACCGCCCGTTCTTCTTGTTCGTGAATTACTTCGATGCGCATTCGCCTTACAACCCGCCGGCGAGCCGGCGCGACGCTTTTCCCGGCCGGATCGCGCGCTGGAGTCGGCTGGGGCTCGATGACGACTCGACCCGGCGCATCAACCGCGGCGATCGCGACCTGACGCCGGAGGAGCGGGCGCATCTGGTCGCGCTCTACGACGCCGAGCTGCGCTATCTGGACCGGCATCTCGGCCGGTTGCTGGACCGGCTTCGGCGTCACCCGAGCTGGAAGCAGATGCTCGTGATCGTCACCTCCGATCACGGCGAGTCGTTCGGCGAGCACCGTTTCGTCGAGCACGGGCTCAACCTGTACGGCGAGCTCACCCGGGTTCCCCTGATCGTGAAGCCGGGCGTCGACACGCCGGGGGCGCCCCCGGCGCCGTCTCGACTGAGTCGGATCGTGCAGTCGGTGGATCTGTTTCCAACCCTGCTCGAGCACGCGGGCCTGGGCGCACCCCCCGGGATCGATGGTCGAGCCTGGGGCCGGGGACGGGAGCAAGCGCGTAGCTGGGTGCGGGTCCAGCAGCGGTCGGTGAAGTGGCGGCCCGAACGTCTGGCCCGAGACCTTCGCGCGATCGAACGCGACGGCTGGAAGCTGATCGAGTGGTCGACGGGACGGCTCGAGCTCTACGACCGGGTGAACGACCCGGCGGAGACCCACGACCTCGCCGCGCAGAACCCCGAGCGCCGAGACGCACTGCGATCGCGGCTGGGCGAGCCGGCGACCGTCTCCCGAAAAACACCGGACCGAGACGCATTCGAATCCCCGGAAGCGCTCGAACGGCTTCGCGCCCTCGGCTACGTGCGCTAGGCGAGGGCGTCGATCCGGTGCCGACGCTATATTTCGCTCTCCGATGGCCCCGACCCGCCTCGAGTTGAAGACGCGTGTCCTCCTCCTCGGCGCGTACAAGCGCCACATCCTGTTGTGTGTCGGCGGGGACTGCGCCCCCCGCGAAGAGCAGGAAGCGGCCTGGGCCTTTCTCAAGAGTCGGCTCCAGGAGCTGGGTCTCGTGGACGTTCAGGGCGGCGTCTACCGGAGCAAGGTCGACTGCCTGCGCGTCTGCATGCAAGGCCCCATCGCCGTGGTGTATCCCGAGGGCACCTGGTATCGCCGCTGCACGCCCGAGAATCTCGAACGGATCATCCACGAACACCTCATCGGCGGCGAACCCGTCGCCGACCTCGCCTTCGCGGCCAATCCCCTGGCCATGGATGGGCCGGCCGGCGCATAGCCCCATCATTGGCTCGGTGCGGCGGTTAGCTCGCTGCCAGCGGCTGCCGATAAGTCGGTTGCATGCGCGTTCGATCGTCGCCCCTCACCGCGAACTTCGTTCGGTGCTTTGCATGCGCCGTGCTGGGGATTGCGTACGCAGCTCTGGGCATCGCCTGTGCCGGGAATGGCACCGGGCCCGGGGGCGTCGATCTGCGCACCGTGGCGGATACCGCCCGAGGCATGGTCGGGGCTCCCTACCGCTACGGCGGGAGCACACCCCGCGGATTCGATTGCAGCGGGCTCGTGGTCTACAGCTACGCTCAGGCCGGGGCGCCCGGTCTTCCCCACTCGGCTCGGGCACTCGAGCGTCGAGCTCAGCCGGTCGGGATCTCGAAACTCCGATTGGGCGACCTGTTGTTCTTCCGCCTCGATGGAAAGAAGACGACCCATGTCGGCATCTATGTCGGCGATCGCTCCTTCGTGCACGCCCCATCATCGGGAAAGAAGGTCGAGAGGGTCAGCTTCGACCACATCTACTGGGGACCGCGATTGAAGTACGCCGGCCGGCTCGAGTAAGGAGCCGACTCAAGAGTCGGCTCCGCGCAGCAAGCCGAAGGCGAGCGAAGCGACGGAGCCCGCGCGGCCCCACGTTGCATCGGGCCCGCAGAGCGGGCAAAGTTCGCCTCCGATGCAGGACCTCGTCGACGCCTTCGGGGCAGCCTTCGCGCTACTCGTTGGCCTGGATCGCGACCTCCTCGAGATCATTGCGCGCTCGCTCTGGGTCAGTTCGTCGGCTCTGGTGCTGGCGGCGGGGGTCGGACTGCCCCTGGGCGGCGCGGTCGCGCTGCTCCGGTTTCCCGGACGGCGCATCGCCGCGGTGGGGCTGAATGCGCTGATGGGGTTGCCGCCGGTGGTGGTCGGCCTGGTCGTCTACCTGACGCTCTCGAGATCGGGTCCCCTGGGATTTCTCGGCTGGCTCTTTACCCCCACAGCCATGGTGATCGCACAGTTCCTGCTCATCACCCCGATTCTGGCCGCCCTGACCCGGCAGGTGCTCGAGGATCTGTGGGAGGAGTACGACGAGCAGCTGCGATCGCTGGGAGCCAGTCGCCTGCGTGCGATTCCCACGCTTCTGTGGGACGGTCGCCACCGGCTGCTCACCACCTTGCTGGCCGGATTCGGCCGCGCGATCGCCGAGGTGGGCGCGGTGATTCTTGTGGGAGGCAACATCGCCCACGTCACCCGGGTCATGACCACCGCCATCGCCCTGGAGACCAGCAAGGGCGACCTGGCCCTGGCCCTGGCCCTGGGCATCGTGTTGCTGGCTCTCTCGCTGGCCGTCAACGCCGCCGCCGTCCTTGCGGGGGACATGGCGCGAAACGCCGAAGCATGAGTCCGCCCACGCATCCGAAAATTGGGGAGGCCGGCTCGATCCTTCCCCTCGAGCTGGTCGACCTGACCTACACACGGGGGGGTCGTCGGCTGGTGGACCGGATCTCGGTGCGACTCGAGGGGAAGGGGCGGACCCTGATCCTCGGACCCAACGGCGCCGGCAAGAGCCTGCTCTTGCGCCTCATACACGGTCTGCTGTTGCCGACCTCTGGCGCGGTCCACTGGCAAGGTGAAGCCGCGCCCCGGGCCGCGCGAAACCAGGCGATGGTATTCGAGCGATCGGTGCTGTTGCGGCGATCGGTGCGCGCCAACGTCGACTACGCTCTCAGCTTGCGCCGAGTCGCGCGGGCGTGTCGGCGGGGGCGGGTCGACGCGGCGCTCGAGCGAACCCGGCTGCTGGATCTGGCCGACCGACCGGCCCGGCTGCTCTCGGCGGGCGAGCAGCAGCGCCTGGCGCTGGCTCGGGCCTGGTCTCTCGAGCCCGAAGTGCTTCTGCTGGACGAACCGACAGCGGCCCTCGACCCGGCCGCCACGCGTTCGGTCGAACGGGTCATCGA
>JAZFUU010000279.1:0-9537 GCA_036447375.1 Myxococcota bacterium
GGCACCCGCGACCGGGCGGGAACGCGACCGGCAGGGGGCGGCACCGCGGAACGCGCCGCGACGCGGCCGTCGGATCGAACGGGCTCGGCGGCATCGGATCGCGCGCGATCCTCGGACCGCTCGGGAGCGGCGGCTCGACCGAGCTCGACCGGTGAGTCGTCGCGGAACCGGAGCGGAAGCTCAGCCTCCCGCGATCAATCGCGCCGCAACGGCTCCTTTGGGAACTACCAGAGCCGGTCTGCGTCGCAGCAACAGCACGCGCGCGGAGCATCGAGCCGCGGTGGATCCTCACGCGGCAGCGGTGGACATCGCGGCGGCGGCGGCCGCCGCCGCTAGGCGCTGGGAGGAGAGGAATCGATGGCACGTTCAAACCCGATCCGGCCTGGCGCGCCCGTCCTGCTCGCCTTGATCGTGTCGGGACTGCTGGGCGCCACGTGCGGCGGTCTCGGATTCGCCCGCCAGTCCACCTTCGATTCGCCTGCCGCAGCCAGCGAGGCCCTGCTCGAAGCCGTCGAGGCCCACGATCCGGACGCGTTGATGGCCGTACTCGGCCCGGAATATCGCGATGAAATCGTCACCTCGGACTGGGATGCCGCACATGCGAGCAACCTCGAGTTTGCGGAAGCAGCGCGCGCCTCGCTCTTCTTCGAAGAACAGGACGATGGATCGACCGAGCTCGTCATCGGAGAACGACAGTGGCCATTCCCGATCCACCTCGTCCAAGAAGGGGGCCGCTGGCGCTTCGATACAGCCTCCGGGATCAACGAGATCCTCGACCGCCGCATCGGCCGCAACGAACTCGTCGCGATCGCGATCGCGCGTGCCTACCGCGATGCGCAGATCCAGTACGCGCGTCGCGATCGCGACGGGGATGACATCCTCGAGTACGCACAGAAGCTCGTCAGCTCACCCGGCGAACGCGACGGGCTCTACTGGGAACGCGAAGCCGGGGAGCCGCGGAGCCCTTTCGGCTCGCTGATCGAGTCGAGCCGCGCCTATCTCGAGACCAAGCAGACCGGCGATGCTGTGCGCGGCTACCACTTCCGTATCCTGACGCGACAGGGGCCGAACGCACCGGGCGGTCGCTACGACTACGTCGTCGGCAGACGCATGATTTCGGGCTTCGGGCTCGTGGCGCATCCGGAGGCGTACGGGAACACGGGAATCATGACCTTCGTCACGAACCACCTCGGCCGCGTCTACCAGAAGGACCTGGGCGCGATCGACGACCTCTCGGAATTCGATCCCGACGATACCTGGGAAGTCGTGGAGCCGGATCCGGGCGCCGCAGGGAACTGAGTCTCGGGCGAACCGCTGTGCTAGAAGCGCCAGCCTGCGGCGGCCCGCACTTGGAGCGATCCCCAACATGAAACGCATCGTCGTTGGTACGGTGAAGCAGGTTTTGTGGGCGGTGTTCTACCTGTCGATCGGGGGTCTGATCGTCGGGATCTCGGGCATGGTGATGGTGCTCAACGCCCGTCCCGATCTGCGCGTCTGGCACCAGGCCAACCTCGACGAAGAGTTCAGCGCCGGATCCCAGGTCGAAACCTTCGCGGGCTACATCGCCCTCGAGGAGCGGCTCTTCGCGCAGCTTCAAAACGAGGTGTACGACAAGGTCGACCCCGGGGAGAAGCGCCAACTCAATCGCTACAGCCGGTCTGGGCTCTCCAACCCCACACGCTGGAAGACCCACTGGAATCGCAGCTTCGAGATGTCTCGCCAAAAACCGAACGCGGGTGTCCTACTCATCCACGGCATGTCCGATTCGCCCTACAGCATGCGCAGCCTGGCCGAGCGGATGCACCGGGAGGGCGCGTTTGCCGTGGGAATGAGGGTGCCGGGCCACGGCACCGCACCCGTGGGCCTCGTGGACGTCGAGTGGCAGGACATGGCGGCCGCCGTGCGGATCGCGGCGAAGCACACCGTTGAGAGGGCTGCGGGGGCCCCCTTCCTCATCGTCGGCTACTCGAACGGCGGCGCGCTCGCCGTCTACTACGTACTCGAGGCCTTGGAGGATGACTCGCTCCCCCTGCCCGCGCGCATTGTGTTGCTCTCCCCGCAGATCGGAATCACCAAGCTCGCGGCCCTCGCGGTCTGGCAGGAGCGGCTGGGGCACCTGATCGGCCTCGAGAAGCTCGCGTGGAACTCGATCCTGCCCGAGTACGACCCTTTCAAGTACGGGTCGTTCGCACTCAATGCCGGCAAACAGGCGTATCTCATCACCCAGGCGATCCAGACGCGCATCACGAAGCTGAGCCACGGCGACGCGCTCGAGCGGTTTCCCCCAACCCTCGCCTTTCAATCCGCCGTGGACGCAACGGTGGAGGCGCCGGTACTCGTCCGCGGGCTCTTCGATCGTCTGCCTGTGGGAGGACATGAGCTCGTGCTCTTCGACGTCAACCGCTACAGCAAGATCGAGCCGCTGATGAAGCGAGACCCGGTGCGCTGGATCGACAGCATGCTGAGAAAGCGCACGCACAATTTCACCATCGAAGCGGTAGTGAACGAGAACGACCAAACCGAGCGCGTCGTGATTCACCGAATGCGGCGGGGGGCCGAAGAGATCGAGGTCGAGGTACAACCCGGGATGCGCTGGCCGCGCGAGGTCTACTCCCTCTCCCACCTCTCCCTGCCCTTCCCCCCCGATGACCCCGTCTACGGTGGCCCGAGCGCCGCCCAGAGCCCAGGAATCCAGCTCGGCAACATCGCGCTCAGGGGCGAGAGGGGCGTGCTGCAGGTGAGCGGCACCGACATGCTGCGCCTGCGCTGGAACCCTTTTTTTGATTACGTCGCGCAGCGAATCGTGGGCGTTATGCGGAGCGCAGGCGGGGACCCAATCCAGGCCCGCCGACCGCCCACCCACTGACGATCTCTAAATGAGTGGGGGAATCCGGAAGATCGGATGGTGAGCGCGGAAGGAATCGAACCTTCAACCTAGGGATTAAGAGTCCCTTGCTCTGCCAATTGAGCTACGCGCCCCACCCGGACAGGACAGTAAGGACGAGCGACTCGGGCGGCAAGTCCCCGAGCCCTCAACGGCGCCCATAGCCTCCGCCCCCGGGAGTTTCGATGCATAGCCGGTCTCCGGCGCTCAGCTCGACGGTGCAGCAGCCCGGAAGCTCTTCCGTCGCGCCGTCCTTCCGCGCCAGGCGGTTTCGCCCGGTGGCACCCGCTGCGCCCCCGGCCAGGCCGTAGGGCGGAATCGACCGGCGCTGCGAGAGCAGCGATACCGTGACCGGCGCCTGGAACTCGTACTCGCGGATCAGACCGTCCCCGCCCCGCCAGCGCCCTTCCCCGCCGGAGCCCGGCCGGAATCCGAATCGCAGCAGCCGCACCGGATGCCGCGTTTCCAGGATTTCGGCATCGGTGATGCGCGTATTCGTCATGTGGGTGTGGACGCCCGAGGTGCCATCAAATCCTTCTCCGGCTCCCGAACCTCCGCCGATCGTCTCGTAGTAGCCAAAGGTCTCGTCGCCAAACGCCACGTTGTTCATGGTGCCCTGGCTCGCCGCCACCTTTCCCAGCGCACCCAGCAGGACGTCGACGATGCGCTGTGAAGTCTCCACGTTCCCCCCCACCACGGCGGCCCCCGCCGGCGGATCGAGTAGCGAGCCCGGGGGCACGAAAATTTCCACGGGGCGCAGGCAGCCTCCGTTGAGGGGGATGCGCTCGGCGACCATCGCCCGCAGGACGTAGATGACCGCCGCCTGGACCACCGCCGGCGGCGCGTTCAGATTGCCACTCGAAGCGGGTCCGGTGCCGTCGAAGTCGATGCTCATGCGGTCTCCGCGAACCGCCAGGGATACGGCGATGGGCGTCCCGTCGTCCATGCGGTCCTCGAAGGCGTAGACGCCATCGGGAAGCGCACGGATCTCGCTCGCCACCTTTCCGGCAGCGGCGTCCTGCAGCTGACCCATGGTGGTGGCGACGAAGTCGAGACCGAACTCGCCGGTCAGTGCCTCGAGCAATTCCGCACCGCATCGGTTCGCCGCCACCATGGCCTCGAGGTCGGCCACGTTGTCATCGGGGGTCCGGGCGGGGAATCGGGCGGCCGAGAGCTCGCGGCGCAGACGCTCTTCGTCGAAGCGCCCCCGCGTCACCAGCCGGAACGGGGTCAGCAAGACCCCCTCCTCGTCGAGATGGCGCGAGTCTGCGGGCATCGAACCCGGCGTCTTTCCGCCGAGATCCGCGTGGTGCCCCCGGCTCGCCACGAAAAAACGCGGCCGATCGGAACCGCTGAAGACCGGAGTCACCGCCGTCACGTCGGGCAGGTGGGAGCCGCCCGCGGCCGGGTCGTTGGTGGCGATGACGTCACCGGGGGCGAGGTCGGGGAAGCGCTCGCGGGCGACGCGAACCGTCTCTGCCATGGCGCCCAGATGCACGGGGATGTGGGGCGCGTTGGCGACGAGGCCGCCCTGGGCGTCGAAGACCGCGCAGGAGAAATCGAGGCGCTCCTTGATGTTGGTCGACACCGAAGTGTTTCGAAGGACGGTCCCCATCCGTTCCGCGATCGACATGAAACGGTTTCCGAAGACCTCGAGTCGTACCGGGTCGGGCCGGGAGAGATCGACCTCGGAATCCCGCTGGGTTCCCCCCGCGTCTCGCAGGACGAGGATGCCCTCGGGGCCAACTTCGGCGGAGAATCCGGGATCGAGTGCGACGCTGCCCGTGTCTTCGAGTACGAGAGCCGGGCCCTCGAGGCGCGCTCCGGCTCCCAGAGACTCTCGGGCGTAGACCGGCACGGGGATGCGACCCGCTTCGGGAAACCAGACGCGCTCGCTGCGTAGCGGAGAAACCTCGGATGCGGCCGACGGAGTCGAAAAGCGACTCGCCTCGCCCGCCGCCGGGGCACGCACGCGCACCCGCACCGTGACGATTTCAACCGGACGGCCCGGGCGCGTATAGCCAAAACGGACCTGATGTTCGTTGGCAAAGGCCGTCGCATAGTCTCCATCAACGGGTTCGCGAACCGACACAGGCACCTCGGTGCCGCGGTAACGAAGGTCGAGGCGCCTTTCGACCCGGATCGCAGAAGTCACTCCCTCGGCCGCCAACACGGTCCGCCCCTCCTCTTCCAGGGCGGCCAGCCTTTGGCGCGCGACCTCCGGCAGCTCTCCGTTTTGGGGCAACCGCGTGCGGCCCGCGTCCCGCTGCCCATCCCAGCTGGTGTCGGCCATGCCGATGCCGTAGGCGGAAAGAACTCCCGCCAGGGGATGCAGCAGGATGGTGCGAATCCCAAGCTCGCGAGCCACGGCGCAGACGTGCTGCCCCGCGGCGCCCCCGAAGCCCACCAGGGCGCAGTCGCGCGCATCGACCCCGCGCACCACCGACACCTCGGCGATGGCGGACGCCATGTTCGCGTTGGCCACTCGGACGAACCCGGCGGCGAGATCATCCGGCGAGAGATCGTGTCCCTGGCGCCGCAAGGCATCGGCGGTCGCGGCGAGGCGCTCGGCCACCGGCTCGGGACTCAGGGGAAACGGGAAGCGGTCGGGTTGCAGCCGTCCCAGGGCGAAGTTCACATCGGAAAGCGCCAGTTCCGAGGCGCCGGGTCGCCCGTAACAGAGTGGGCCCGGGTCGGCTCCCGCGCTCTCGGGTCCCACCGAGAGGCGAAAGCCGTCGAAGCGACACAGAGAGCCGCCGCCGGCCGCGATGGTGTGGATCCGCAGCATCGGGGCCTTCACCCGCACTCCGCCCACCTCGGACTCGAAGCGACGCTCGACCTCGCCCCCTTCGACCAGGGAGACATCAGTGGACGTCCCGCCCATGTCAAAACCGATGGCGCGTTCGCAGCCCATCGCCGCCGCGACCCGCGCTGCGCCGATGGCGCCCCCCGCCGGACCCGAGAGCAGCGCCGTCGGGCCGCGAAATCGCGCGGCGTCGGTCAACCCCCCGGACGACTGCATGAAGCGCAGGTGGGCTCCCGGCAGCACCTTGCCCAGGGCCGTGGCATGGGCCCGGAGCAGGGGCGTCAAGTAGGCATCGACGCTCGCGGTCTCGCCCCGCGCCAGCAATCCGATCTCTCGGGCGACCTCGTGAGAGGCCGCCACGTAGGCGAAGCCCGCCTCCGCGGCGAGCTCTGCCAGGCGACGCTCGAGCTGGGGCTCGGCGTAGGCGTGGATCAGAACGATGGCGACCGAGCGGCACCCGCGCCGGCGCGCGGCTTCGAGGGCCGCGCGCGCCGCCGCCTCGTCGATCGGCTCGATGCTTTCGCCGGAGGCCCCCACCCTTCCCGACACCTCGAGCGCCTCGCGGTGAAGCGGCGCCGGCTTCTCGATTCGCAACGCAAAGAGATCCGGCCGTTCCTGGGTCCCGATGGCCAGCACATCGGCGAGTCCGCGATTGGTCACCAGCAGGGTGGGAACCCCGCGTCGTTCGAGCAGTGCGTTGGTCGCCACTGTCGTGCCGAGTTTGACGCGCAGCGCCGGCAGCGCCGCGCCCTCGCCGCGTCCGTTGACACGATCCAGGATGGTGTGAATGCCGTCTACGGGTGCGGTTTCCGAGGAGAGGAGTTTCGCGATGTGCAGGGATCCGTCGGGCGCGCGCCCGATGCAGTCGGTGAAGGTTCCACCGCGGTCGATCCAGAACTCCCAGGGCACTTTTACTTCGTTCGCCTTCGGCTCACTGCGCGCAGCACTTCGCGCTGCTTGCGGTTTCTTCTTCTTCACTTCGTTCGCCTTCGGCTCACTGCGCGCGGCGCGAAGCGCCGCTTGCAGGTTCTTTCCAACTACGTTCGCCTTCGGACTCACTGCGCACGGCGCGAAGCGCCGCTTGCGGCTTACTCACTTCGTGGCCGGAGGGCTGACGGGAGGATGCGGCGGAGGGCGTCTTTTATCGGGGCGTCGCCGACGAGGACGAGACCCAGCGCGGTGACCGCCACGAAGGCGAGGCCTCCGAACACCAGGGCGAGAATCGCCGCGAGCTTGCCTTCGCCGGCCCCTTGTCCAACCGACTGGGCCCAGGCCGCCGCGCCTGCGGCGGACACCGCGACCAGGGCTGTGCGCCCTCCGGTTGTCAGGAGCGCCGTGATCGAGGGACCTCGGTGCAATCGACGCGCCAGCGCCAGGGTGAGAACCGCGCTGGTCGTCATCGCGATCACGCCGGCCGAGGCCAGCCCCACGGCGCCGTAACTGCGCCCGAAAATCCAGTACAGCGGAACGGCCGCCAGCGTGATGGCGCTCCCCAATAGCATCGGGCGCCAGGTGTCGCCGCGGGCGTAGAAAGCGCGCTGGGCGATCTGTTGGGTCACCCAGGCCGGCACCGCCAGCGAGAAGACGCGCAGCAGCAACGCGACGACCTCGGCGTCGGCGGCGGTGAAGGCGCCGTGCCGAAACAACAGCTCCACGATGGGTTCGGCAAGCGCGAAGAAGGCGCCTCCCGCCAGCAGCGCCAGGCCGAGACCGGCGCGCAGCGTGTTCAGCAGAATGCGGTCGAGCTGCTCGCGCCGGCCCTCGGTCCAGAGCATCGCGAGCGTTGGCAGCGCCGCGGTCGCCAGCGCCTGTCCCACCACGGCGACCGGCGCCTGCATCAGCTGGCGTGCGTAGCCAAGCTGTGCGACGACGCCCGGACCGAGGCGACTGCCGAACCAACGATCGAACCATTCGTCCACGGTGAGCAGCGTGACGCCGAGCATCAACGGAGCGGCCACCGCCAGGTAATGCCACAGCTCGCGATCGAAGAAGGCGAGTCGTCCGCGCAGTACGAGTCCGTGGCGACGTGCCTCGATCAGCGCCATGCCCAGCGGCCCAATGGCAGCCCCGACCAATGCGCCCCAGGCAAACCCTTCGGCACCCCAAGTGCCCCCGACAGCGACGCCCCCGGCGATGATGCCGACGTTGTAGAGCACCGGTGCCAACGCCTGGCTCGCGAAACTGCCACGGGCCATGAGAACGGCCCGGATCAGGCCGCCCACCACGAAGAAGACCTGGGCTGGCAGCACGATCCGGGTCAGGCGAACCGTGAGATCCAGGGTCGCCGGGTCGAATCCCCCGAACCCGTCGCTTCCACCGCTCCCGCCAAACTGGACGCGAACCAGGGCCTCGGCCTGCCACCAGAGCAGCGCCGTGAAAACCAGCGCAACCGCGGTCATCGTGCCCAGCACCTTCTCGAACAGCTGTTGCGCCTCGGCTTCGCCGCGCTGCGCACGCGCCCGGGAATAGAGTGGGATGAACGCGATCGAGAGGGCGCCCCCCGCCAGGAAGTAATTGAGCATGTCGGGGATCTGGAAGGCCGCGCGGTAGGCGTCGGTCTGCGCCCCGGCGCCGATCTGGTGGGCGAGAACGGCCTCGCGCGCGTAGCCGAGCACCCGCGAGAGCAGCACGCTCCCGGCGAGCAGCAACGCCGCCGCAGTCATTCGCGTCGGGTTCGATTCTTGATCGCCGGAATCCGCCACGGCCCCCCCAAGGCCTGATCTTAGAACGGATTGTGCTCCCGCCAGAGGCGCCCGTCGGGCCTCTCTACGACCACGTCGTCGCCGTCGGGACCCCGAAAATACGGGTGCGAAAGCGGCACCTTACCGCCCGGCGTATCAAGTACATACTGAGGGATGGCAAAGCCGCTGGTCCGTCCGCGCAGGCCCCGAAAGATTTCGAGACCGCGCTCGATGGGGACCCGGAAATGGGCGGTCCCCTCGAGCAGCTGAGCCGGGTAGCCGTAGTAGGGTCGCACGCGCATGCGCACGAGGCCTTCACACAGCTGTTTCATGCTGATCGCGTCGTCATCGATTCCCTGCGTCCGTCCGTCGCGGATAGCGTCCCCGCAGGTCATAGACGAGAGCGATCGCGAGGTCGGGCATCGGCGCGGCAGAGCATAACGTCTCACCCTGTTGCATGATCGCGGACTCCCGCTTGTCGCATGAATCCGGCCTGTCGCAGGATGACGGGCTTTCCGGTTGCTTAACCGCGAGGTGCACGCGTCGATGACGCGGTGGGTGGCGTTGCTGCTGACGGGGGTCACGGGGTTCAGTGGCCTGGTCTACGAGGTGGCCTGGCAGAAGGTGCTGGCCACGCTGTTGGGTTCCCACAGCGAGGCGACCGCGGCGGTGCTGGGTCTGTTCCTCGGTGGGCTCGCCCTGGGCTACGCCGGCTTCGGTCGACTCTCGCAGCGACGCGTCCTCGGCTCGGGCCGCCCCCGCCTGCTGGCCCTCTACGGCGGGGTCGAAGTGGCCATCGGACTCTGGGCGCTGTTGTTCCCCGCGCTGTTTCGCGGGGTTCAGGCGCTGTCCCTGGCCCTGCCCGCCTCCTCTCCGGCCCTGGGCTTCGCCCTGGACATCGCGCTGTCGGCTCTCTTGATCGGCCCGCCCGCCGTCCTCATGGGCGCCACCATTCCCCTGCTCACCCAGGCCCTGGCGCGCAGCCTGGCCGACGCGACTCGCTTCCACGCCTTCGTCTATGCCTGCAACACCGTCGGCGCCTTTGCCGGCGCCCTGGCCGCCGGCTTCTGGCTCATCCCCAGCCTGGGCCTGGTCGGCGTGCTGCGCGTCGCCGCCGTCCTCAACCTCGGCGCCGGCGCCATCTTCGTCCTCCTCGACCGACGCGC
>JAZFUU010000280.1:0-10513 GCA_036447375.1 Myxococcota bacterium
TCTGAATCTGGTGGTCCCCCACGGTGACCCGAACTACTACGACCTGCGTCCATCGACTCGCGTGCGGCCCGGCGACGAACTCGATCTCGACGGATTCTTCGGTCTGCATCCATCACTGGCGCCCCTGCTTCCGCTCTACGACGCGGGGAGCCTGGCAGTAATCCATGCCGCGGGGAGCCCCCACCGGACGCGCTCGCACTTCGTCGCCCAGGACTACATGGAGACCACCGCCCTGGGCGACTCCCGGGCCAACACAGGCTGGCTCAACCGGTTTCTGCTGGCGTCGGATTCGAACCAGTCGATTGCGGGGGTCACGATCGGGGCGACGCCGAGTCTCTCGCTTCGCGGCCCGGCGCCCACTCTGACATTCCGCTCGGTCTCAGAGTTCGTGCTGGCGAACGGGCCGAAGCGTTCGGCCCTCGAAGACCTCTACGCCCTTCCGGCGGGCGATCTGCTCGGAAGCGTGGCCGACGCCACGTTCCCGGCGATCGACGCGCTCGGGCAGATCCCGCTGGCGAGTTCTGCGGGGTATCCGGACTCCTTCGGCGGGGTGATGAACGAGGCGGCGGGGTTGATCCGCGCGGACATCGGCGTTCGCGCGATCTCCGTCGATCTCGTCGGCTGGGACCATCATCGCGACGAAGCGAAGCGGCTGGAGCCCGTGGCGGCGGATCTGGCCGGGACACTGGCCGCTTTTTACGCGAGCCTCGGCGAGGACGCCGAGCGCACGCTGACGCTGGCGATCACCGAGTTCGGGCGAACAGCGCGCGAGAACGGGAGTCGGGGAACCGACCACGGTCACGGCAGCGTGATCCTGGCCCTGGGCGGAGGCGTCTCCGGGGGTCGGGTACTGCTGGCCGGAAACCAGTGGCCGGGCCTGGGACCGAGGGACCTCTACGAGGGACGTGATCTCGCGGTTACCACCGACTTCCGCAACGTCTTCGGGGAGGTTCTCGATCGATATCTGGGCCTGGCGAGACCGAGCGACGCGCTGACGGACTATTGGGCGAGTCCCTTCGAGTACCCGGGGCTCTTCGCCTAGAGCCCGCCTCATCGATCCCGACGAGCCGGGCAGCCGCCACGTGCAGCGACACGGCCCCATGCGTTATTTTTCCGACAGCCGAGCAGCGTTCGGAAAACACACCCCGCGCCCCCCGCCCCGCTTCGGGACCCTCCAGAGGCCATGCGGATCGCGAGTCCCGGGATAGGAGCCATCGTGATCTCGAGCGACGAACGATACGAGAAGAAGCGCGCACAGGTAAAAGGACGCTCGATGGCCTACGTCGAGACAGGAACCGGCGACCCGATCGTCTTCCTGCACGGAAACCCGACTTCCTCCTACCTGTGGCGAAACATCATCCCCCATCTCGAAGGCCTGGGACGCTGCATCGCGCCGGATCTGATCGGAATGGGCGACTCGGACAAGCTCGATCCCAGCGGCCCCGAGCGCTACCGCTTCGTCGAGCACCGCGAGTATCTGGACGAGTTGCTGGCGACTCTCGGGGTGACGGAGAACGTCTTGTTCGTGGTGCATGACTGGGGGTCGGCGCTGGGCTTCGACTGGTCGAATCGCCACCGCGAGTCGGTTCGGGGAATCGCCTACATGGAAGCAATCGTGCGCCCGATGGACTGGAAAGAATGGCCCGATCAGGCTCGCCAGCTCTTCCAGGACTTCCGCTCACCCGCGGGAGAAGAAATGGTGATGGAAAAGAACGTGTTCGTGGAAGCCGTGCTCCCGGCTTCGGTGTTGCGCGAGCTCACGAAGTCGGAGATGGAGGTCTACCGCCGTCCCTTTCTTGAAGCCGGAGAGAGCCGTCGCCCCACCCTCACCTGGCCCCGTCAGATCCCGATCGAGGGAGAGCCGGCAGACGTATGCGAGATCGTCGAGCGCTACGGAGCATGGCTCTCAGAGAGCGAGCTGCCCAAGCTCTTCGTCAATGCCGAACCCGGGGCGATCCTGACCGGTGAACAGCGCGAATTCTGTCGCACCTGGGCGAACCAACGCGAAGTCACCGTGAAGGGAAGCCACTTCATCCAGGAAGACTCACCCGACGAGATCGGTCGGATGATCGCCGACTGGGTCCGGCCGCTGGCTGTCTAGACCGATGCCGGGCTCGCGCCTGCGCGGCCTCCACCACATCCTTGTGTTGTGGGCGTTCGCGGTCGCGCAACCATCGTTCGAGCTGCTCGAATCCAACGTCGCGTACCTGCGGACGCGCGGGATCGACGCCACCGACCTGACGCTCATCGCGCTCGGCCTGATCCTGGTTGCCCCCGGTGCGTTCTCCCTGGCCAAGAACGTCCTGGAACGGACTCTGCCGCGAGCGGCCGCGTCGATCCACTGGGGAACCGTGGCCCTGCTGGCCGCTGCGATCACCCTGGTGGTCCTCAAGGAGGGAGACGCCGAAGAGACGCCGGGCTGGGTCCTGGCGCCCGCGGCTGGGATCGTCGGAATCGGGGCCGCCTCTTTGTACGCACGGGCGCGATTCGTCCCGCTCCTGTTGACTCTCCTGTCTCCGGTTCTGCTTCTTCTTCCCGCCCTGTTTCTACTCCGTTCCCCCGTCCGCGAGATCTTCATCCCATCGCTGACACGTTCTGAAGCGCCTGAAGCGACAGACACTCCCGTGGTCGTCATCGTGTTCGACGGATTGCCCCTCAGCTCTCTCCTGGACGACGAGGGGCGAATCGACGCCGGTTGGTTTCCGCACTTCGCGGCCATGGCGCAGGGCGCGCACTTCTTTCGAAACGCCACCACCGTGGCCGAGTCCGCCGCCTACGCCCTGCCGGCAATCGTTTCGGGCATGTATCCGGCGTGGTCACGCCAACCCCTGGCAAGCGAATACCCGGACAGCCTCTTCACGCTTCTCGAGGCGAGCCACGCCTTCAACGTATTCGAACCGCTCACCCGCGTCTGTCCCATTCACGTCTGCCATGGCGGCCGCGTGGCGGTGCCCCGCCTCGAGCGCCTGGCAGAGATCGCTTCGGGACTTCCGCTCCTGTATCTGCACGCCGTGTTGCCCGAGGATTGGGTGCGTCGCAGCCCCCGACTCGTTGCGGCCTGGAAACAACTGGAGGCGCACCGCGAGGACCCAACGATCTGGCGCCAGCAGCTGCGCCGCAACCGCTCTGACCTGAACTGGGTCTTCTCGGAGTTCCTGGCCCGAGTCGTCTCCGCTGAGACACCGGCTCTGCATTTTCTGCACGCGATTCTTCCCGGCGGGGAGGTCCGCTACCTGCCCTCAGGTGCGCACTACCGGCCGACGGCAATCCTGCCGAGCCTGGGACCTTCCCGGGACCCTCGCGAAGCGAACTGGAATGAGACCCAGGCTCTGCAGAGGCACCTCCTTCAGGTCGGGTTTGCCGACACGTTTCTCGGTCGGCTCCGGAACCGGCTGGAATCCGAAGGGCTCTACGATCGTGCGCTACTCGTGGTCACGGCGACCCGCGGAGTCGCCTTCTCGCGGAAACCGCCCGGTGGCGCACTCGACCCCCGCACCCGATACACCAGCGACACTCTGCAGATTCCCCTGCTCATCAAGCTCCCGGGCCAGATCGAAGGCCACGTCAGCGATCGCAACGTCGAGACCATCGACATCCTGCCCAGCATCCTCGATGTATTGGCTCTCGAGCCGCCTCGGCCGCTGGATGGACACTCGCTACTGGATCCGTCGACGCCGGAGCGGCGAGAGAAGATCGTGTACCGAACGCGCGTCGACAGTGGGCCCCTGCGGCGCGAGGCCACGGCGCTGCCAAGCTCGTTGCCGGGCGCCCGGAAGACGGTTCGCCGGATCTCGCGATCCTTCGAACGCGACGAGGGCCTCGATGCGCTCCGGGCCACCGGCCACAACCAGGCGATCGTCGGTCGCCGGGTTGCCGACCTGATCACCGCAGAAGTGCCACCGGCCTTGACGATTCGACTCGACGATCCCATGGCCTACAGCGATGTCGACCCCGGCTCCGATTTCCTCCCCGCTCTCGTGAGCGGGACGATCGAAGGACCGGATCCCCCCGCCGCGCCGGCCACCCTGGCCGTCGCCTTGAACGGCACGATTCGGGCTTCAACGCTCACGTTCCGGGACGTCGACGGCCGAATGCGCTTCTCGGCGATGGTCTCCGGCGCGGCCTTCCGCGCGGGATCCAATGACCTCGATATTCTCCTCCTCGAGGCGATCCCGGGTGGAATCGGCATCGCGCGAGCCGCGATCCTTCCCGCGACGACCTTCGAAATCGCGCTGTCCCACGACGGAAGTCCAGGCCTTCTCGTGTCCTCCGAAGGAGGGCTGTACCCCGTCGTTCCAGACGCGGTGCGCGGCGACATCACACGAAGAGGACGGACTGTATTCGGAGAAGCATTGGACGTGCGGCAGAGCCGGCTCGCTGAGTCCATCGCGGTGTTCGAACGCGGCGAGTTTCTCGAGGCGCACGCTCTGGCTGCAACCGAATTCGAAGCTCTCCGGACGAATCGAGCCCCGTTCCATTTCGAACTGTACGGCGCACGCCGCGACTCGAGCGCACTTCGATTCTTTGCGCTGATGAGCCGCGCGGCAGCCGAAATCACCCCCGCGTCGAACGATCCCGCGCCGAAGAATTGGCCCCGAGCCGGTGTGACGCTCGCGATCGAGCTGCGCGACGGGAACGAGGGGGTCTCCACTTCGAGCGGCGCCTGGATCCCCATCGACTCCGGCGGGGGTCGCCTCGAAGAGGCCGCACGGGGCGATCGGCGACTCTCGTTCGCGGGCTGGTCCGCCCGCACGATTGGCGTACGCGGGCCCGCGGCACTTCTCGTCTTCGTCGCTGGGCGCTTCGCGGCGACCGCCGCGTTCAACCGCCCAGGGGCCGATGGGCCGGAGCGACTGGGCTTCGCCGTCGAGTTTCCAGCCGATCTCGTGGCGGAAGGAAACGGAGTCCGGTTCTTCGTTCCCTCCGCGGGCGGCGGAGCGATGGAACTCGACTATCCAGACGCTTACGCATTCGCCGCCGGGGACTGAAGCCCGCGCGACCCGGCGTGTTGCGGACGCCGCCCTCAGCCTTTGAGAATCTTCCCCATGGCTGGGGCGCCCGGAACGACGATACGAGAGGCCTCCTGGCGCTGAATCTCGCGGGCCTCCTCGATCAACCGCTCGACCGCCTGCTTGATCGCGTCGGGAAACTTCTCCATGGCCTCGGCCAACGAGGTCGCCGCGATGGGGCAGGAGACCGGGACGGGGCCCGCCTGGGACAGAAGCTGAGTCTGCCCGATGTAGAGAACCTCGCGGCTTTCATCGGTCGAGCCGTCGCGATGGATCGGTGTCAGGCATTGCAGCGTGGCGGCCCGGAGGTCGGTAAAGGTCTCTTCGCGATAGAGATTCTCGACGTCCACGGTGATTTCACCGATGGGCTTCTGACTCTCGTTGCTCAAGGACAGGGTTCCTCCATTGGCGCGAAGGGTACCACGGCGGGTCGACCCGGTCGCGGAAGCGCCGAGATCGCCCAGTCGCTAGCGGCCCAGCTCCATCCGCCGAAAGGAGAAGAGCAGAAGGCCGACTCCACCGGCGGCCCACAGGGCGAGCCGCAGACCCAGGTCGACCGCGTCACCCCCGAACCCCGCGGACAAATCCGGATCGAGCCACGGCAGCAGGGCGACGAGAATCGACGTTGCCAGGGGCGGGCCATAGCTGTGGACGACCAGGGCCACGCCCCCGAGACTGACCCCGAGCTGAATCAGAAGATTGACGCTGGCGGTGAATCCCACGGTCATGAGTACCAGCAACACCGTCGCAGACTGTGGGAGCACGAGAGACACGGTCGCAGCCAGGCTGCTCACGATCAGCCCCCCGGCGGCAAACGCGCCGAAACCCCAGACCGCGGGGGCAAGCGCGAGTCCTACACGCAGGTGGAGCAGAACGGCGGTTGCTGCGAGCAGTACCGCGCCCGTGACAAGGGCGATCACGAGAGCACCCGTGAGACGGGCGATCGCGTATGCGGAGCGACTGATCGGACGCGCGAGGATCAAGGTCGCCGACCCGTCGGAGATGGGATGAACCAGGTGATCCGATGCGAGGACACCCGCGAGCACGATGCTCCAGAGCGCGAGAATCACGAATATCACGATGCCATTCACCCCGGCAGCGGTCGGCATCGCCACGGGGGCGCCATTGACCGAGAGCGGCACACTCGCACAAGCCGTGCAGCCATCGATGGCGACGAGAGAGAGCAGACACACCAGGACGATCACAAGCACGATCCGCCGGCGCACGGCGTCGATGACAGATTCCTTCACCAGGCTCAGGAGCAGGCGGGGCGCCGCCCGGGTCACTCGCTCACCACCCGCACGAACGCATCTTCGAGATTCTCCCCCGGACGCACCAGCTGGTCGATAGGCCCGCTCGCTGCGATCCGCCCCTCGTGCATGATCGCGACGCGGTCACAGATGCGCTCGACCTCGGAGAGCACGTGGGAACTCACGAGCACCGCACATCCCCGAGCCCGGGCGCTCTGAATCCAGTCGCGGGCGTCGCGCACGCCGATGGGATCGAGGCCCGATGTCGGCTCGTCGAGCAACAGAAGCTCCGGTTCGGCAAGGAAGGCCTGGGCAAAGCCGACGCGCTGGGCCAGTCCCTTGGAGAGCGAGGCGAGGGGCTCACTGGCGCGATCGGCGATCCCGGTCTGTTGGAGAACCGCCATTACCTCGCGGTCGCGATCGGCACCGTCCAGTCCGACCAGGGCGGCATGGAATCTAAGATACGACTGCACACTCATCCGCGGCGGAAGCGCGAGTCGTTCCGGGAGGTACCCGATGCCGACCCGCGATGCGGGGTCCAGGGGATCCCGACCCCGAAGGCGCACGCTGCCCTCGTCGGCGCGAGTGAAGCCGAGCAACAGGCGCAAGGTTGTGGTTTTTCCGGCGCCATTGGGCCCGAGCAATCCGAGGGAAGCACCCGCGGGAAGCTCCAGGTTTACGCCGGTCAGGGCAATGCGAGCCCCGAACCGCTTCGATACGGAGAGCAGCTCCATCGCAAGCATCGCGGTAGTACCTATAACGCGCCGGCTCGAATGAAGACGCTGGCTATCCCTTGAGACCGGCCAGGCACCACATCAACGCCTGGATGTCGAACATATCCACCGGCTTGAGCTCGGAAAACGTTTCGCGCAACGTGCCCGCGAAAGCCAGCACTCGCCCATAGGTGGCGCGGTTCGGTTCGGTTCGGAAAGCCAGGTCGAAGCGGCAGAGCGTAGCGGAAGCCTGGGTGAGGCTCGGCTTCACAATCATGTAATCGGAGGGAAAGCGAATGAATGGAAAGTAGGTGACGAGAGTCCAGCGGGCCGCCTTCATCGATGACAGGACATCGCCGAAGCGCTTGAAGCGGACGTCCGGGTCGTCGTCTCCATAGAGCTGATCGCGAAGTCCCCGAGCAAACAGCTCGGGGTTGCCCGGAAGCTTCAGAGCCTTGCTCAGCGCCAGCCGGTCGCTGGGAAATACGAGGTTGGTCTTCCCGATGACACGAAGCGCCGCGGCCCCGACCTTCTCAAAAGCGCCGTCGTCCAGCAGGGATCCCAAGACGGGTTCGTCGAGCAGTTCGATCGCGAGTTCGTGAGCCGCGACCTTGGGAGCGCGCTCCTCTTCGAGATAGGTGGTCCCCTGGAAGCCTCCCGGGAACTTCGCCTGAAACGCCTCCATGGCGCTCTGCGGTCCCAGATATCTCGTACCCGCGGTGATCGGGTCAAGGTTCATGCTGTCGAGCCACACGTCCCTTGCTTCTTCCCCCTCAACACAGACGATCTTCGCGTGCTTGAGCGAGAGGATCTTCTCGCCGACCTCCCGGAAAAGCACACAGACCTTTCCGGCGGCGGGATCCTGAATGACTTGCCCCAGGCCCCATTCCGGCCTGGAGGGCATCTTGACGCGGTCTTCTCTGGCTACTTCCATGATCTCCCCCCGGTCCGGGTTCCGAGCCCCAGTGGATTGTGCCACACTGAGCTTCGTTCGGCCGGGCCCGGCCCCGGGGCCGCCTGCGCCGCGGTGCTCCATGGCCGATCTGCGCGATCTCCGAATCAGCCCCCGCCGCTCGATACCCGGGCGAATGCTCTCGGCGCGCTTCTCGCGATCCGGAGGGCCCGGGGGCCAGAACGTCAATAAAGTAGAGACCAAGGTCGACCTGCGCCTGGACCTCGAGGCGGCGGTCGCGGTTCTCGGCGAGTCCAATGTCCAGCGTATTCGAGCGAAGCTGACCCGCCGCCTCGATCCCGATGGAAGGCTCCGGGTCGTGAGCAGCGAGCACCGACTTCGGGTGCGAAACCTCGCCACAGCCCACACGCGAATGGAGAAACTGATCCGAGACGCATTGATCCGGGCCAAACCGCGAAAGCCGACACGACCCTCTCGAGCCAGTCGGGAGCGTCGACTGGGCGACAAGCGGAAGCGCAGCGGCGTCAAACGTTCACGTGCGCCGATCGCCGAGGACGACTCCTGAGAGCGGGGACGCTATTGCGTCTCTCGGACCCAATCCAGACTGGTGTATAGATCTGCGGGGTCGAAGGGAAAAAACGAGTAGTCGACCCGATCGAAGTCTTTGGCCCGCCCCAGCTGGCCCACCAGGTCTCGCCGTTCCGGAAGATTGTTCTCGTCGTCGAAGGTCCGGGTGATTCGGCCGCGGATCTTCAGCCCACCGCGATCCGCGAGCTCATAGATTCCCGCGGCGTCCAGGAGCGTGGCCACGTAGATCGGATCGAACGTGGGCCCCCGCTTTGGGCTCGCCTCAAAAAGACCCCGGACCAGCATGCGCAACCGCTCCTCGGGGTCTTCCGTCAGGCGAGCGGCGCCCAGAAGCGACAGCACCCGCCGCGACCGGAGGATGGCGAGTCGGAGACGGCGGTCCGACGCCCTGCGCCGGGCCTTCATCCGTTGCTTCGCGCGCCCTGTTTCCAGGCGCACTCGCAGGCGTTCGACGTCACCGAGCTCCACAGCCAGATTTTCGGCGAGCCGTTCCCAATAGACGGCGGCATCGAGGCGCTCGAGACGTTCCAGGGCCTCGCCCCCGAGCTGGATGCGACCGTCCACGACGAGATGGGTCCAACCGCCTCGGCGATCTCCGGTCACTTCCCAATCGGCGGCCGAAAATCCGTCGGCCATGAAGGGGCGCCCGGCACTGAGCCCCGACAGGAAGCGGTAGTAGCTATCGAACTCATCACTGTGGGTGTTGAGGTCGCTCACGCGGTAGCGAACCGTCACGATCGGGTTCCGCTTCGAGTGTTTTCCGGCCAGGATTCCGTTGACTACCACCGACTGAATCTCACCGTTGTCGATGAAGGTCCACGCGGACCGGGCCCGACGCTCGGTCTGGTACTCGGTGGCGAACGCCCGACCCTCCGTATCCCGGAACGTGACCCGCTCATCGGTTTGGCGTCGTTGCGAGATCCGAAAAATCAGGTTCCAGCGACTCTCGCGGTGCTCGAATTCCAACCTCGCCCGGCTTGCCGGTCCGTTTGCGATCGAATCGACACCACGAAAATCTCCCTGCCGGACCATGCGGTCGAAGACTTCGGCGCCTCGGGTCCCCGGCTCGGAGATCTGATCGGCATCGATCCGCCAGGCCTGGCCCTCGAGTGCTCCGACGGAATTGCGATCCTTCAGAAACGGAACTTCGAGGACCGAGACCTTCAGGAACGCGCGCAGCCTACGGTCGAAAAAGTAGGGTTCGTCGAGCCAGACCAGCGCGTCCTCCTCGCGATGATCGATAACACTGCGAAACGTCCGCACCCGATCCAGACTCAGATCGGCACCGACACCCACGAAGGCGACTCTCGCATCCGTGCTCACGCGAGCGCCGAAACCGACCCACTGCTCTCTCAGAAGCACGAATTTCTCGGGCATCTTTCCGCGGCGGACGTCGACGGGGAGCAAGAAATCGATCACGCGGTTCTTCGCGTTGATCGCTTCCCGCCGGGTCGCAGCCGGGTACGCCATGGAGATCGACCCGCCCCAGGTACCATTCGCCTCGCCGATGTAACCAACTCCGACGCCGACTCCGACCCCCATCGTGTCGCGCACGATGTATTGATCGAACAGACCTTGGGGATTCGGGTTGAGCTCGACATCCCGGGAGACGCGGATCCGGAACCTCGGGTTGATGACGAGGCGCGCGCCAATCTCGATATCGCCGGGGTTGATCGTATCGACGGCAGCGACTCCCGCCTGAAACAGGAGCCTCAACCCATCGGCCAGGTAACCACCCGCGGGCGCAAACACATCTCGCCAGTGCTGTCGGTAGCGCAGGGAACTCTCGGGAAAACGGTTCTGCACCAGGCGTCCATCCACGACCGATCCGTCTCGAGTGGTCAGATGGCGATCGACGGCAATCAGCGGGTACTCATCCTCGAGATCGAACACCTCCACGAATTGGTTGCGGCGATGAATGAGCTTTTCCACGTAGAGCGGGCCGATACCTCCGGGCCAGCGACCGAGACTGACCGCGACTTCGATCTGCTCCCGTGTCAGCTGGGCGATGAGTCGCGCCATCCACTTCGCGTCGGCGTA
>JAZFUU010000281.1:0-7179 GCA_036447375.1 Myxococcota bacterium
GCATGACGCGCGGCGACAGTTCTCTGCGTCTGTCCCTGCGCCCAGGCGACTACTTCGGATCTTTGGCCTCAGCAGCCACGGACTTGCGCGACCAGCTCCGCGAGCTGGAAGAACAACGTTGGCAGCTCGTCGAAGAGGCCATCACACGTCTGGACGCCCACGATCTCGCGGAGGTTCGGAAGTTGCTGGTGCAGCTCGGAGGATCCGAAGCTCCCTCCTTGTCCGAACCGGTCGGCGGCCTCTGATGCCGGGCCGATAGGGGGGGTACGCGCGTGTTCCCGGCAACAGGGCGCAACGGATTCACCCTGATCGAGCTGATGCTCACGGTCAGTATCGTCGGCCTCCTGGCCACCCTCGCGATTCCAACCATGATGCGCTTTCAGCTCAGGGCCAAGGCGTCCGAAGTTCGCGTGAACCTCGCCGCCATCCGCGAGGGGCAGGAGACCTACTTCGCCGAGAATGGTGCCTACGTCAGCGCGGTACCGGTCCTGCCCCTGTCCATCGGCCCTGTGAAAGAGCCCTGGGTCCTGTCGGAAACCGACGTTCATGGCTTCAACGAAATCGGCTGGATGCCCGAGGGCAAGCTCCACTTCCAGTACGGTGCGAAGACCAACGGCGAGCTGGCCTACACCCTCGAAGCCCGCTCGGACATCGACGGCGACGGTATCTACAACTCCTGGGGCTACGTGAAGCCCATCCCCGGGACCACGGCGGGGGTCGCCGGCCCCTTGGGCCTGTGTCCGGTCACCGGCGTGATCGATCCCAAGAGCCGGGCGCCCAACCAACTGAACCTGATCGGAACCTGCGACGGTTCGTCGGGCGTCAGCGTATTCTGATTCCAGCTTGGCGGCGATCCCCGGCTTGACGGGGACGGGTCCGCTCGACCTCCGTGGCAACGACGGCAAGATCGACAGCGACACGGTCTTTCTGCTTTCGCCCGGCATCAATATTATCGATGTAGTTACCGGGCGTGGGGTGCACTTCCTCATCCAAAACTCGAACTTCGTGATCGATGGTCCCGAGGCTGCGTTGGCCCTCTTCCGGATTCCGGACGATGCGAACCTGCTGATCGCACAGGCGAACATTCTCGTGGGGGACGGCGCCGCTTCACGCGCTGTGCCGCCGCTGTCCTCCCGGAGCCCGGGACCTTCCTGCGGGCGGGTCTGGGGTGGTTGGGGATGGCCCTGATGGGTGCCGCAAGCGGGCGTCACCGCGCCTCGCAACGCCGCGCATAGCTCGCGTCGGCCCCTCCGAAAAACCCCCGAATCCGGTTTCCTCAGCCTACATGCCGGGTTGCTATTGCGTCCTGCACTTCACGCGGTGACCGCCTTCGACCCCGCGGAGCAGCGTGCTTCAGCTGTTGGGGGTGTGCATGGTAGGTTCATCGTTTCCAGGAGGAGAAGAAGCATGCCCGCCAGACGTTTTTGTCTTGGATTGACGCTGATCGCAATGCTCGGTCTTTCCCCAGAGACCCACGCGCAGGAGTACGACAGCTCGGGATGGTATCTGGGCGCGGGACTCGGGCTCGGCATCGAGAATTACGACGACACGAGTGGCCTGAATGTCGGTACGGGCATCGGTTTCGACCTCTGGGCCGGATATCGCTTCGACCCCAATCTCTCGGTGGAACTACAGCTCGAGTACCTGGATCGATTGAACAACTCCATTGCCAACGGGAGTGCCACGGCCTTCACCGGGAATGTGAAGACCTATCTCGAGACCGATTGGATACAGCCCTTCCTGCTGGTCGGAATCGGTTTCGCGCGGGTGGATTACAGGGATTCGCGCATCTCGGCCAACGACGTCGGCTTTGCGGCCCGACTCGGGGGAGGCATGGACTTCTACCTCTGGGATAGTAATACCTCCCTCGGGGTCACTGTAAGCTATGTGGTGACCACGGGAGATGCCGACGGCTTCGACTACCTGAGCCTGGTATTCGGGGTTCAGCGCCGCTTCTGATACCGTGGCGCAGCGGAACGCGGCCGGATCCGGCGTTCCCGGAGGCGGAGAGCCCGTGATGCGTGCCGTCCGGTTTGCCGCCGTCGTCTTCGCGGGGCTCGGCGTGGCGTGCTCGACGGCTGTGCACGTGGACTTCGACGAGCGGGAGGATTTTTCCAGGTACCGCACCTGGAGCTGGCGGCCTTCCGGTGCGCAAACCGTCGAGGCGCCGCTCAGCAACGCTCCGGCCCTCGACGCGGTCCTGGCGAGACTCGTGGAAAGAGCCCTGCGCGCCCGGGGCTTCCAGCATTTGCGGGATACGGGGGATTTCTTCGTCGCCTACCACCTGACGGTCGAGCGCGACCTCGTCACCGTGAACGAGACCGGGGCCATGCAGCACCTGTCGAGCCTGCACGATTCTCCGTCCTATTCGGTTCAAGTCACGAAGAGTGAACTGCGCAACTACGAGAGCGCTCGGCTCGTGATCATTGTCACCCAACGCGATCGGCAGCGGCCGATCTGGCGGGGCGCGTTTTGGGGTCGCTTCCGGGACGAATTTGCGCCCCACCTGAGCCGTGCGGTGTCGCGACTTCTCGAGCACTTCCCACGGGCGACAACGCCCGCGGCCCCGGCGCCGAGTTCTCCTCCCGAAGAGCCCCGAAAGCACGCGCACCGACAGGCCTTCTCCTTCGGCCTCTCCCGTGTCATGATAGCCGTTGTATGAACCCGAATACCCGATCGACATGAAGGTGAGCTTCGAGCTCAGCGCGAGTGACATCCGCTACTTTCGCGACCGCCTGAAAACGGTCCGCAGAGGCGACAGCTCTCGCGATGAGAGTCTCATGATCGAGGCGGCCACGACACTCGTCGCCGACGCCGTGGCCGCAAAGGCTCCCGACTTCGTCCGAGATCGAATCGTGAGACTCGAGCAGTTGATCGCGATGCTACGGGATCGAGAGTGGCGGCTCGAGGGTCGGGATCGAGCGCGCATCCTCGATGCTCTCGCGTACTTCGTCGACCCGGATGACCTCATCCCGGATCGCGTTCCGGGCATCGGCTATCTCGACGACGCGATCATGATCGAGCTCGTGGTTCGCGAGCTGGCTCACGAAATCGAAGCCTACGAGGATTTTTGCGAATTCCGCGGCCGCCGGCGCGCGGAAGACCCGGCCAAGCTGGAGGCGCGGCGCGGGGCCCTCCAGGCGCGCATGCGACGACGGCGCCGACGTGAGCGATCCGTCGTCCGCTCGAGCCCCCGATCGTCGCGCACTCCCCTCGGGCTCTGGTAGCCAATTTCCGATCCGGGGCGACCCCCGGACGTCAGCCCTCCTCGGACGCGCTCTCCCTCTCGAGGTGGGTGATCCAGCGATCCGCCGCCAATCGGGTCGAATCGTGCTTGCGAGCCCGTAAGAATGACGAACGCGCGCGGGCGACCCGCTCGTCGTTGTAGTAGCAGATGCCGATCAGCAGCTGGGCGTTACCGGGATCCTCGAGACCCCCCTTTTCGACGGCCTGCTTGAGCATCTCGGACGCTTCACGCCACTCTTCGCGCTGCATGTGCACCTGGCCCAGGCGCACGTAGAGCTCTCCGTCGTCGGATCGCTCCGCGGCCTGCCGGAGCGGGGACAGGGACCGATCGTACTCCCGGGCGGCGATCCAGCTGTTGGCGAGAAGCTCGAGCGACTCGACATCCGACTCGATCACGTCCGCTTCGAGTCCCTTCTCGAGCACTTGCGCGGCGGGGTAGGGCAGCTCGTGGTAGAGATAGGAGCGCGTCAATCGGCGCAGCTCCTTGTCCTCCGTGAGAAGTCCCTGGGAGTAGGCGACCTGCTGAACGGCCAGTGACATCCGGTACTCCTCACGGGTGCCGTACAACAGCGAGAGCTGCACCCAATACTGTTTCTTCGGGTAGCGCAGTACGAGTTCCTCGAGGACCGGCACCGTGTTCTCGTAATCCTGCTGCTGGGCGTAGAGTGCCGCGAGGAGCCGGAGCCAGGCCTCCCGGGGTTCGCTGGTGAGTTCGACGGCCTTCTTCGTATCGACGATGGCCGCGTCGAAGTCTTCGAGCTGATAGTGCGCGATCCCGGCCAGATAGAATCCGAGTGGATCCGGAGTCTCGACGAAACGGCGCCACTGATCGACCCAGGCGATCACGTCGGGCCAGCGCTGGATCGCGGCAAAGAGCTGCGCGATGTTGAAGCGCATCTTGGCCTCGTCCCGAACCGACAGCACTTCCTCTGCCAGGACCTTCTCGAAGTATCCAATCGCTCCCTCGTAATCTTCCGTCCCGTAGGAGACGTAGGCGAGCAGCCGGAAGACGGACCCTCGCTCGTTGGGATTGAGCCGGCTCGGACGGAGCTTCAGGAGGAGCCGCTTGGCTTCCTCCGGATTCCCGGAATCGACTTCTTTGACCGCGGCTTCGATGTACCGGGCGATGCGGGGTGCGACCCGGTTGCGGTCGCGTCTCGCTCTTCTATCGACGTCCAGCTTCTCGAGGTCGATCGCCGCGACTTCGGCAGCGTCGGCCGATGCCGCCCGGGATGGCTCGTGGAAGGGCAGCGAGAGGAGGAGTGGAATCAACGCGAGCCGCAGTTCTCGGGTGCCCACTGCCTGCCTCCTCACAGCTGGAAGCGAAGGCGCACCCTCACGCCTGTCCGCTCCACCGCGACCCCGTCCTCGATCTTTGGATTGTACCGCCAGCGGCGCACGGCGCGAAGTGCAGAGCGCTCGAACACGGACGTCGGGCGAGCGGCGATGACTTTTGGATTCTGCACCGTACCCGCCGGGCCGATCGTGAATTCGACATCCACGTAACCTTCGATCCGGCGCTGCTTCGCCTGGGGCGGGTACTCGGGGTCGACCCGAACCAGCGGCACCACGTCGCGATCGGCGCCGCCGGTGCCGAGGCTCGTCGCCTTTTCCAGCTCGAGGGCGGTGTCCACCATCGGCACGATGTCACCGAGGGCTTCGCCCGGGTCGAGGTTCTTGGCGAGGTTCATCTCGGGCGGCGGCGGCGGCTGTTCGGGCTTCTCCCGCTGGGGAGGCTCGCGCTTCTTCAGCTCAGGGGTGGTGTCGCGTTTGAGCCGCACGAAGTCGATGCTGAGGCGAGCTCGTCCCTCCTGGAGTTCGCCGCTCGCTCCGATCAGCGCCTGCATCACCCAGAACAGGCCAAACGTGGTGAGCAGGCCCAGACCGACGGCGAGGAGGAAGCGCATTCACTCCACGACCTCGGCGGCGAGGGATACGCTCTTGACGCCGGCCAGACGAGCGGCGTCCATCACCTGGACCAGGAGCCCGTTCTTCGAATCCTTGTCCGCCTGGATCACCACCGATCCCTGCGGGTTCTCGGCGTGCAGGCGCTCGATATTCGCGCGGATGAAGCGGGGGTCCACGGGTCGCCGGTCGATCCAGATCTGGTCGTTGGCCGTGATCGCCACCATGATGTTGCCCCGCTCCAGACGCTCCGCCGTGGCGGCGGGCGGACGCGTGATTTCGATGCCGGCCTCTTTCACGAACGACGCGGTGACGATGAAGAAAATCAACATGATGAACACGACGTCCAGCATCGGCGTCAGGTTGACTTCACTCGTGTCTGCTTTGCGGGCTCTGCGTCGTCGCATGCTTTTGCCTACTCGTGTTCCAGCTTGAGGCTGCTCGCCACGCGTTCAGTCTCGGATTGGGCGAAGCGCTCGAGCTGAACGCTGAACAGCATGCCCGACAGCGCCGCGACCATCCCCGCCATCGTGGGAAGCGTCGCCTTGGAAACCCCCGCCGCCATGCCGCGCGCGTTCCCGCTCCCCCCGCCCGCCATGACGTCGAACACCTCGATCATTCCCGTCACCGTGCCGAGCAGCCCCGCCATCGGGCACAGGGCGACCGCGGTCTTGATCGGTCCGATCCCGCGTTCGAGTTTCATCTTTACCTGCGAGACCAGCATTCGCCGGATCTGGTGCGCGTGCCAGGACGAGTGGTCCGTCCGGGCGGCCCAGAGCGACTGCACGTGTGCGAACTCCTTCCGGTAGAGAATCCGGAAGTACACGACCCGCTCGACGATCAGCGTCCACATCACCGCCGTCAAGAACGCGATGCCGAGCAGGACGTTTCCGCCGAGTTCGACGAAATTTCGGACCGCCCAGACCACCTCGAAATCAAGCACGGCTGTCTTCCGCGTGCGTCGCGATCAGGCCCGCGCTCTGTTCGTCGAGAATGTCCATGATGCGCTGGGTGGCATTGGCGAGGGTGTCGGAGAGCAGCACCAGGGGAATCGCCGTCAGCAGGCCGAGCATCGTCGTCACCAGGGCCTCGGAGATTCCTCCCGCCATCATTTTGGGATCGCCGGCGCCGAACAATGTGATCATCTGGAAGGTCTGGATCATCCCGGTGACGGTTCCCAGCAGCCCGAGCAACGGCGCGATGACCGAAACCGTCTTCACCAGCCAGAGGAAGCGATCGAGCTTGGACGCCTCGCGCAGCACCGCCTCGTCGAGCTTGAGCTCGAGCATCTCGGGATCCACCTCCCGATTCTCGTCGAGCACCGAGAGCACCCGGCCCAGCGGATTCCCGAGGTCCGGGCGATCGCTCCGGGTCTGGACCGCCACCTTGCGGCTCGTGATCAACACCGCCACCAGGCGGACAAGACCCACCAGCCCAGCGACCAGCCCGAGGCCGATGATCACATAACCCACCGCGCCGCCCTGCTGGACCCGCTCGACGCGGCTCGGCGATTCGGTCAGCAGGTTCAAGAGCGAACCGCGCGACGGGTCGACCGCGAGACGGGCGAAGCCCGTCGTCGCCTGCTCGAAGGACGCCGCCGTGTTGAGGTAACGCGCGGGGGGTTGCCGGGTCAGCTCCCGCAGCTTGCCCTGGGCCGGCTCCCACAGCAGAAAGCGGCCCCCGGACACGGCGCTGAAGGGACCCGCCCGCACGACCTCGCGCTCCTCGACCCGACCCGCCAGGGTGAGGAGGGGGGCGCGGTAGCGCACGACCTGCCCCTGCTCGGTCATCTCGCGGTGGAGTTCGTACCAGAGCTTCTTGAGATCCTCGGTCGAGGGCAGTTCCGTACTGCGGCCGAGCCGATCGAGCAGTTCATTGCGCGGTCCGAGCTGCGAGCTCACCAGCGAATCCCACAGCAGACCGCTGGCGTCGGTGGCCACCTGACGCACCACGCCGAACAGCTCGCCGAGCTGACCGAGTTGCTCCTTGAGGTGCGCCTCGTTCTCGGCGAGGGACTTTTCGTGCTCG
>JAZFUU010000282.1:0-15205 GCA_036447375.1 Myxococcota bacterium
CGGAACCCTGATCACCCCGCAGACGTACGTCGGAAGAATCTCAGGAGTCGATCGCGCGAAGCTTCGGGGCCCGCGCAGAATCTCGCGGAGACGCCTCCAGCAACGTATCGACCGAGGCCTCGACGTCGGCGGGCGAAATCCCGGTCATGCACTGAGCCTGAGCGAACCAGCAAGAGAGCACCTTGTTGTCGTGGACAAACATGCAGGGCGAACACGCGAGCCTGCGGTAGTGCACTTCGTGTCGCTGACCACTGCGTGATCGCAGTGGGCCGTAGAGCGTGGGCGTCTCGGGTCCAAAGAGCGCGACGGTGGAGGCCCCGGCCGCTGACGCCAGGTGCAGGGGTCCGCTGTCGTTGGTTACCACCACGGCGGCGTGGGTGAGCAACGCCACCAGCTGAGCGATATCGATTCGACCCGCCAGATCGACGATGCGCGCCCCATCTTCGACCGCGGCCACGACCGACGCGACGTACTCGCGTTCCGCTTGCGACCCGATCACCACGACGTTCAGATTCTGGCGACGACCCAGACGCCCGAGCAGTTCGGCGACCTGCTTTCGGGGCCAACGCCGCTCGAGGGCCATGTCCCCCGCGTTGGGATTCACGACCACCGTCGGATCTTTTTGCCGCCAGACATTCGACGCGACCAGCTGCTCCCGACAGCCTTTCCAAGCCGTCTCGGTCGCGGACAAGCGGGGCAAGGCGTCCGCTGCGGTCACCGCTGCAGGCTCGACGGGATCCATCGGATTACCGCGCAGCAGATCCAGGAAATTCAACGTCACGTGGTTGTAGGCGTTGAAGGGCACCTCCACGTCGTGGAGCCTTCCGCGCCACTTTCCCTTGGCGCTGAACCCGTGGGACCGACGCGGGTTCACGAGGTACGAAAAGATCGCCGAGAAGCGGGTAAAGAACTCCAGATCGAGGAGCAAGTCGTAGCGCTCGCGCCGGATCGAATGAATCGTCTTTAGCGTCGAAAACAGGAAGGGAACGATTCCGCCGCGAAGGTCGAGGCTGAGGGCTCGATCGATGGCGGGATACATCTCGACGATCTCGCGATTTTCATTTAGCGAGAGAAAGTCGATGCGGGCCCGGGGATACCGCTCGCGGATTCTCTCGAAGAGTGGAGACGCCAGCACGATACTGCCCATGCCCCACATCTTGAGCAGCAACACCTTGCGAACGTCATCCGGGGGCGGGGCCTCGCGACGCCTGCCAAGAATTTTTTTCGACGCGAGAAGCAGGGCGCACAGGGTCGAGCCGAGAACCCGATCGATCCACAGCGCGACCGGGTAGATCCGATTCGGGCGACTGGGAGGACTGGGAGGCCGGGAACTAGGCGGACCGAAAGGGCCGGAGTCGCTGGAATGCGGGGCGCCCATCGACCTCGATTGTACCACTCAGCCGCCGGGGTCGATCCGGCGGCGAATCTCGACGCCTCCGATGCGCGTCTCCTGCCGGTAATTTTCGTCGATCCAGGCCAGGATCGCGGGCCCGAACACGAGTTCATCGGGCAAATCGTCCACGCGATAGGCATCGTCGTCCCAGACCACGTAGCGCGGCGGATTCGCTCGCAGGTCGCGGAGCACCTCGGCACGGTGTTCGTCCGTCACTATCTGATGCCCCATGACGAAGCGGATCGGGTTGGGCCGGTCGCTCAGATAGTAGTACGCGCCATCATCGGGGAGGAATAGAACCGGCTCCCCGGCATCCGTATGTAGCTGAATCCAACGAACCACCCGCATTACGTGACGATTGCCGAACGGGTGCTCTCGATGGGTGACGAACAGCGTGAGGTTCGACACGGTCTTCTTCACCAGGGTGACGAGGTACGGCGGTTCGAGAAATCCACCGACAGCCACCAGGAGCACCAGCGCCAGCGTCCGCGAGGCGGCCAGCGGACGGAAGGCGGATCCGCGCCGCCAGAGATCAACCAGGCGATCGAAGCCGAAACCCAACAGCAGGACAGCGGCGGGCAACACCGCGAGGGTGCGGGGAAGGCTGCTGCGGCCCAGTGCCACGCGAAACACGATCAATCCGAAGATCGCGATCAAGACCAGGGTGAGCCGCGTGGGGTCTCGAGCCAACGCCTCAGCCAGCTCGCGCATCGAGGCGATGGGTCGGCGAGGATCGAGGGCCGAGACCGGCAGTGCCAGCATCAGAGCGCCCAGGGACACCGCGGGAACCGCGTACGAGAGCCGCAGGGCGAGCGAACTCTCGGTCGACCACTCCGACACCACCAAGGGCAGACCGGACACCAGGGAGGGGAAGATCATCTTTGCGTAACCCGCCAATAGATACCGCGGGTACTGGACCAGATCGTGCAACATGGGAAGCAACGCATCGTTCGCCGCGAACCAGATCAGCACAGGCGCGGCGACCGCGGCGGCCCCCAGTCCGTACAGCGCTGCGCCCCGGACTTCTCGGCGCACGACAAACGCCAGGGCGGAAACGACCACGAGGGCAGCGCCGTATTCCTGGCTGTAGAGAAGCGACGTGCCCGAGACGACTCCCGCCAACAGGGTCCATCGCAACCTGCCGCCGCGCAGCCAGAGGACCAGAAACAGGATTCCCAGCAGGGCCAGGCCGAGCCGAAATTTGACCCAGGGAAGCAGAAACGGCAGGCCCAACACCAGCAACGGTCGGCGCACGATCGCGCCGCCCAGAAGGAACAGGCAGATCCAACCCAGGGTTCGGGCGGTCGCCAAGTACAGGCTGTACGCCGCAATCGAGCGGCCGAAGAGCGACCAGAATCCGAGGATGCCCAGATCGTAGAGCGGCCCGTAAAGGCAGAAGAAATCGCGACCCTGGAAGCCGCCGTGAAATATCGAGTTCGTCCAGGCCAGGTGCTGTCCGGTCTCTCCCAGAAAAGTGAAACCGTCGGACACGAGCCGTTCGTCGGCGATTCCCTCACCGATCCGCCATACACCGATCCAGAACCCGGGCGCGATCAGCAGCGCGAGAACCAGAGCGCCCGCGACCCATGCCCACGTGACGCGCGGGCGTCGCGCTTGGGGCGCGGGCAGGGGTTCGATGGCGACAGGTCCCGAGGGACGCGTTCCGCCCCCGGATAGAATCCAGAAGGCGGCCCCGGCCGCCAGCGCCCAGCCGACGACCCCGATGGCGACGGGCAGCCACAGCACGGCGAGAAGCCCGGCGCCCCCGGCCATCTCGGCCCAGGCGATCGACGCGATGGGGGCCTCACTGCGCCGGAAGACCCGCGCCAAACCCCAGGTTCCCAGGGCGCAAGCCGCGAGGGCGTAGACGTACCAGAACATCTCCTGCTGCGCCGGATAGCGCGCCAGGGTCGCCAGACTCACGATGCCGAGGTCGTTCGGAACGTACTCGAAGCGAATCGGCAGCCAGCGCGCCAGCAAGATCGCGAAGCCCGCCGCAATCGGAAGCGCCGCAACGACGCCGTCGCTGGAGACCGATCTCGGCTGCATCGCCGTATGCTAACGCCTCTCGATTCCGTTCGAACTCGATGGCGAACCGGACCAACGCGACCATTCGCCGCGGGCGGCGGCGATCAGGAAGGCCCAGCCACAGACGAACAAACCGAGTACCGAGACATCGCGCCAGAGCCGCAGGCCGGCGGGCCAATGGGGATGGGCCCCGAAGTCCCACGTTCCCAGAAGGAACGGATTCCCGCAGAACAACACGTACGCCGCGTACACGTAGCCACCTACACTGAGCGTGGCGAACAGCGCGAAGCCTCGACCGGGGAAGAACCAGAACGGAATCGACCAGGCGAAGTATTGAAATGAAAGAAAATTGTTGTTGAAGGCGTAGAACAGGACGAAGCAGCCGCATACCGTGACCCCGAGTTCACTCGGTCTGTGCTGGTTTCGCCGAAGCCAGGCCAGCAACACCACGGGCACCAGGCAGACCCAGCTGTTGTGGGCAGCATGAAATTCGACGAGCGAATCGACCGCGGATCGCCAGGTTCCCGGCAGCGAATCGACGATCCCGAAGACACTCCAGATCGTCCAGATCGGATCTCCCCCGGGCGTCGTGATGTTGAGACCCGGATAGGCCATGACGCGCTGGAAGAGCAACCCCGGGGCCTCGATCAGTATCGGAAGAGCGGTCGAGATCCCGACGACCAGCATCGCGGTGCCGAAGATGAGACGCTGGCGCCAGCCGGCGAAAGAGAACAAGAGGGCTGGGGCCGCCAGCACCACGGGTAACTTGAACCAGAGACCCACCCCGAGCGCGACGCCCGACGCGAGCGGGCTCCGAGCCGCGGCGGCATTGACGGCAAGGAGACAGAAAAACGCCACCGATGTATCCGTATTTCCATGGTAGGCCGAAAACAGAATTGCCAGCGGGTGGAGCCAGTACCCCGCGAATACCGCGTATCGAAACCTCGAACGGCGGAAGAGCCGCTGGAGTAGGAACGCGTTGCCGAGATCGATCAGAGCGAAGGGCGCGCGCAGGGCGATTTGAAACGGAATCTCTGCCAGACGCGCCGCGGCCCACAGCAGCGAGATCACCTTCCCGATGAATGGCGGATGGTTGAAAACCTCTTGCCATTCGTAATACCCGACGAGGCCGTCCCGTCGGGTCCACCCCGCGTGACTGAACCAGATCGCCACGTCATCGGTGCCTTCCGTGAAGATCACCAGATACGCGCGGAGAATCGCCCCGAGGGCGATGACGAACCAGAGCCAGGGGCCGGGCCAGCGCATGAATCGAATCGGGCCGTCCAACTCTGCCAGCTTCCGGAGCGTCATGCGGAGGTTCGACAAGCCGCCGGCCTCCCGCGGTAGCTTCGGCTTCGGATCAGCGCGCCCAGGGCGGCGAGCAGAGTCACCGCGCTCGTCACCCAGCCGGTGGTGAAAAGTCGGGGTCGGTACACCATGGCGATGTCCGCCTCACCCACCGAAAGATCGATGGCGAGCTTGCCGCCCTCGGAAAGGAGCCGCCGGGAATCCGTTGGTCCGCTGGCCGCGGTCGGGCCCTCGAGTCCCTCGATTCGCCACTCTGCCGCCCCTCGCCCGTAGCGGAAGGGAAAGACGATGCGCCCCGGACGCTCGGCACGGACGTGATACACCAGTCGATTGGGTGCGAACCCCGTTAGCTCGGCGCTGACGACGCCGGGAGTCCCCAGCACGAGGGGATGCGGTCGATGATCTCGCGAGCTGAGGGCCGGACCCAGGGCCCCGCGCTGCCAGGGCAGGCTCGCCGAATGGAGTTCGACGGCGGCGAGAAGGCACAGCGCAGCGCCCGCGAGGGGCGCGGCTCTCGGCCACCGCCCGAGATCCCGCTCCCATAGGCGCTGCAGGCCGACGGCGGAAACCACCGCGACACCGAACAGCGCGGGGAAAAGAAAACGCGAAGGACCCCGCTGCGTGCGCCAGATGGGAAGCCCCTCGAGCCACGACCACAGGTCGAACCCCTGCACAGGGGGCGGCCACTCGATGGCCAGAACGAAAAACCCCGCGGCAATCACCGCTGTCGGCCAACAGCGCCGCGCTCGCACCAGACCCACTGCGAGGCAGCCGAACGCGATCGGCCCGACGTAGAAGGCGTACTCCCACCAGCCGCTGCCGTGATCGTAGGAGATCCCGGGAGGGGCCCATTCGGGATGCTGGCCGCCCGCTAGAAATGTGGTGAATACGAGTGACAGCGGCAGACCCGGAACGCGCGCCGTCGGATCGTAGTCGGCGAACTCGGCGAGCATCGGCAGCAGCTTCACCGCGCCGAGACCCGTGGTGGCCAGCACCAGCAACGCCCAGCTCCGAATGGGGCGCGCGTCGCGCGCGCGAATCGCCCAGAGCAGGGCCAGGAAAGCCAGAAACAGATTCTGCCAGATAAACGGTTGGTGCTGTCCGCCGAGAATCGTACACGCGTTGATCCCCGCCGCGATCCACAGAGCTCCGCTGTGGCCGAGGACTGCGCGACGGTACGAGCACACCAGTGCCGGCAGCAGCTGGCCGCCCATCACCCAGGGATGCCCCACAGAGAGATGGGACACGAAGAATCCGTTGAAGGCGAATACCGTCGCGACGAAGCACGCGATCTCGCGGCGAATGCCGAACTCGCGCAGCAGGAAGAACATGCCCGCGAATCCCGCCGCCGTGAAGGCCACGAGAAGCAACTTGATGTACGCGCCCGTGGACAGGACGCACAGCAGAGCGACCAGCGGCCCCAGGATTGGCGACTCGGCATTCGCCAGAAAGTTCTTGGTGACCCAGGCGTCATTCATGAAGAGCGGCAGGGTGTGAAAGTCGGTCAGTGAGATGCGGACCCAGTCGAAGTAGTTGTAGTGGTGCGAACCCCAGTCGTAGCCGTGGAGCGACCCGCCGAAGAGCAGGGTCGCGTAGAAGGCCACCGCGATCGCAAGGCCGAGGGCGTAGCTCCACGCGAGTTCCCGGGCGGAACCCGAGCTCGTCGCGCCTCGCAATCGGCGCGGGGTCAGCTCCAACGGCTCGACCGGGGGCACTAGGTTTCCGCGCGACCCTTGCGAGCACTCGAGCGGATATAGCGCCGGCTCACCGGGGAAAGATCAGCCGCCGAGACCACACACTCGACGATCGCGAATCCGCGCACCTCGTGAGCGGCTCGCAGCGCCTCCCGGAGTTCCTCTCGCGTGTGTGCGCGAATGCCCAACCCACCCCAGGCCCTGGCCAGCTCGGCGTAGGGCCACGGGGGAATGTCGAGCAGATCCTGACGCGGCGACACGGGCCGGAAAATTCCCCAGCCCGAGTTGTTCACCAGCACGACGATCGGCGACAGGCCACGCGACGGAGCATGTGCGATTTCCGGGCCGGTCATCTGGAACCCCCCATCGCCGCACAGCACCAGTGACCGTCGCGACGTGCCGATTTCCGCTCCCATCGCCGCGGGAATGGCGAAGCCCATGGACGCGTAGTAGCCCTGAGCGTAGTAGAGGCCGCCCGCGCGCTGCCGAACTTCGAGCCCGCCAAAGAGCATGTCCCCCGATTCCGCGAACACGTCGTAGCCGTCATGGGCGGCCAGAAATTCGTTGACCTCCACCAGGAGATCGTTGGTCGTCAGCTTCGAGGACGCGCGCTTCGAACCCGGCCGCTTCAGGTTGTCCCAATACTCGATCTTCTCGCGAAAGCGGGGCAGCGGTCTTTTCGCGAGACCCGCGACGAAATCCTTGAGCATCACGTCGGTATAGGTATGGAAAGATACGTTCACCCGCCGGGACACGGCCCAAATCGAGTTCTCGCGCTTCACCTGTGGCTTCGCCGCCCCCAGATTGATGTCCGTGAGCTGACTTCCCATCGAGAGGACCAGATCGGCGTCCCGCACTCGTGCCTGAATCGCGGAAGCGCTGAAGGGACCGATATGGACACCCATGTGCAGCGGGTGGTCCATGGGGAAGACGCCCTTGGCCAGGGGAGTCGTCACGACGGGTGCACAGAGCTTTTCGGCGAGCCGGAGGAAGTCGCGCTCCGCTCGCTCACGGTAGAGCTCGACGCCGCCGATCAAGATCGGCCGCTTCGCGTCGCCGAGTCGCGAGACGCAATCGTCCACCGCCTCTGCGAGCTTGCGGGGATCCGAGGCCGGCCTTGGGAACGATCCATCCCACTCGATGATGTGCTTCGGCACCGGAATCGAGACATCCACCATATCTCGATGAATCTCGATGTACCCGGGTCGATGCTGGTCGGAAATCGTGCCCACGATCTCATGAATTTCCCGGGCGGCGAGATCCGGCTGGCGCAGGATCCGAGCCACGCAGGTCACCTCGGAAAAAATTCGCGACTGGGACTCGACGTCCTTGACCTGATGGTGGACCCCGCTCAGCTTCTGTTCGGCCTCACCGGGCCCCCCGGACACGACCAGCAATGGCACCTGCTCGGCATAGGCCGCGGCCACGGGGTTGATGACATTGTGCCCGCCGGCCCCGTAGGTCACGCAGACGACGCCCAGACGCCGGGTGCTGCGGGCATAACCGTCCGCTGCGAACCCCACCGCCGGCTCGTGCGAGAAGGTCACGATTTCCAGATCGCGAGCGGCGCCGAAACGGTGGAAGAGCCCGAGCACCAGATCACCCGGTAGGCCGAATATGTGGGTTACGCCCGCGCGGCGCAGGTACGCAACCAGAAAGTCGCCGAGGGGCATGCGCGATCGCATTCGAAGGTCGCCCTCTACGTCGCGCGTCCGTGGTCCGGACGGCGCCTTCCACGTCATCCGAAAGCCTAGCATGAGGGGTCCGCTAGGATCCCGCCGCCAGGAGAATCGCAGCCCGATGGCCACCGCCACGGATCTTAGATCTCGAACGACCGGACATCTCATGATGGTTGCGGTGGCCGTGTCCTGTGGAATCGCCGGCGCACTCGGCGCCGTCATTTTTCGATTCATGATCCGTTTCGTCCAGGTCGCCTTCTTCGAGGGGACCTCGGGAATCGAGACCCTGCTTGACGACGGCCTACTCGCGGAAGGCCACGATCCCCTCGAGATCGCGCGCGGCGTCGAGTGGTATTGGCGACTGTTGATCCCGGCGCTGGGTGGCCTCATCGTCGGCCCCCTGATCTACAAATTCGCGCGCGAGGCGAAGGGTCATGGCGTCCCCGAGGTGATGGCGGCCGTGGCCCTGCGCGGAGGAGTGATGCGGCGGCGAGTGGTGGCCGTCAAAGCCCTCGCCTCGGCAATCTCCATCGGGACTGGAGGCTCGGTGGGCCGCGAGGGACCCATCGTCCAGATCGGCGCGGCCCTGGGCTCCAGCATCGGGCAGGCTCTCGGGGTCTCCGCCAGTCAACTGCGAACGATCGTCGGCTGTGGCGCCGCAGCCGGCGTGGCCGCCACCTTCAACGCGCCCATCGCCGGGGCGCTGTTCGCCGCTGAGATCGTCGTCGGGAACTTCGCGGTGGCCCAGCTGAGCCCCATCGTCATTTCGTCGGTCGTCGCGACCGTCGTGTCCCGATACTTTCTGGGTAACACCCCGGCCTTTGAAATCCCTCCCTACGGGCTGGTGAGCCCCTTCGAGCTGGTGCCCTACACCTTCGCGGGTCTGGTGGCGGGTCTGGTGGCGATCGTTTTCATGCGCTCGCTGTACGCCGTCGAGGACGCCTTCGATAGGATTCCGATTCCGGAATACACCAAGGCCGGGCTGGGAGGCCTGATGGTCGGGGCCATCGGCATCACTCTCCCCAACGTCTTCGGGGTCGGCTACAGCACCATCAGCGACGCGTTGACCGGAAATCTTCCGATCACGCTTCTCGGAGTCCTGCTCGTGGCCAAGATCGCCGCCACGTCGATCACCATCGGCTCGGGAGGTTCGGGGGGAATCTTCGCTCCGTCGCTCTTCATGGGCGCCGTGACCGGAGGATTCATCGGGACCTATGTGCACCAGTGGTTTCCGGACGCCACGGCAACCTCGGGCGCCTATGCCCTGGTGACCATGGGTGCCGTCGTGGCCGCTGCGACCCATGCACCGATCACCGCGATCATCATGATTTTCGAGCTCACTCAGTCCATCGACATCATTCCACCCCTGATGGCCGCGTGCGTCGTGAGCACGCTCGTCTCGACGCTGACCCAGCGCGATTCCATCTACACCATGAAGCTCAGGCGCCGCGGCATCGATCTCTACGAAGAGCAGGAACAGAACGTCCTGCGGGGTCTCTTCGTCCACGACATCATCGACCGCTCGCCCGAGCGCCTGCCCGCCTCGGCCAATTTCCAGACCGTGGTCGAGTGTGTTCTGACGAGTGAGCACAACGAGTTCTTCGTCGTGACCGACCGCGGCCGGTTGCAGGGAGTGATCCATCTTCGCGAACTCACGCGGATGCTGGCGGAGCAGGAAATGCTTCGACCCCTGGTCGTCGCCGGCGATATCCTGCAGCCAAACCCGCCCACGGTCGACGAAAACGACGACCTCCACATCGTCCTGCAGCTCTTCAGTCAGGGGCTGGCCGAGGAGATGGCGGTCATCGACGCCACTTCCCAGAAGATGGTGGGAAGTGTCCACAAGAGCGACGTGATCAACGCCTACAACCGCGAGGTCCTGCGCCGCGATCTGGTGGGTTCCATCTCGAGCAATGTGATCGTGGCGAGCCGGGGGCAGCAAGTCGGCCTGGGCGGAGGCTACGTGCTACAGGAAATTCAACCGCCGCCGCGTTTTTTCGGGCACACGATCCGGGACCTGGACATCGCATCCACGACCGGCGTCCAGATCGTACTCCTGCGCAAGCAAGGTCGCGACGAACAACGCGCCAGTGTCCGGGTTCCCACCGCCGACGACCGGATCGACGAAGGCGACCGCCTCGTCGTCGCCGGCACCCGAGCCGCAGTCGAATCTCTCGACGTGCTCTAGAGGATTTCGTCGATCACCAGCGAGACGCCGCGGTCGCCGGGATCCACGGTTCCCACCACCGCGCCCTGCAGATCGCCGGGACTGCGGGTGGTAGCGTTTCCATCGCTATCGATCCTCGCCGTCACACGCAGCGGACCCGAAAAGGGAACCCCCGCGATCATACGGTCCTCGGGACCGATGCTGAACTCCATTGGAAATCGAGGCGACGCGATGCGCTGCACCGCCAGCGGCGGACCCGGGGTCCCCCCACGCGCGATCAGGAACAACGTGGCACCCGCAGGAATGCGATCGGCCAGGTGCTCCGCGACCGTCACGGTTCCCCGAACCGAATGCTCGGAGGAAGCGGCGGGAGGTGCGCCGCGTGACCCACCCGGCGCCGGTGGCGCAACCGCGGGCGGGGCCGCTCGCTCCGCGCCGGCGGGGAAGATGCGGGACAGATCCGGCTGCTGTGGCTGCTCGTCGGGATCGAAGGGCTCGGTTGCGCGGTCGCACGCAGCCACGGCCCAGACCGCGGCCATGGCCCAGACAAGAGTCGAAGCAAGAGTCGAACGGTATCGGCGGCGCATTCGCATTCCGCCCCACGGTAGCATGGACGCCCGCCCACTCCGTTCATCTCGGCTATGATTGGAATTACCGAGGACGCGCTCTTGAGTGACCCCCTGCGCCCAGGCGACCGGTTCCAGACCCGCTGGCTCTACGGTCCGGCTTCCGATCTCCTTCTGGGCTGTGGGCTCGGCTATGCCCTCTTCGTTGCGATCTTCCTGTTCGCCGATACGCAGGCACTCGTCGCCGATTGGGTGCCCGTGGCAATCGTCTTTCTGGGACTGATCACGAACAGCCCGCATTACGGTGCGACGCTGATTCGCGTATACGAGAAGCGAGCCGATCGTCGCAAGTACGCCTTTTTCGCGGTGTACCTGACGATCGCTTTGGCGGCCCTCTTTGTCGCGGGGCTTCATTTCCTGTGGATCGGCTCCTTCCTGATCACGCTCTACATCACGTGGAGCCCATGGCACTTCGCGGGCCAGAACTACGGCCTTGCCGTCATGTTCCTGCGACGCCGGCAGATCGAAGTGCCCCCGGGCCTCAAGCGCTTGATCTACCTCTCTTTCGTCTGCTCGTTCCTGATGAGCTTCTTTCTGATCCACGGCCCCCTACAAGCCCTCGGCCTCCTCCCCGTCCCTTCGTTCCAGCGCGAGGTGTACGAGTTTCTGTCGCTGGGTCTTCCGCCGCGCGTTGCCGAAGCCGGCCTCGCGATCTCCGGCCTCGGGTACGTGGGGTCCATCCTCGCCGCGGGGACACTGCTCCTGCGCCGCTCCTCACTTCGGGACCTCGCGCCGACCGCGAGCTTGGTCGCGCTGCAGGCGATGTGGTACGCGATCCCGGCATTCATGGCCGCGACGAATACGCTGACCTTCGAGAGCTTCGCGCTGTCGTCAATCTGGATCGCCTTTGCTCATTCGATTCAGTACCTGTGGGTCACCAGCTACTACTCGAGACAGTCGGGTGACGACCGCCGGATCTCCGGGTACATGCTCAAGACCCTGTTGTGGGGATCAGCGGCTACGGTGTTTCCCGCGCTGGTCTTCGCTCCCAATCTACTCGGCACCGTCTCCTTTCATGCCGGTCTCGGCATCCTCCTCTTCTCGGTCATCAACATCCACCACTTCGCTCTCGACGGTGCGATCTGGAAGCTTCGCGACGGAAGCGTGGCGAGAATCCTGTTGAGGACCGCGGGCGACAACGCGACGGCCAGAGTTTCCGCGTCCGTCGAGCAGGCGCACGGGCGGGGACTCCGGATGGTCTACGCAATAGGAGCGGTCTCGCTTGCGGTCGCGGTCTTCGGGTCGTGGGAGAATCACTTCGGCGCCGTCGAAGCGCTGGAGAGGGGCGATCTCCCGCGGGTCGCTCGCGCCAGCGAAAGGCTCAGCTGGATCGGACGAGAGAGCCACGGGATCCACCAGCAACTGGGACTCCGCCGGGCCCAACGAGGGCAGTGGGAGGAGGCCCGGCACCACTACGAGCGCAGTCTCCAGATCCATCCGTCTGTCCAGGCTTGGTATGCGCTGGCACAGCTCCACGTCGCCCGCGGAGAATTGGAGGCGGCCCGAGCCGCGCTCGAGCCCGGGCTCGAACTTCAGCCAGACCACTTCCTGTCGCTGGAACTTCTGGGCCGCGTGTGGAGTGAGCTGGGAGACCCGACACGGGCGCGCGCGGTCTTGGAGAAGGCCGCGGCCTTGATGCCGGGCAATCATGCGATCGCAGCGGCACTCGTTCGCGCCAGGCACGAGGAGTCGAAGAAAGGCGATGCTTCCCCCAGCCGTCCATAAGCGGCCGGCTCAGAAACCGCGCTCGTCGACGGCGCTGACGACAGCCAACAGATAGGCCAGGCTTGCCTCCAGCGCGTCCTCGTCGAGGCGCGAGCGATCGTCACTCGCGGAATGCAGACCGCGGGGAAAGAACGAACCCGGAGCGCGCGTGATCAGTGTGGCGGCCGGGATCCCCCGGGCCAGGAACGATCGCGCGTCGGTGGCGGCTCCGTAGGGAGTGATTTCCAGGGGTTCCGAGAACTGCTCGCCATGAACCGCGTCGAGCAGGGCCAGCAAACCGGGGTCGACCGGAATGGAGCGGAGGCCGAAACGTTCGCGCGGGAATACAGCGTGTTGCGACGATGCGCCGAGCCCCTCCAGATTCAACACATGGGTCGGTAGGGCCGGGGGGTCCGAAAAAAATTCTGCGGCGAAGGCATGAGATCCCTGGATTCCCACCTCCTCCGCCGACAACAGCAGAATCTCGACCTCGGTGCGTTTCAGAGGGGGCATCGCCTTCAGTGCTTCGGCCAGCCGCACCAGCACCGCACACGAGCCGCCGTTGTCGAGGGCCCCGGGGCTGCGATCGGGCAAAAAGGCCCCTGCCGAAAGCACAACGAAGAGAGCCAATCCGTAGACGGCGGCCCCGATCGCGGCGGTCCGGCAGACCCAAGGCCAGACCCGTGGCCAGAGGCGGCGCCCGCCGCGCGACGAGAGCCAGCCGGCCAGGGGACCCAGCAGCATCAGTACCGTCATCGGAACCGCCGCTGCGTCGACGGGCGCGCGAGCGACGGGGTCGAGGACGTCGGTCTTGGTGTCGTAGTGCGCCGTGAGCAGCAAGCGCTGGCGCGGATTCTCGATGGGAAGTCGGGCGCGCACGTGGTGCTGGGTCTGCGCGCCGATCCAGGCAAAAACCGGCACTCGGAAGTCCAGCTGCGCGAGTAGCAGCCCGGGGAGCAGGAGCGCCAACACCAGGGCAGCGGCATGACGACCTTCCCGCAGCTGTCGCGCGTAGAGCAGGCCGCCCACCAACGCGAAGACTCCGGCCAGGCGCAGGCCGTAAGGTTCCGCTGTGAACGCGACCAGCTCGGCCTTCACTCCGGCAGACTCGAGAGCCTTCTGCAGGAAGATCGCTGTTTGATGGAGCGCCGCGGTTCCGTTCTCGCGCGGGACCTCGGCGAGCCGACCGAGAAGCTCATCCCAGGTCGTCATCGACGGAGAAATCTATCACCGACGTTGAGCAGGCACGAACCCGTGATATGCTGTGCCACATCGCGGAGCCTGGGGGTGGTCGGCGAAAGTCCGGCCTGAGATCAGACCCTTCGAACCTGAACTCGTTCGGACGAGCGTAGGTAAGGTAATTCCGGTTTCTTCCCCCGCGGCGCTCCGTCCATACAAGAGGGTCGCACGATGTCAAATCCCCCCATCGAACCGAAATTCGAATCCCAGTCGCGCACCTGGAAGCTTCCGCCCGTCGGTGGAGACCCGGGCGGAACCCGGCGGACCACACCGGGGAGCTTCGCTCGGGGCAGCCAAGTGGGGGGTCCCCTGGGCTTCAGCTCGCCGGACACCCCGGGGATGCCGCCCCCCTCGGACAAGACCGCCTGGGACTTCATGCCCTCGGATTGGGTGCTCCAAGGCGGTCGTTGGTCCGCTCCCGAGGGTTTCGTGGCGGTGACCCAGCTCGAGCACGCACGGCTGGGCGAGATCACAGCCGAGATGCGGCGGGTCGCCGAGCGCGAGCCCCACCTCACGCCCGAACAGATTCGCGACGAGGTCGCGGCCGGGCGCATGGTGATTCCTGCGAACAAGATCCACCTCGGCTACCGCCTCGATCCCATGTGCATCGGCCGTGCGAGCCTCACCAAGATAAACGCGAACATGGGCGCTTCGCCGGTGAGCAGCGGCACCGAAGAAGAGGTCGAGAAGCTGCACTGGGCCGAACGCTGGGGAGCCGACACGGTGATGGACTTGTCTACGGGCGGCGACCTCGATGCCACCCGAGAGGCGATCATCACCAGCTCGACGGTTCCCATCGGAACCGTTCCGATCTATTCGATGATTATCGGCCGGTCGATCGACGACCTCAATGAGGAGACGATCCTCAGCAGCCTCGAGCAGCAGGCGCAGCAGGGCGTGGACTACTTCACGATCCACGCCGGTGTACTCCGCGAACATCTGCCCCTGGTGCGGGATCGCTTGATCGGAATCGTGAGCCGCGGCGGGTCGCTGCTGGCCAAATGGATGCTTCGACACGGGAAGCAGAATCCGATGTACACGCTCTGGGACGAGATCTGCGCGATCCTGCGCCGATACGACGTCACCTTCTCGATCGGAGACGGGCTCCGACCGGGGGGGCTCGCCGACGCAACTGACGCGGCGCAGCTAAAAGAACTCGAGACCTTGGGCGAGCTGACCGAACGGGCCTGGGCCAACGGCTGCCAGGTGATGGTCGAGGGACCGGGACACGTGCCCTTCGATCAGATCGAGTTCAACATGCAACTCGAGCGCGGACTCTGTCACGGCGCGCCCTTCTACGTGCTCGGGCCCCTGGTGACCGACATCTTCCCCGGGTACGACCACATCACCAGCTGCATCGGTGCCAC
>JAZFUU010000283.1:0-13142 GCA_036447375.1 Myxococcota bacterium
CCGCCAACCGGTTCGGAGCGCCAAGAGCGAGGTGCCGTGTCCCTGATCGGGGCGAGTGTCCGGCACTTCGGCTACGGGCGATGCCGGTCCGTCGACCTGGCTCCGTGCGATTAGAATACGGCGCGAGAGTCGCCGCGATGCCTTCTCGCTCGTCTGTTCGGCGAGGTACTCGTATCGAAGCCGATCGTAGGCGACGTCAAGTATCCGAGCGCGCGAGGCCGGTGGGTGCTCGCCGAGGGTTTCATCCGCAGGGTCGAGGCGCCCCTCTGCGATCGCCAGAGCCAGGCTTCGATCCGGACGCGAGAGCGAGCGAAGGTCGGCTCGTAGCTGGGTCGCGGGCGAGGCGCGATAGTGCGTGCCGACTGCGAGACCCGGGTGCGCAACGACTGCCCGCACGGTGTCGATGGGAACCACGGGACCGCGAAAGCGCGAGCTGGCCTCGAGGTCCGCGATACCAATCTCGAGTAGACGGAGCAGCTCGTAAGAGCAGTTTTTCGTGAAGAAGTAGTACGGAAACTGCACGCCGCGCAGCTCCCATAGGTGCATGAGCAGGAAGTCCAGCTCGGACGGATCGACGTCGAGTCGGTATTCCCAGATGTCCCGATTCTCCCAATCTGCATAGCGCTTGAGTTGCTCGTAGTAGGGGCGGACGGCAAACAAGGCCGGATAGAAGCCCAGCATACCCTTGAGGGCATAGACGAGTCCGCGATCGTCCCCGGTGTTGGCGGTGAAATCCACCGCGTAACCCAGCGTTTCCTCGGTTCCGCCGCTGCGAGCGCTGTCGACCCGCAAGAGAGTGTGGCCGAACATGGAGGCGGGGTTGTTCATGGACCCCTCCGGAAAGATCAGGGTAAGGCCCTGAGCATCCAGTCCGGCACGCCAGCGTTCGTAGTGCGGGCACTCTATCGGGGGTAGCACGCCCTCCTGCACCTCCAGGCGCAGCGTGAGCCAGTGCCGACGTGCGACGAACGCGCATTGGGGGTGCTCGTCGTCTCTGACGACAGCGCCCGGATCGAAGAAGCCCCTTAGCGTGGCGTGCAGCTCCGCGCGGGGATCCCGATTGCCATTCTCGGACAGAAAGAAACCCTCTGAGCTGGCTCGGCTCCGCGTGCGCGGAGGTAGCCATTCCTTTTCGTAGTGGAGCAGCGACAGCCACCCTGGGTCGGCGTGCAGCGCATCCCGATCGGCGCGCCGAATCAATTCGGCAAGGGATGAGGTAGGTGTTCGGGAGGGCTCGGGACGTAGCGGTTCCCGTGCGTAGGCGGAGGGCGCTCCCGCGGAAGCGATCGCGACCACGAAGAGCAGTTCCGAGAGGCTGCGCATGGGAGGAGAAAGCGTGGGCAGCCCGCCCCGCCGTGTCGCGATGGGCCGCCCAAGAACTCCAGCTAACTCCGGACGTAGTCCGAGAGCTTGTCGTCGTCAGCCATCAGGCGATCGAGTGTGGCCAGAAACTCGTCTACGGTCATGTCGTCGTGCGAATAAAGGGTGGCGATGTTCCGTTTCGTGAAAGCCTGGAAAACCAGCCGGTGCTCCGCGCGCACCCGCATCAGTGTTGCGAAATCGTCCAGATGTTCGCCGCGGCCCCGGGCCATGTCGCGCACGAGACGATCAAGGTTGTTGCTCGCGAAATGGTGGACCCTCGCAGCGGGCGCGTTGGTGAGCAGATTGTCCGCATCAGTACAGCCCGCAAGCCCGAAGGTTGTAGAGATCCCCTTCAGGGTCCAGAAGTTCGTCACAGACGCCAAGACCTTCGCGCCGGTTCCGTCTTTTCCTTCCCAGATCGTGCTGCCTATTCCGCAGGCGGCCTGTGCAAGGCTGGCCGGTGTCAGTGCCAGCACAACACCCAGCGCGATGAGCGTCAAGAATTTCTTCATGGTTCCTCCATTGTGAAATCTATGGTCATCGATCCATGGCGGCACGGAACTCTAGCCGGGCCCGCGGATTCTTGCTCTGCATGGCGGCAGCCCACACCTCGGCCGCTGATGTGAGCCCCCAATGTGCCCCAGGATGGAGTGCCCCCGGTGGAGTTGCCTTCGCGTTAGCATGACGTCTCGTCGTCTCTGGGAATCACACCTAGCCGAGCGGAGTCGGAAGCCGATGAAGACCCCGGTGCCCTGGAAGCGACGCGTGCGGGCGGGTTTGCTCGGGGCGATCGCGATTCTCTACGTCGTTTCCATTCCCTGGTACCGGACCACCGGTGAGGTGCCGTCCCTTGTCTGGGGCCTACCGGACTGGGTGGCCGTTGCGCTGGGCTGCTACGCGGCGGTCGCGGTGCTCAACGCGATCGCCTGGCTGATGGCAGAAATTCCCGAGAGGGACGAGGACGACACTCCGTGAGCTTCGGCGCGCTGGGCGTGCTGGGCCTCGGCGTCTACCTGACGATTCTCGTGGGTGTGGCCGAAGTGGCTCGGCGTGCGCGGCGCGACGCCTCGCCGGGGGACCACTTCCTGGCGGGGCGCGAGCTCGGCGTTTTCGTTCTATTCCTCACGCTCTACGCCACCGCCTACAGCGGCAACTCCCTGCTCGGCTTTCCGGGCGAAGCCTACCGCCGCGGGTTCTCGTGGATCATGGCCACGGGATTCATGATGTCGATCGTCGTCGCATTCCACCTCCTGGTTCCCCGGCTGCGACCGGTGGCCGTGAGCTTCGACTTTGTGACCCCCGGAGACTGGGTGCGGCATCGCTTTGGAGGCCAATCGGGTGGCCAGGCGCTGCTCATGGGAGTCGCGATTCTCATGACGGTGGCGCTCGCCAATTTTCTCTTTGCACAGCTGAAGGCGATGGGTGAGATGGCGGCGCTGGTGACCGGCGGGATCGTCCCCTACGAAGTGGGGGTCGTGATTCTGGCCGGAATGGTCCTGCTCTACGAGACCCTCGGAGGCATGCGCGCGGTCGCCTGGACCGATGCCGCTCAGGCGCTGTTGATGATGGTGGGGCTCATCACGCTGATGATCTGGCTGCTGGGTGTTGCCGGTGGGGTCGGAACTCTGACGGAGTCGATTCAGGCCGTCCGCCCCGAGGCGGTCCGGGTGCCCGACGCCCGCGAGTGCCTCAACTGGGCCAGCACCATCGTTCTTCTGGGCCTCGCCAGTGTGGTCTATCCCCAGGCGATCCAGCGCGTTTACGCCGCCTCCAGTGCCCGCACGCTGCGCCGATCGCTCGCCCTGATGACCTTCATGCCCCTCACCACGACACTCGTCGTCACCCTGATCGGATTGGCTGCGATCCCACGCTTCGCGGGGCTCGATGCGGTGGAAGCCGATCGGGTGATGCCGCTGCTCCTCGGGGAATGGGCGGAGGGAAGCCTGCTTTTCGCGGTCGCGGCGGTCGTGGTCTTTCTCGGTGCCCTGGCCGCGATCATGTCGACGGCCGATTCGGTGTTGCTCTCCCTCGGTTCCCAGGTGGCCGGCGATGTCCTCGGCCGCTCTCACGTCGATCCGGCGACCACCGCATTGGGAAAACGGATCGCCGCGGCTGTCATGGTCGCCATGGCAGCGCTCGCCATGGTCGCCCGGGACGTCACGCTCTGGGGACTGATCGAATTGAAGATGGAACTGCTGATCCAGTGCGTGCCGGCCTTCCTGATCGCACTTCACTGGCGCGGCCTGCGCGCGGGGCCCGCGTTTGTGGGCCTGGTGGTCGGCACTGCACTCGCCGTCGGAGGTGTCGTTTTCGAGTGGAAGCGCGTGGGCGGTGTCCACATCGGGGTGATTGGACTCGTCGTCAATGTCGCGATCGGGCTGATCGGATCCGTTCTGATTCGAGACGGTGACGCGGATTCGGGCGCGTCACTCAACGGGGAGCGACGTAGGGGCGGTGTGCGCGGTACAGGGTGAGTCGCGCCTCCACCTGTTTCCGGGCGTCCTGGGCGTCGTCGGTGTCCCCACCGGCCGCGGGCCAGAGTTCGATGGCGTCGTTGACCGTTCGGATCGCGTCTTCGAAACGTCCCGCGGCGGCGTACCCCGCCGCCAGCGTATCGAGCCAGGCGGCGCTCTCGGAGTCCCGAGACTCCAGCATCGCCTCGACGATGCGGATCGCCTCTTGGGGGTCGCGCAGGAATTCGCTGGCGCTGGTTGCGAGCAGCCACGCCAGGTTGTTCCCGACTCCCCGCATGCCCGGATCGAGTCGCAGCGCTTCGCGGTAGTGGCGGGCGGCGGTCTCGTCATCGCGGATCCGCATGGCCAGGGTCGCGAGTGCGGCGTGCACGTCGGCGCCATCCATTCCCAGGGCGAGCGCCTTTTTCAGGTGAAAACGGGCTTCGTCCTCACGTCCGGAACGCATCAACACGAGGCCGAGCTGCGCGTGGGCTCCGGAGAAATCCGGATCGCGTTCGAGTGCGCTGCGGAAGTGTGCCGCGCTTCGGGTAAGGGCGCCGCGATCGAGCAGGACCCGACCGAGATAGGCGTGGAGCGACGCCGGCGCAGCCTCCCCCTGGAGCCGGAGCGCGCGCAGGAGCGTTCGCTCGCCTCGATTGACCTCCCCGGCTTCGAAGTGCGCACGACCCAGCCGCACCAGGGCGCGGGGTTCGTCGGGCTGCAGTCGCAGCGCCAAGGTGTAGGCATCGATCGCTTCCGCAGTTTCGCCCCCCGCCAGATGCGCGTCCCCGAGACCGACCCGGGCATCGAACCAGCGGGGTTGGATCTGGACGGCCGCGGCGAAGTGATGCTTCGCCCGATCGTGACTTCCGGCTGAGAGCAGGGCGGTGGCGAGGCGCCGATGCGCGACGAAATTTTCTTTCGTCACGGCCAGTGCTCGCTCGAAGAGGGACGCGGTGTCTCGCCAGTAGGCGACCTGCCTTTGCGCCGTCGCGGCGAGCGCCATCAGGACGATGCAGGCCGCCGCCGCCAGCGCTGTGCGGGCATGTCGGCGTCTCTGGAACAGGTCGGCCGCTCCCCAGGCCAGCATGACCGAGAGCCCGATCAGGGGCACGTACATGTAGCGGTCGGCCCGGGCCTGCATGCCCGCCTGGACCAGTCCGATCACGGGAACGAGGGTGCCCAGGTACCAGAGCCAGCCCACGATCAAGTAGGGGCGTCCGAGGGCGGCCCGTGCCGCGATTGCCGTGACCGAGGCCAGGCCCACCGCGATGGCGCCGCTCCGGAGCCAGGAGCCACTTCGCAAGGGGTGTGGATAGAAGACGGCGAGGTCCGTGGGCCAGACGCTCTTGAGGATGTAGATGCCGTACGAGTCCACGGCATTCTGCAACCGGAAGGGAAACGGAAGCATCGGCTTTGGCGACATGGCGCCGGTCTCTCGCTGCACCAGGAAGGTGACGACGCTCACGGCGGCGACGATCGCCAGCATCGGCAGCTTCTCGACCCCCAGCGTGCGCAGCCGTTTTGGGAGCTGTCCCCGGCCATCCGCGGTCGGTTCGCCCGGTTCGCGCGATAGCCCCCATCGGCCGAGTGGCCAATAGTCGAGCAGGAGCAGCACGAAGGGCAGGGTCACCAGCATCGGTTTGGCCAGCAGGCCCAGCACCAGACACGCCAGGGCGAGTGCATAGCGCCGCAGCGAACCCGGGTGCTTCGCGTATTGGGCGTAGGCGAGCAGGGTCAACATCCAGAACACACCGCTGAGGGCGTCTTTGCGCTCCGAAGCCCAGGCGACCGATTCCACGTGGAGGGGATGCAGGGCGAAGACCGCCGCCACGAAGCCGCTCGGCCACGGTGCCCCTGTCATCCGCGCAAACGCCAGGAAGAGGAGCAAGGCGCTCGCGGCATGGAGGAAGACGTTCGTGAGCAGGTACCCGGCGGGTTCGAGTCCGTAGAGCGAATGGTCGAGCTGCAGCGAGATCCAGGTCAGTGGGATCCAGTTGGTTTCGTGGGGCTCGCTGAAGGCGCGAATGGCGCTGGAGAGCCCGAGTCCTTCGCGTACCACAGCGTTTTCAGTGATGTAGAGATTGTCGTCATAGCCGACGAAGGTGTGATTTCGAACCTGCCCATAGACGGCGAAGAGGCCCGTGAGCACCAGGATGCCCGCGAGCAGCAAGCGGCCCCTGAGCGGCAAGCGGCCCCTGAGCGGTAAGAGGCCCCTGAGCGGAAACGGGGCGATCGATCCGCGGAGACGCACCGAGTGGATCAATCGCCGGGGGAGTCGGATCCGGCATCGACTTCATCTCCCCGTGGCACATCGACGTATCCGAGGGCACGAAGCTGTTCCAGTTCCTCGGGTGAGAACTTTTGTCGGATCTCGGGGCGCACGGCGAGGCCGGCGCGGAATTCGGCAAGGCGCTGGCGAAACGATGCCGCCACTCCGTCCGTCAGCCCGACGAGGTTGGTGGATTCGCTTCCCCGCCGAAACAGTTGGCCGTCCCAGGCGCCGTCGTTCAGTGATGCGATGAACTTGAAATCGCCCTCGACGATCGCGAAACGTCGCACTGGGCCCGCTCCCAACGTGGCGAGATAGACGACACTGTCGGATGCGGACGCGTCGGGCTCCAGGAGATTCCGACCCCGGCCGGATGCTCGTTTCGATTGGGGATCGAGCCACGCCAGGACCGTCGGAAACAAATCCACGGGGGCCACGATGTCATCTCGGCGGCCCGGGCGGATACCGGGTCCACGCATCATCAGTGGAATCCGGACCAACGGGTCCGTCAGATGTTCTCCGTGGGCGAACCAGTAGTCGTGTTCGCCCAGGGCTTCGCCGTGGTCCGCGGTGAAGACCACCAGGGCTTCGTCGGCCAGGCGGCGTTCGCGCAATCCATCGAGGAGTCGACCGACCTCGGTATCGACGTAGTTGACCTCCGCGTCGTAACCCGCGCGATAGAAGGCGACCTCGCGATTTCCCTCCAGGTACTGGTAACGCGGGATTCCGCCCAGGCCGATGTCTCCCTTCGCCTGGACCGGAAGCTGCCGGCGACCATCCGGCGCGCGTCGCTCGGCCTCGATGTGTGACTCACGCGTACCCGGCGGCGGCGTGTAGGGCCCGTGAGGGTCCTGATAGTGAACCCACACGAAGCATCGGGACGGGCCGACCCTACAGTCATCGAGGATCCGAAAGAAGGCATCCGTCGTGTCGGTTGCCGTTCGCTCGGGCCAATTTCGTACGGCCTCCCGCTGGGGGAACCGGTCGTCGTAGACGTCGAAACCGGTGTCGATACCCGAGGATGAGCGAAGTATGAAATTGCTGACCACGGCCCCGGTTCGCCATCCGCTCGCGCGCAGCTCCGTGGCCAGGGTTGGAACCGACTCCGGAACCGCGGACTCGTTGTTCCAGATGCCGAGCTCCTCGGGATAGCGCCCGGTGAGAAGGGCACTGAGCGAGGGAAGGGTGAACGATGTGGCGGAGTAGGCGGAGGTGAAGACGAGGCTCTCCCGGGCCAGCTGGTCCATCCGGGGGGTCAGGCCGCGAACGCTGCCGTAGGCGCCGAGAAAATCGGCACGCAGCGTGTCGACGCTGATCAGGACGAACAAGCTCGGGGCCGACGGAGGGCGGTCGCAAGCGGCGATGAGCCCGAGCGACATCAGGGCGTATGCCGAAACCCAGGCGATCCGCACCCGTCGCATATTCTCTCGAAGGTAGCAGTAGAATTGGTGCGATTGCCGCTGGCGGGTCGCTGTGCGATTAGTGAGGCGAAATGCCGAAGTCGACGGGCGCTCGCGTTCAGGCTTCCGCTCGCGTTCAGACCCCTACTCGCGTCGCGAGGGCGCTCTGGGTTCTGATCGCGGTGACCGTGGCGGCCTTCGCCCTATTGCGGGTGCCCTACTTGTCGGTTCCGCTGGAACGAGACGAGGGAGAGTACGCGTATATCGCCCAGCGAATCATCGAGGGCGACGTGCCCTACCGCGACGCTTTCGATCAGAAACCACCCGGCGTGTTTCTCGCCTATGCCGCGGCGTTCCTGGTCTTTGGCCAATCGATCGAATCGATCCATCTGCTCCTGTATCTGTGGACGGCGGCGACCGCGCTGGTTCTCTTTTTTCTGGTGCGGCGCCTCTCCGGTGACTGGGAGGCGGGATTCGCAGGTCTCATCTTTGCGGTCGCGTCGGTGGATCCGCGGCTGGTGGCAACGGCGGCCAACACCGAGATCTTCATGCTGCTTCCGATCACGGCGTCGATGTTCTGCCTGGTCCGAGGCCTGGCCGAGCCCCGGGCCCGTTGGTGGCTCGCCTGCGGCGCCCTGGCGGCCGCGGCCTGCTGGTTCAAGCAGGTGGCGGCGTTGAACGCGGTGTTCGTCGCTGTCTACGCCGGCGCGGCATTGTTTCGGCGAGAGGGTGCCGGGGCGTCGCTGCGCGTCCTGCTCTGGATGGTTCTGGGGGTTGCCCTGACGTCGCTCCCGATTCTGCTCTGGTTCGCGTTCGCCGGCGCCTGGACGAGTTTCGTAGACGCGGTCTTTCTCCACAATCTGGCCTACGCCCAGAGTCGCCCGCTGCTGGATGGTCTCGAGACGGCGCTCTACTGGATGCGAAGACAAACGCCCAGCCAGGCCGTCTTCTGGGCGCTGGCGGCCCTGGCGCTGCTCGTGCCCCGGTGGGCCGAATGGCGGACCCGGCGACTGTTGGGCTTCTGGTTCCTTGCCTCCGCGGCGGGCGTCGCCGTGGGGTTTCGCTTTCGTCCCCACTATTTCATTCAGTGGCTCCCCGCTCTTGCGGCACTCGGGGGGGTGGCGGCCGGTGGCGTTGTCCAGCGGTTATGGGATCGCTCCCGGGGCGCAGGTGTCATCGGTACGGTGAGCCTCGCCGGGTTGTTGATCGTGCCCCCGGTCGTCGCCAACTGGGAAATCCTGCGAGCGGAGCCGGATTCGATCTCACGCCAGATCTACACACTCAATCCCTTTCCCGAGTCGTTGGAGATCGCGGATTACATCCGCCGGACGAGTGACGCCGACGATACGATCTATGTGGTGGGCTCGGAGCCCCAGATATTCTTCTACGCCCGCCGCCGCAGCGCGACGCGTTACATTTTCTTCTATCCGTTGACGGGGGCGTATTCGGATGCTTCCGAACGCCAGGCCGAGGTCATCCGGGAGGTCAAGGCGAATCGCCCGCGGTATGTGGTCGTGGTCAACTTGAGGACCTCGCTGATGGCGACCCCGGGCACCGACACCTATGTGTTCGAGGAAACCGTCAAAATACTGGCCAGCGGGTACCGGCTCGAGTTCGTGGTCCGCCCCCATGGCGGCGATCCCGGTTTCGACTTTCTGTACGGCTCCGAGGCGCGACGCGCGGAGCTCGAAGTCGTGCAGCAAAACCGGTCGCGGCCGGGACTCGCCGTCTATCGCCGCCGAAAATGAACTTCGAACGGGATTCCCGGTTCTGGGGTAAGCTCGCGGCCGCAAAACCGATGAGGAGGGGATCCCATGAACCGAGTGATTCGGCTGGCTCTGGTGTTGGCCGTGGCGGCCGCCACGTCCGCATGCGTGGTCATCGAAGATGGCGAGGTCGGGGTTTCCAAGAGCTTTGGAACGATCGCCAATGAACCGGTTATGCAGGGGGTCGTGATCCAGGTCCCCGTCGTCCGCACCGTCGAAACCTGGAACATCAAGCTCCAGGAGCTGAAGGAGTCGGCCCAGGTTCCGTCCTCTGAGGGCCTGATCGTGGGGCTCGACACCTCACTCCTGTTCCGCGTGGAGGCCACCAAGGCTCCAGAGATCCGCAAGACGGTCGGCTGGAACTACATCGAGCTTCTGGTCGTGCCCTACTTCCGGAATGCGGTTCGCGACGTGGTCAGCGGATACCCCGTCAAGAACATCTACGGGGAGAAGGGCCGCAAGGAGATCGCCCGGAAGATCGGCGTGTTCCTGAAGGAACGCCTCGAGCCCCGCGGCATCATCGTCGTCGATACCCTGCTGCGTGACGTGAAGCTCCCCCAGAAGTTCAAGGAGAGCATCGAGATGAAGCTCACCGCCGAGCAACGGGTTCAGCAGAAGCAATTCGAGCTCGAGCAGGCACGCAAGGACGCCGAGATCGAAGTCGCCCGTGCCGAAGGCGCGGCCAAGGCCCAGAAGATCGTGCGCTCGACCCTCAGCGACTCGTATCTCCAGTACCTGTGGATCAAGACGCTGAACGAGAATCCCAACGTGATCTACGTCTCCACCGAGGCGAACATGCCGATCTTCAAGAACGTGGGCGGCGGACGCTGATCAGGAGTTCGGCAGCCTGCGCATCCGGTACAGGATGCGCTCGGACTCGACCAGGGGATCCGTCGCCTCCAGCTCGAAACAGGTCGCGAAGGCGGACTCGAACCCCTCGCGGGTATACGTGGGAAACACGTCCTCGCGAGTGGCCAGCAGGGTTGCGACCTTGGGATCACTCTTCGGAACGAATTCGACGATGAGGCCCTCGGCGAGGCTGGCAAAAAAACTGGCCACCCGGGGAAGCGGGACGTGGTTCGAGATGGCCAGGTGGTGTACCAGGGCCAGGGCCAGCACGACGTCGGCAGAACGCCTCTGGACGAGTGAAGCCCGTTCCCGGTGGGCCCAGCCCAGGGCCGGACTGGGATTCGTGAGGTCGACCAGCAGGGGCAGCAGCCGGGTTTCCTTTCCGTCTCGCGCCTCTCGGTAGTTGCGATCCACGCAGGCCGGGTCGGCGTCGAAGGCGAGGGTTCGGATGCCGCGGGCGGCTGCGATCCGACTGAATTCCCCGGTGTTCGCCCCCAGATCCCAGACTTCGCGGGGTCCGAGAGCCGCGAGATGGTCGGATACCAACCCGCGCTTGTGCTCGTGTGAGGCTTTCGAGTAGCTGTCGGATGCGGTGTACTCGGCCCATTCCGTGCCGCCGGGATCCCAGCGGAGACTGCGGACGGCGCTCGTCAGCATCGCGATCAGGTTCATCAGAGAGCGCTTCGACACCGGTCGAACGCGAGCGCCGGCCTTGGGGTCCGCCGAATAGCGGGACTGGAAGCGCGCGTGCAGACGGACGTGGAGCCACAGCTGCAGGTTGAGCAGGGTGCGCGCGGGCAGCAGGGATCGGGCCAGGTCGAGGGGGATCCCGTCGAGGTGAACCGCGAGGAGCTGCCCCAGCCGGGGGTCGCGATGGGCCATCAGCGCCAGGGGCGCGAGAAAGTGCTGGCAGAACTGGCGGTAGGCCACCCACGGCGCTCCCTCCCGGTAGGTTTCGAACGAGAGCGTATCGATCAGGATGGGTCGGCCCCGATGGAACTGGACGTTGTACGCACTCGCGTCCTTGAGCGTCATTCCGTGTCGCAAGGCGGTCTGCTGCGCCTGCAACGTCGTGAGAGCGGCGTCCTTCAGCTGACTGAACGACCACTCATAGGGATGGGAAATGAACGCGACGCGCTCGGGACGCAGGGTGAGGTGGGCGTCTCCGCTTTCGGAGTCGACCCCGGTCACCTCCTCGTGGGGAATCAGCAGGCGCTTGTCGGTGAGTTCGGCGCAGAGCCCGGAACGCATCAGCTGTTCGTAGTGAGGCGCGTAGCTCCGGTTGATCTGTCGATAGATCACGCCTTCGCGCTCGAAGACGAACCCGCTGGGATCGCGAAAGGAGGCGCCGAGGATCCCGTCGCTCATTCTGTTGAGGTGCGGACCACGGCTCGGCCTGCGCTCAGAGGTCGAAAACGCGGCCAGGATCCGGTGTTCATGGGAGAATCTTCCAGCGGGTGCATGGCCCCTCGAACGTAGCGCCGGGGGGTCTCCCGGCGCGCGCATTGTGCCATCTCGCGGCCCCGTTTTCACGATGGGAACCCGGACGCTGGAGTCGCGTGAGACGGATCCTCCCTCTGCGGCTGCTATAGGTAGAGTATGGCCAAGAGCAACATCGATCTGATCGTCATTGGCGGCGGCCCTGGCGGGTACATTGCGGCCATTCGCGCCAGCCAGCTGGGAATGCGGACCGCCCTGGTCGAACGCGAGCACCTGGGTGGGATCTGTCTCAACTGGGGTTGTATTCCCACCAAAGCGCTGCTCCACGCCTCGGAAATTCACCATTTGCTCAGGAACCTCAAGGAATTCGGCTTCAGCGCCCGCGACATCCGGTTCGATGTCGAGAAATTGGTGGCTCGTTCGCGCAAGGTCGCGAAGCGTCTGAACGGCGGCGTCAAGCATCTGCTCAAGAAGAACAAGGTTCGCGTGCTCGACGGGTTCGGGCGGCTGGCGGGTCCGGGGTGTGTGGCGGTGGAAGAAAGCGGTGGAAAGGTCACCGAGCTGCGCGCGGCCCACATCATTCTCGCCACCGGGGCTCGCCCGCGCTCCCTGCCCGGACTGGAGCTGGATGCTGAGTACCTCTGGACCTACAAGGAGGCGATGGTGCCAAAGGAGATCCCGTCGAGCCTCCTGGTGGTGGGCTCGGGCGCCATTGGAATCGAGTTCGCGAGCTTCTACCGCGACATGGGCGCTGCGGTCACGGTCGTGGAGATCCTGCCCCGGATCCTCCCGGTCGAGGACGCGGAGATCGCCGACCTGGCGCGCAAGGCGTTCGAGAAACAGGGCATCGAAATCCACACCGACACGACGATTGAATCCGCGGTTGTCGACTCGGACGGTGTGATCGCATCCCTCAAGATCTCGGATCAGGAGACGCGCGAGCTGCGGGTCGATCGTGTGATCTCGGCGGTGGGAATTGTGGGCAACGTGGAAGATCTGGGTCTCGAGGGCACTGGCGTCGCGGTGGAAAGGGACCACGTGGTGGTGAACGAGTGGCTCGAGACCGGCGAGGTCGGTGTCTACGGGATCGGGGACCTGGCGGGGCCTCCCTGGCTGGCCCACAAGGCCAGCCACGAGGGCGTCCTCTGCGTGGAGAAGATCGCGGGCGTCGAAGGGGTGCACCCCCTGGACCCCCTGTCGATTCCGGGCTGCACGTATTGCCGTCCGCAGGTGGCGAGTGTGGGCCTCAGCGAGGAGGCGGCTCGTTCCCAGGGACTCGAAGTGCGGGTGGGGCGCTTCCCCTACCTCGCGAACGGAAAAGCTCTCGCCCTGGGCGAGAACGAGGGTCTGGTCAAGACGGTCTTCGATGCGGCGACGGGCGAGCTGCTGGGCGCTCACCTCTTTGGATGCGATGCCACCGAGCTGATTCAGGGCTTCGCCATCGCCCGCACGCTCGAGACGACCGAAGCCGAGCTGATGCGCACCGTCTTCCCGCACCCGACCCTCTCAGAGGCCATGCACGAGTCGGTGCTGGATGCCTACGGGCGAGCCCTCAATTTCTGACCCTCGCGGCATCGGCTCGAAGCACCCGGCACGGGCC
>JAZFUU010000284.1:0-5074 GCA_036447375.1 Myxococcota bacterium
GGGTCGCCGCCGCGGTACCCGCCGCCGCCGATCTGCGCTGCTCTCAGATCCCCGAGCTGATCGAGGCGTACCTCGAGAATCACGTCGTCCACCATGAGCGGACCTCCGAGCTGGAGCAACGCGCCACCGAGACGTACCTCAAGCGCATCGATTCCTCGCGTATCCTGTTCCTGAAGAGCGAGATCGAAGCCCTGAAGACCTCGATGCGATCCATCTTCGAGGAAATCGAAGCCGGCGACTGCAAGCGGCTGCTGCGAATCCACGAACAGCGCCTGAACCACGAGCGAGCCGCCGAGAAGATCGTGCGCATCCTCATCGGCGACGAAGATTTCGCTCTGGATCCCGAGGTCAGCTGGACGATCGATGCCGAAACCCGCGGCTATCCGGCCACCGACTCCGATCGAGCCGAACTCGTGCGCAGTCGCATCCACTTTCAGCTCCTGAACTACTTGAGCGCCGACGAGACCCTGGCAGAGGCGAAGCGCCGATTGCTGCACCGCTACGAGTTGCGGATCAAGCACCTGTCGGATACCGACGAATCCGAGCTCTACGCCCAGTTTCTGGATTCCTTCGCCGCTTCCCTCGACCCCCATTCCAACTACCTGTCGGCCGATGTGCTCGAAGACTTCCGAATCACGATGTCGCTTTCGCTGGAGGGCATCGGAGTCGCCCTGTCGGACCGAGATGGCTATGCGGTGGCCGAGCGGATCATCCCCGGGGGCGCCGCGGACCGACACAAGGGAATCGAGACCAAGGACAAGATCATCGCCGTGGCACAGGACGGCGGCGAATTCGTGGACATCATCGACATGCCGCTGCGCGAATCCGTCAGCTTGATTCGCGGAAAGAAGGGAACCAAGGTCGGCCTCACCATTCTCCGCGAAGGAGAGAAGACCGAGCGTTTTTCGATCACGATCGTACGCGACAAGATCGATCTGTCCGAACAGGCGGCGAAGGTGCACTTCGAGGAGCACGAGGTCGACGGGAAGAAGCTGAAGCTCGCGATTCTCGACCTACCCTCTTTCTACGGCGACGCCGATCCCAGAAAACGCCAGAGCAGCAACGATGTCGCGAAGCTTCTGCATGAGGTGAACGCAGAAAAGGCCGACGGGCTGCTGCTCGACCTCTCCCGCAACGGCGGCGGTCTGCTCCAGCACGCCGTCACGATCTCGGGCTTCTTCCTCCGAGAGGGTCAAATCGTCGGGATCAAGGACTCGGCGGGACAAGAGCAGGTGTTTTCGGACCGCGACAAAAGCGTGTTGTTCGCCGGCCCGATGGTGGTTCACACCTCCCGCGCAACCGCATCGGCATCCGAGATCCTCGCTGGCGCACTCAAGGATTATCATCGGGCGGTCATCGCGGGCGACGAGCACACGTTCGGAAAGGGAACGGTGCAGACGGTGAGAGCGTTACCCCCCGAACGAGGAAACGGAGCGCTCAAGGTCACGACCCAGCTCTACTTTCGGCCGGGTGGAAAGTCGACGCAAAACGGCGGCGTGAAGGCGGACGTCGTGATCCCGTCGCTGACGAGCGGAGACGATTTCGGCGAGAAGAACTATCCCTATTCCCTGGTGAACCAGGAGACCAAACCGTTCCTGGGTACCGCGGCAAACGGGTGGTCGGATACGTCGACTCGCTGGCGCCCCGTTACCGAGGAAATGATTTCGGGGCTTTCCGTACGCTCGCAGGTGCGGATCCGCTCCAGCGATGAGTTCAAGCGAATCCGCGAAAAGCTGGAGAAGGCCGATGAGAATGGGGGCGTGATCCACCTGGCCGACCTGATGAAGGAGCGGGAAGAAGCGAAGGCCGCGAAAGCGGATTCAGATTCGGAATCGTCGGACTCGGACGACCCGCCGCCCACACCGCAGCTGGAAGAGGCGATCCGCGTGCTCGCGGACCTGATCGCCTCGAACGAGTAGGAACCGATGGCGCTTCGGATTCTCAGTGCACCGGGAACGTCAGAGGCGCTGTTGAACGACCTGCGCAGTTCGATCGAGAACGCCATCGAGGGAGCGAAGGTCGACGTCTCGGGTACCGGCGCCGGACATTTCGAGATCTGCGTCATGAGCAAAATCTTCGCCGGCAAGTCGCGCCTGAAGCAGCAGCAGCTGGTGTACTCCGCCATCGCCCACCTGATGAAGGGCGATACCGCGCCCGTCCACGCGATCGACCGCCTGCAGACGCTCGTTCCCTAGGTCGGGTCGGACCGGTCGCCGAGTCCGGCCTCATCACGGGTCATCAGGCGGCCCATGCCGCCGAGGGCGCTGCAGTTGAGCGCCGCCGCGCGAGCCGCGAGATCGAGGGCATCGATCAACTCGAGGCGCTCGACCAGGCCGGCGGCGAGGGCTCCGTGAAACACGTCTCCCGCCCCCGTCGTGTCGCGAACCCGGACTTTTCTGGCGCGGTAGCGGCGGATGCGCCCACCGGCCCAATACAGGCCTCCCCGGGCTCCCCGGGTGACGATCGGAGTGCCGCCGTACTGCTGCCGCAGCTCGCGAACGGCGCGGCGCACATCGCCCTTGCCGTAGGCGAGGGCGAACTCTTCGGACACCACCGGGTAGTCGACGAAGGGCAGCAACGCCCGAATCGCCGGGTCGGGTCGACTGAAGTCGCCCATCACCGTGGCGCCGAGCCCGCGCGCGCGCTTGACCGCCCTCAGAGCCTGGCGGGGGAAATGACCGTCGACCAGCAGCAGTGTCTGCGCGTCGATGGTCGCCAGATCGAAATCGGGTGCGCGGCGTTCCAGCTCGCGCCGATCGGGAACCAGGAAGCGCCGACCCCCGCCGCGCTTCTCGACGAGCACCACGGCCACTGTGGTCGGCAGGTCGGCGCTGACGACCAGTCGACGGGTCTTCACACCGGCGCGGCGCAGGGATCGCCCGATCAGTCGCCCGCCCTCGTCATCACCCACCACGGACAATACGTGGGTGTTGCATCCGAGTCGTGCAGCCTGGGCGAGGGCGGTCGTCGTCATGCCACCGGACGCAACCAGCCGCTCGGTATAGCGAATGCGGACCTCTTCCCAGTTGTTCGGTGCGACCACATAGATGTGGTCTACAACACACAGCCCCAGACCGACGACCCGTCGACGACGCACTCGAATTCGCTCCGTTGAGCGTCTCTTACCCGACCGGATTCGAATTCGCTAGGCTCCGTCGCCGGCTGAATTTCCCCACGCCGTCACCGCGCACCGGTGCCGCATGGAGAGCCCCCCTTTGAGCGCGGTACTTCTGACTTCCGTAGCACTGGCTCTGGTTGCGATCGGCTGGTCCGCCGTACTGGCCCTGCGCAGCGGGGAAATTCGCATCGGCCTGCTCACCGGCCTTTTCGCCATGATGGCGGTGGGCCAGGCGCTGGCGCTGCACGCCGAGTGGGGCAATCCCCTCGTTTTTGACGCCGGAGGCGTTGCGGCCGTCGCCGGGCTGCTCGCCTGCGCGCTCGGCCTGTTGGTCCTCGGGGTCACGGCCGACATCAGCGCTGAACGCGACCGGGTGGAGGCACTGCACTGGGACAGCATGGAGGCGGTGCGTGCGCTCGGAGCGCTGGCGGTAGAAGCCAAGCTGAACCCCGATGAAGCCCTCTCGGGGCTGCTCGAAATCGGCTGCAAGTACCTGGGCCTCGAAGTCGGCTTCGTCTCCCGGGTCCAGGGAGACTCCAGCGCGATCGTGGCGATCCGCGCGAAGGACGACTACCCCGTTTCTCTTGGCGCTGTCCTCCCCCTGGAGGACACGTTCTGTCACAGCGTCGTCACGTCGAACCGACCCACCGCGATTCCGCGAATGCGCGAGTCGGCCTGGGCCGAACGCCCGGCGCGCTCCATCTTCGGATTCGAGGCCTTTCTGGGCGCCGCGATCCCAGTCGGCGACGAGGTCTACGGAACCCTCGGCTTCGGAAGCTCGGAGTCGCGCAGCGACCGGTTCACCGCGACCGAGAAGGACCTCCTGGAACTCATGGCTCGCTGGGTCGCAGGGGCCATCGCGCCGGTCCGGAACCCGCTCCCTGCCAGGAGTTCCTCGCTCCGTCGCTCGACCCCGAGTGCGAGCCGCAAGCAGCGCCCCGCGCGGGCGATTGGAATCGACGCCAACACGATCTTGCGTCGAATCGAACCGAAGCTCCAGCGAATGGCGGGATCCAAAGTGCAGCTCGATCTGGAACTGGCGCCCGACCTCGAACCCGCGCGCGCGCCCGGAATTCCCCTCGAACGAATCGTGCGGAGTCTCGTCGCCAACGCACTGCAAGCGATGCCCCATGGCGGACGTCTGACCCTGACCACGGCCAACGTGAACGTCTCGGCCGCCGATGCCGGAGACCTGCCCGCCGTCGAACCCGATCGTTACGTCACCCTCTCGGTGAGCGACACAGGAAACGGAATCAATGCCGACGCCCTCGCTCGAGTCTTCGAGCCGGCGTCGACGAACGACGCGGTGATCAGCGAACCAGACGAACCGCTGGCTCTTCCCACGATCTATCGGATCCTACAACGCGCCGGCGGCGACTTGTCCATCGACGTCGTCCTCGGCCAACGGACCACTTTCACACTGTTCCTGCACCGCGCCGAGGATCGACCCAGCGGCGCTCCCATCGCCGCGGCGCCGGGCGACACTTCGACCGCTCGCGATCAGGACCGGAGTCCACCACCGCAATGAAGGCTCGAGCTCGCGGGTTTCTGCTGCTCGTGGCCCTGGTTCTGGTGCTCTTGGGCCTGGGATCGGCGGGGGCCGCGAACGCATCGACCCAGGCTACGGGCACCGTCTTCGATGACGCCAACGGCAATGGTCGCCTCGACCGCGACGAGGTCGGGATCGCGGGCGTGGCGATATCCAACGGCCGCGACGTGGTTCGCGCGGACGATCGCGGGCGCTACCGAATCGCTGTGGGTGACGACACGATCCTGTTCGTGGTGAAGCCCAGCGGCTGGTCGACCCCGATGTCGGAGGACGGAATCCCGCGCTTCCACTACATCCACAAACCGAAGGGATCGCCTGTCGACCTCGCGTATCCCGGAGTCGCGCCGACCGGACCGCTCCCGGATCCGCTCGATTTTCCACTGCGGCGCCAGTTCGAGCCACGGCGG
>JAZFUU010000285.1:0-15826 GCA_036447375.1 Myxococcota bacterium
CACGGTACCCTTGCGGGTACACCTGATTTCGAGTCAGGCACGTTCGACCAGGCTCCGCCACCTCTCCGGTCGACGAGAAGCTACCGCAGGATTCCGATGCATGGTGCCCTCCGAGGGGCTACCTTGCCCCGCTGCCGCGGAGGCCGTCGGAGATTTTTTGGCCAGAGACGATCTGATCCAGGGGACGGGCACCGTCGAGAAGATCCTCGGCGGGGGACGATACCGGATCGCCCTCGAAAGCGGTCAGATCGTGACGGCCCAGCTTTCCGGACGCATGCGCCGGTTTCGAATTCGCGTGATTCCCGGGGACCGGGTGCAGGTCGGGGTCTCGCCCTACGATCCGACCCACGGATTCATCACCTTCCGGCTTCGCGAAGGCCAGACCAGCGTTCGGTGAGCCCGACGCCGGTGATTCCGCCTCCAGGTAGCCCCGTGCCCTCGGCCGCCGTTCGCTGGATCCTCGCCGGGATCCAGGCGGTTGACCGACTCCGCCTGTACGCGCTCTCGGTCCGCCACCCCGGCCTCGAGATCGATGCGTCGGCCAGCACCAACCTGGCGTCCGCGCGCTACCAGCTGGCCGACGGGGCTCGGCTGCGCATCGCCTCCAGGGTGGTGAGCGAGCGACGGGCCGGAAGCCTCGTCTTCTCGCTGGGCCCGGGCGCCCGGGTCGAGATCGAAGAGGGGACCTGGTTGCGGACGGAAGTGGGTCCGATCCACATCGTGGCCTTCGAGGGAGCGAGACTCCGCATCGGCCCGGATTGCCTGCTCAACGGTTGCCACCTGAGCTCAAAGCGCGAGGTTCAACTGGGACGACGCGTCTTTGTCGGCCCCGGAACCCGGATCTTCGACGCCGATCAACACGACTTCGATGCGGAACGCGCCGAGCGAGTCGACCCCGTGAGCATCGGCGATTACGTCTGGATTGCGTCCGACGTCACGGTGCTGCGCGGAGTGTCGATTGGCGATCACTGCGTGGTGGGGGCCCGCTCCCTGGTCGGCGACGACATCCCTGCCCACTCGCTCGCCTTCGGGAGCCCGGCGCGAGTCCGGGGCTCTGTCGGCGACCGCTCGCGAACGCGATAGATTTCTTCCATGCCCATGAGGATCGCGCTCTTCGGTCAGGCGGCTTTTGGCAGGGACGTATTGCTGCGTCTGCTGTCGGCGAGCCACGACGTGGTCGGTGTCTACGTTCCTCCGGAGGGCGGTCGCCCGGACCCGCTGGCCAGCGAGGCCGAACAGCGCGATCTGCCACTGTTTCGGCATCGGCGCTTCCGGCGGCGCGGTTCGAGCGGGCTCGCTGGAGCCAGTGGGCCCAGTGGACCGCGCAGTGGACGGCCCAGTGGACCGGATTGGGAGGCGATCCCCGAGATCCTGGACGAGTTTCGGGGTCTGGGCGCCGACCTCAATGTCCTGGCCTTCGTAACCGCGATTCTTCCCCCGGAGATCGTCGCGGGAACTCCCAGAGGTTCACTTTGCTTCCATCCTTCCCTGCTTCCCCGATTTCGCGGGGGTGCGGCCCTGGCATGGCAGATCATCCTCGGCGAAACCGAATCGGGGGTCACGATCTTCGAACCGGACGCCGGCGTCGACACCGGTCCGATCGTCGTTCAGCGAGGGGGCGTGGCGATCGGGGAAAGGGAGACCGCGGGGAGCCTGTACTTCGATCACCTGTACGCGCTGGGAGTCGAAGCGATGGCGGGGGCCGTCGCCGACCTGGATGCTGGACGCGCCCGCCGCGAGCCCCAGGACGAATCGCGTGCGACCGCCCAGGGGCTGATCGGCGAACCCGAGGCCCGCATCGACTGGTCGCGACCGGCCGCAGAAGTGGACCGCCAGGTCCGGGGATGCGACCCCCAACCTGGAGCTTTCGGTCTGTGGAAAGGCGAGAAGGTTCGCCTTTTCGACGGGAGTCTCGCCTCCGGCGAGGACGCCTCGACTCCGGGCACGATTGTTGGCGTTCGCGATGGGAAGTTGCTGATCGCCGCTGTCGGGGGGTGCATTGCCGTCGGTCGGGTTCGAGTCGGGGGCGGCAAGAAAGTTCCGGCCGCCGGGGCCGATGTCGGCATCGGGGTCGGGGAGCGCCTCGACTGAAATGCGCGGAACCGAGCCGACGACTCCTGAGGTGCTCGCGGGTCAGCTCGGGCTCGATGCGGCGGGCTTCAATCTCGTCGGTTCCCTGACGATTGCCCGCTACGACTCCCTGGTTTCCGAGGCCTGGCGGGAGGTCGGGAGGGGAGCCTCGGCGCGATCTGCCCTCGTCGTGGCCAGCGGCGGGCGGGCGCTGTTCCGCGCCTTCTCCGCATCCCCCGAGTCGACGCTCTCTGTCGATCCCGTCGATACCTACACCCGCCGGGTGGTCGATGGCGCGGCCCATTCACTCGGGGGCGCGGCGCGGGCGGTCTATGCCTTCGAGAAGCGCGGCGGGGTCTACGCGGACTTCATCGCTCTGGCCCAGGCCTCGGGGCTGGGAGCGCCGGGTCGGCTGGGGCTGCTGCTCCACCCGGAGTTCGGGCCCTGGCTGTCGATCCGCGCCATCCTGCTCAGCGAGGCGGAGTTTCCGAAAACCCCGCCCCTGGCGGACTACGCGCCGTGCACGGGCTGCTCAGCTCCCTGCGTCGCTGCCTGCCACGGCAGCGCCGTATCCTCGGGGTCGGCAGCCTTCGATGTCGGGGCCTGTAGCGCCACCCGCGCCTCCCAGAGGGGTCCGGATCCGGGCCGGGATCGGCCCTGCGCCCTTCGCTGCGATGCGCGACGGGCCTGTGTCGTCGGTCCCGAGCACGCCTATACGGCGACCGCCGAGGCCCACCACATGCGCCACTCTCTCGCCTCTTGACAATTGGCCCCGATGCCTCAAATTTCTGCCTCTTCCTGCCGAAGGAACCTGGCCACGGAGCCAGGGACCTCCAGTACCCGAAACGCAGCGTTCGGGCGCCGCCGCCCCACAGGCTCGCGGTTGGGCTCGGAAATACCCTGGCTCGGAAACACCCTGATTGGGGCGAAGCGATGATCGATCAGTCCAAGACTCGCAACATCGGCATCAGCGCCCATATCGATTCGGGGAAGACGACCCTCACCGAGCGGATCCTCTTCTATACCGGGCGAATTCACGCAATCCACGAGGTCAAGGGCAAGGACTCGGTCGGCGCCACGATGGATTCGATGGATCTCGAGCGGGAGCGGGGGATCACCATCCAGAGCGCGGCCACGCATTCGGTCTGGAACGACCATCACATCAACATCATCGATACCCCCGGCCACGTGGATTTCACGATCGAAGTGGAACGAGCCCTGCGTGTGCTCGATGGGGCGATACTCATCCTGTGCGGTGTAGCCGGAGTGCAGTCCCAGTCCCTGACCGTGGATCGACAGATGCGGCGGTATCGGGTTCCGCGTCTGGCGTTCATCAACAAGCTCGATCGCTCCGGTGCCAATCCCCAGCGCGTCTCGCAACAACTGCGTGACAAGCTCGGCCACAACGCGATCCTGATGCAGCTCCCGATAGGGCTGGAATCGAAGTTCGAAGGCGTGATCGATCTCGTCGCCATGCAGGCCTTCAGCTTCGAGGGGCCGAACGGCGAGCATCTGGTCGCTCGGGAGATTCCCGCGGAGTACCTCGACGAAGCCGGTATCGCCCGGGAGACGATGCTCGACGCGGTGTCGATGTTCTCGGACGATCTGACCGAGGCCATCCTCGAGGAACGGGTGACAGAAGATCTGATCCACGCCGCGGTCCGTTCCGGAACGCTGGCGATGGACCTGACTCCGGTGTTTTTGGGGTCGGCCTACAAGAACAAGGGTGTGCAGGTTCTGCTCGACGCCGTTATCCGCTACCTGCCGGCCCCGACGGATACAGAAAATACCGCCATCGACCTGTCCAACGACGAAGCAGCCGTGGTTCTCGAAAGCGATCCGAACAAGCCGCTGGTCGCGCTGGCGTTCAAGCTCGAAGATGGGCGCTACGGACAGCTGACCTACGTCCGTGTCTACCAGGGAACGCTTCGGAAGGGCGAATTCATCATCAACAGCCGCACCGAACGGCGCCACAAGGTCGGGCGGCTGGTCCGGATGCACGCCGACGACATGCAGGAAATCGAGTACGCGGGAGCCGGAGATATCGTCGCGCTGTTCGGAATCGAGTGCGCCTCGGGAGACACTTTCACCGACGGAACAGTGCGGATCTCGATGACCTCGATGCACGTCCCGGAACCCGTGATCTCGCTATCGATCAAGCCCACCGACAAGAAGACCCAGGGCAACATGGGCAAGGCGCTCGGGCGCTTCGTTCGCGAGGACCCGACCTTCCGGTCGAGAGTGGATCCCGAGAGCGGAGAGACGATCATCTCCGGGATGGGGGAGCTTCATCTCGACGTCTACGTCGAGCGCATGAAGCGGGAGTATCAATGCGAAGTCGAGACCGGTGCGCCCCAGGTCGCGTACCGCGAGACGATCTCCCACCGTGCGGACTTCAACTACATCCACAAGAAGCAGACCGGCGGCGCCGGACAATTCGCTGTCGTGGCCGGATACGTCGAGCCCCTCGGGGAGGGTGTGTCCGACTTCGAGTTCGTGAACCGGGTTCGGGGCGGTCGGATTCCGACCGAGTTCATCCCGTCGGTCGAGAAGGGGTTCCGGGCCTGTCTCGCCAAGGGGAGACTGATCGGATTCCCGGTCATCGGACTGCGGGTGGTGCTCAACGACGGGAAGTCGCACAGCGTCGACTCATCGGACAACGCATTCCAGGCGGCGGGGCGGGGCGCCTTTCGGCAGGTCTATCCCCGAGCGGCGCCGAGAATCCTGGAGCCGGTGATGAAGCTCGAAGTCGAATCCCCTCAGGAGTTTCAGGGAGCGGTTCTCAAGAGCGTCATGCAGCGGCGTGGTACGGTGATCGGCACTACCGAGGAGTCCGGAGGCTTCTGCCGTGTGGAATCCGAGGTACCGCTGGCAGAGATGTTCGGATATGCAACCGAGCTTCGATCGGCGACCCAGGGCAAGGCCGAGTTCACCATGGAGTTCGCGCGCTATCTGCCGGTGCCGGCCGACGTGCGCAAGGAGCTCAAGGAGCAGTACCGGTCTCAGATGCCTGAGCAGGACGATTAGCCACTCGCGCGGGAGGACCGCTTGTACCGAAAATTTTTGAACGCCCGCAGTCCGCTCCGCTTGCTCGAGAAAGGCCTCCACGGTGGACTCGGAGGCGGCAATCTCGGCGTCGTCATCGCAGGTCACGGAGTGGGAAAGACGGCCTTTCTCGTGGGTGTTGCTCTCGACGAGCTTTTGCGCGGCGGCAGTGTTCTGCACGTGTGTCTGGATCACCCGGTTTCGCATGTTCGGGACCACTACGACACGGTATTCGAAGATCTGGCCTCGACGACCCATTTGGAAGACGAGTTGGGGGTGCACGCCGACCTGGATCGCCATCGCCGAATTCGGGTCTATTCACTCGAGACGTTCACGGCTTCAAAGCTTCGCGAAGCCATCGCACTCGAGACCGAAACGGGATCCCCCCCGACTCTCGTGATCCTCGAGGGGCTCGACTGCGAGACGGTTCCCTACAACGACCTTGCCGAATTCAAGGAGCTCGCGCGCGAACTCGACGTCGAATTCTGGCTGTCGGCAACCAGTGCGGGAGAGCGGGTCGACGCGGTACCGGAGCGGATGGAGGCTTTCGGAGACCTGGTGAGTGTGATTCTCGCGCTGAAGCCTGCAGATGGCGCCGTGGCCCTGAGGGCGCTCAAAGATCACGAGAATCCCGACCTCACCGCGCTGCACGTGGCGCTGGATCCCCGCACGCTGCTCTTGATTCGAAGCTGACGCGCCCATCGGGGAAGAGAGCGAAGTCGGCCCGGGAGCCGACTTCCACGTCCGCTGAACGCTGTCGCTGAGACCTATTTGGTCTGGAATTCGGCGAGCTTGTCGCGGTATTGGCTGCGGAGAGAGTTGGCCTCGGCGCGGGTGAATCCGAGCTCCTCGCCGATCTTCACCAGCTCTGAGCTTTCGTATCCGGAGATGGTTCCGTCTGCAGCGGCCACGGCGTAGAGACACTGGAGCAGTTCTCCACGCTGTTGGGCCGTGGTCATCCTGCGGAACTCGCGGGTCACGACGTAATTCTCGGTGCCGCCGAGGAGTCGGGCCTGAGACTTCGCAATTTCGACCACCAGAGACACTTCCCCATCCGATAGCGATGCGAGGCCCCGGATCGCTCTCGCCATGGCCTCGGTCTCCGCGTCGTCGATTTCGAGATCGGCGTTCGCCACTCGCGCCAGGACGTACGCGAAGGCCGCGAGGTACTTGGCCGTCTCGGCGTCGAGGCGCTCGAGCTGCGACGCGATCCGGCGGACCGTGTCGGTTTCTCCCCTGCCATCGGTCTTCTTCTCGGCCGGGTCGTTGTCGAGACCCAGAAATCGAAGCAGTGACATTCTCTCTCCAATCCCTCGCGCAGGTCCTCAGCGGGACTTGCCCGAAAAGTACTCGCGGGTTCCCTGAGACTCTCGAGCCTCTGCGATGCGGCGCAACGCCAGTATGTAGGCAGCCGTTCTCAGGGGCACCCCCTCGTCGGAATGGATCTGCCACATCGCGTCGAAGGCGCGGTGGAGGATCTGTTCGAGTCGCTCCCGCACCTCGTCCAGTGTCCAGGAGTAGCCCTGGCGGTTCTGGGTCCACTCGAAATAGCTGACGGTCACGCCTCCGGCATTCGTGAGGACATCCGGAAGCACCAGGATGCCTTTCTCGTGCAGCCGTTCGTCGATTTCGCCCACGATGGGGCCGTTGGCCACCTCGGCGATGACGGGAGCGCGAATGCGGTCGACGTTGTCGGCGTCGATTACGCCCTCGAGGGCGGCGGGAATCAGCAGATCCACGTCGAGTTCTAGCAGTTCGGCGTTGGTGATTCGCTCGTGTTTCACGAGTTCGCAGACCGAGCCCGAGCAGTAGACGCCCTCGAGCGCTCGTGTTTCCTGCTTGTTCCGGTAGAGGCTCTCGATGTCGAAGCCGTCGTCGGATTGAATGCCCCCTTTCGAGTCGCTGACGGCGACGATCTTGTGGCCCGCCTGCTGCAGGAGCCGGGCGACGTGATAGCCGGCGTTTCCGAGGCCCTGCACCGCAATCCGAAGGGGCTGGGTGCCGCCGGTTCGGGCCAGGTAGTCCCGAATCACGATGAAGGCGCCACGGCCCGTCGCTTCTTCCCGACCCAGGCTTCCGCCGATGGCGACGGGCTTGCCGGTGATCACGCCGGGCGCCTTGATTCGTTTGATGGTTTCGTATTCGTCCGCCATCCATCCCATGATACGCGCGTTCGTGTATACATCCGGTGCCGGAATGTCGACCTCTGGTCCGATGAAGTCGGCCATCGCACGCATGTACGCTCGGGAGAGCCGTTCGAGCTCCAGGGGCGTGAGCCGCTTCGGATCCACCGTCACACCGCCTTTTCCGCCCCCATACGGGATCCCCACTACGGCGCACTTGAGAGTCATCCACAGAGCCAGGGCCTGGACCTCTTCCAGAGTTACGCCGGGGTGAAAGCGAATGCCGCCCTTGGCGGGACCGAGGGTATCGTTGTAGCGGCAGCGGTAGGCCGTGAAATACTCGGTGGCACCGTCATCCATCCGGACAGGGAGCGAAGCGACGAGGCAAGCCTCGGGGCGCCGCAGGAGGTCGATGACCTCGCGGTGGATTCCGGCCTTCTCGCCGATTCGTTCGACCCGGGCAATCGCATCGGAAAAGACGTTCGCCGTCGCCAACGCTGAATCCTCCGAGCCCGATGCTAGCTCGGAGCGGGGCTAGCGCCGCAACGCCATCCAGCGTTCGAGGATCTTCATGGCGAAGGGTGTTCCCCGCGTGCGCATGTAGGCACCGGCGATCCGCTTGATACCCTCGGCCTGGGTCGGATAGGGATGGATCGTGCGCAGGATCGTCCGGAGTCCAAGCCCCCCGACCATCGCGAGTGTGATCTCGCTGATCATCTCGCCGGCATGGGCCGCGACGATCGTCGCACCGAGAATGCGGTCCGAGCCCTTTGCCACGTACACCTTGACGAATCCGTCTTCCTCTCCGTCGGTGACGGCGCGATCGATCTCGGCCAGGGGAACCTGAAACGTGTCGATTTCGCGTCCGCTCCGCGCCGCTTCGTCCTGGCTGAGGCCCACATGGGCGACCTCGGGATCGGTATACGTGCACCACGGCACGATCAGCTTGCTGAGCTTCTGGCTGCGGAAGAAAAGGGCGTTCTGAACCGCGATCTTTGCAGCCGCGTCGGCGGCATGGGTGAACTTCCAGTTCATGCAGACGTCACCCGCTGCGTAGATACGGGGGTTCGTGGTCCGGAGCGTGTCATCGACGCGAACTCCGCCGCGGGGGTCGTGTTCGACGCCAACCGTTTCGAGGCCCATTCCCCCGACGTTGGGCGCTCGGCCTACCCCGACGAGAATCTCGTCGACGGCGATCGCCCGGGTCCCCCCATCTGCATCGGCGATCTGGATCACCTTCTCCCCGGCTGACGCGTCGACCCTGCGGAGCTGGCAGCCGAGTTCGAGTTGGATTCCCTCGCTCCGGAATCGCCGCTGTACGATCTCCGCGGCATCGCTGTCCTCGCGGGGAAGCAGGTGCGGAGCTTGATCGAAGACGAAGACCTCGGAGCCGAGGCGTCGAAAAGCCTGGGCCATCTCGCACCCGATCGGGCCGCCGCCGATGACAGCGAGCCGCCGCGGCCGCTCGGTCAGTTCGAAAATCGTCTCGTTGGTCCGGTAGCCGGCCTCGGAGAGCCCCTCGATGGGTGGTATCACGGGCCGCGCGCCCGTGGCGATCACCGCCTTCTTGAAGCGCAGTCGCTGTTCTCCGACCTCGACGCAATCGGAGCCCGAAAAGCGCGCCTCGCCCAGGAAGACGTCCACCCCGAGTTCATCCCGATAGCGCGCGGCCGAGTCGACGGCGCTGATGCGAGCGCGGATTCTCCGCACCCGCGCCATGACGGCGCCGAAATCGATCTCGGCAGACGGGGGGACTCCCAGCCCGAATTCCGACGACCGACGTGCCTGAGTTACGACCCGAGAAGCGTGGATCAGCGCCTTTGAGGGCACGCAGCCGACGTTCAGACAATCGCCCCCCATGAGATCTCGTTCGACCAGGGCGACCTTTGCCCGTAGGCCCGCGGCGACGGCGGCGGTGATGAGGCCGGCTGTCCCGGCTCCGATGATCACGAGGTTGTAGCGACCCGTCGGTTCGGGGTTCACCCACGGATCGGGGTGGACGTGGGCCAACAGCGTCGCGTTGTGCTCATCTTTCGGAAGTAGATTCCGTTCCGGCGTCATCGCCAGGGTCATCGGGCTGGACCTCCGTTTCTCGGGCTTCGAATCGATCGGATCAGGTGCCGGTGGCATCGCTCAGGGCGCGCCGGGCGATGCGTGTGATCAGGACCGTGACGACAGCCGTTACGATCAGGCCGCCGATGAAGATCCAGCGCTCCTGGGCGCTACCGACACCCGTCTCACCCGCGGCAAGGTCGGCCAGGTTGCGGACCAGCGAGCCCAGATAGACATAGAGTAGTGTTCCCGGGAGCATCCCCAGGCAGGCCACGACATAGTCGCCGAATCGCACCCGCGTCAGCCCCAGTGCGTAGTTGAGCAGGTTGAAGGGAAATACCGGAGAGAGCCTGAGCAGGAAAACGATCTTCCGGCCTTCGCTACCGATGGCCCGATCGATGGCGGCAAAGCGCTCATTGCCCTCCAGCCGTCGCTCGATCGCCGCCCGGGCGAGGTGGCGCGCCACCAGGAAGGCGGCACACGCGCCCAGGCTCGCGGCCGTGAACACAATCACGACGCCCTCGAGCAATCCGAAAATCGCTCCGGCCGCCAAGGTCAACAACGCGCCCGGTACAAAACCGACAACGGCGGCGGCGTACCCCGCTACGAATACGATCGGTCCCCAGATGCCGAGCCCTTCCACCCATCTCGCGAAGACGGGGAGGTACGCACCCGCGTACCTCCCGAGCAAGATCAGCGCCACGAGGGCGGCGGCGGCCAGCGCCACCCGCACGAGGGGAAGCCCCCCGATCGTGGACTCGACTTGGGTTTCACGCGTCAAGGCCCGCTCAGCGCGCCTCCGCAGCTCGAGCCATTCCCCGCGCTGCAGCCATAGCAGTGTTGGTCGGTGGCAATTCCACTGCCGACCAGGTCCTCGAGGTTGTCGATGTCCCAGACGGTTCGCGGCCGACCGCCCAGGGGGATCTCGAGCATCTGATTGAAGTCACAGTCGTAGAGTTGGCCATCGAAACCCACGGATACGAGATCGCGGCACATCAGACGGGAAACCGTGTCCGGGTTGAAATGGTTGACGAGCAGCGAGAGGTATTCCTCGGCCTTCGACTCGCGGGCCAGCCGCTGCGCGAAGCGTTTGATGGGCATGTTGGTGATGGTCAGAAGCCGGTGGAATTCGATGCCGTGCCGACGCATCTCGACCCGGTACCGCTCTTCCAGTTCGGCCTGAGGGGGCGGAAGCGTGGGGCCCAGGGGGTTGTAGACCAGGTCGAGACGGAGTCGGGAATGCGGCTTCCCATACCCGAGGCGGTTCAATCTCTGCAGCGCTTGAAGGCTCCGAATGAAGACACCTCGGCCGCGCTGTTCGTCGACGTTGTCCGGTTCGGTGCAGGGAAGGGAAGCGATGATCTGCACGCGATGCTCGGCCAGGAACTCCGCGGTGTCCTCCTGCCCGGGCACGAGGAGAACAGTCAGATTGCAGCGGTCGATGACGTCTCGCTGCAGCTCGCGGGCTCCGATGACGAGTTTCCGGAACTGATCGTGCAGTTCGGGAGCGCCCCCAGTGAGATCCAGCGTGGTCACGCCGGGGCTGCATTTCAGCAGCTCGAGGATCCGATCCGCCGTCTTCTCGGACAGACGCTCCGAACGCAGGGGGCCGGCTTCGACGTGGCAGTGGTGGCAGGCGAGGTCGCAGCGGAGTCCGACGTTCACCTGCAACGTTGTCGGCGACGCGCGCCGCAGGCACGGAAGACCGTGTCGGGCGAGGGATTCGACGAAAGGGATCGCGCTCATGGCGAGACTGCCTCGCTTTGTTGCCGTTCGCCGCTTTCACCGAGCTCGCCCGGGGCGGCCGCGGCGCGGCGATCTCGCATGTTGGATGCGTGGACGGCGCGCCGGTTTCGACCCTTTCAATCGGATCGGCTGCGAAAGCGAAAGTTAGCAAAGGTGGCGGTTGCCTTCTGGCAACTGTTGTCCGAGTCGCTCATGAGCGCGATCCCCAGGAGCGGCGGTGGAGAGTCCCCGAACAGGGCTCGGTACCAGCTGGCTACGTCGACGGCTTCCTCGCGCCAGTCCCCGCTCGGGCCGGTGGCCTGGACGATCATTTTCGAGGAGGCCTCGAAAGGGCTGTCCCAGTGCGCGCCGATCGCGGCCCGCGAGGCCCACACGAAGTTGAGGGCGCGGCCCGGGGGGGCCCCTCCGTAGAACACCTGTCCGAGCCGGTGTCGCAGGCGCTGGCCCAGTGTCGCCCGCTGCGGGTCGAAGCGAAACAGGACGTAGACTCGGGCCGCGAAATCGTCCCCCTCCCGGGTTCTTTCCTCGCGGATCGCGAGTCCGCGCTCGATCCGCCAGCGCCAGACGAGGACTGGGGTTCGGGCGAGATCGAACTCCACCAGAGGCAGGAGCAGGGCGGAGGCAGAACACTCGCTCTCCGCCCGCACAGCGGCCGTCCCTTCGACCGTCACCGGGGTATAGATCGTGGCAGCGGATACAGAACGGAAGTGTAGGGGCTTCCAGGGGTCGGTCCCGGGCGCCGGCAGCGGGATCACCTCGCTACCGGCCGAGATCGAGGAGCTGACGGCGAAAGAAAGAGTGAGGACAAAGCCGGAAAGGCAGCGCATGCTGACCGAAGACCCCCCGCTTGCGACCGCGCAAGCCTGACATCGCCACCCGGTCCCTGCAATTGCACGCGATCCGAGCCGCAATCGCGTCCAATCGGGTATGATCGGGTGATCATGGTTTCCGGTCGGTCGCGCGTTTCGCGCGAGGCCGAGTCGGATTCGGGCGCTCCTCATCGCGACCCCCCAGCGGTCCCGTAGGAGCAGTGGCCCCATCAGCCAAGCCATCGCTGGTTCGAGGCGGATTTTCCGCGGGACCAAAAGGAGCAGTGGAATGAGTGAGATTCGCTATGACGGGCGCGTCGCCATCGTAACCGGTGCTGGCGGCGGCCTCGGAAAGACCTACGCGCTGATGCTCGCTTCCCGCGGCGCCAGTGTCGTCGTGAACGACCTGGGGGGTGCCAGCGATGGCACGGGCGGTGGCTCGAGCATGGCCGACGAGGTTGTGAAGCAGATCAACGAATCCGGCGGCAAGGCCGTCGCGAACTACGATTCGGTCGCGAGTCCGGAAGGAGGCGAGGCCATCTGCAAGGCGGCCGTCGACAACTTCGGCAAGGTCGACATCGTCGTCAACAACGCCGGCATCCTGCGGGACAAGACCTTCGCCAAGCTCGAGCCCTCAGACCTCGAGGCGGTGATCGACGTCCACCTGAAGGGCGCCTTTTTCGTGACCCAGCCCGCTTTCCGCGTCATGAAGGAACAGAACTACGGCCGGATCGTATTCGCGGCGTCGGGCGCGGGAATCTTCGGCAACTTCGGCCAGAGCAACTACGGTGCCGCCAAGATGGGTCTCGTGGGACTTTCCAACGTGCTGTCCGTGGAGGGTGCAAAGTACAACATCAAGTGCAACGTGATCGCACCGATCGCGAAGACGCGGCTCACCGAGCAGTTGCTGGGGCCCCTCGCCGACGCACTGGATCCGAAGTTCGTGACCCCCCTGGTGGGCTTCCTGTGTTCCGAGGCTTGCGAACTCACCCACGAGATCTTCGACGTGGGCGGTGGGCGCTATGCGCGCATCTTCATCGGGATGGTACCGGGCTGGGTTGCGCCCAAGGGCCAGGTTCCCAGCGCTGAGGAGATCCGAGACAATCTGGATGCGATTCGAGACCCCGAGGGCTACGTCATCCCGGCAAGCATCGCCGACGAGATGAAGGCCGTCGCCGAAGCTCTGAAGGGCTAGGAGGAAAATAATGTCGATCGATCCCAACAAGGCCCTCGGTGCCAAGCTCGGCGAGGGCACCTATTCGTGGACCAAGGATCAGGTGATTCTCTACCACCTGGGAGTCGGGGCCGGTGATCCCGCCACCGATCCGGGCGAGCTCGAATACACCTACGAGAAGAACCTCAAGGTGCTGCCGAGCTATGGCGTGATCCCCGTGTTTGGCGCCATGGGCGGACTGGGCACCACCCCTGGTCTCTCGTTCAATTTCGCCATGCTGCTCCACGGCGAGCAGGACATCGAGGTCCACCAGCCGATTCCGCCCGAGGCGACGGTCACCAACTCCGCCGAGGTCGTCGGGGTCTACGACAAGGGCAAGGCGGCCCTGGTCGTCCTCGAGGTGAAGACGCGGGACGAGGCGGGCAAGCCCCTGTTCACCAACCGATTCTCTCTCTTCCTCAGGGGCGAGGGGGGCTTTGGCGGCGAATCCGGGCCCAAGGCCGGCAATGTACCTCCCGAGCGCGAACCCGATGGTGTGATCGAGAGGCGACTGTTGCCCCAGCAGGCGCTCATCTATCGCCTGTCCGGCGACAAGAATCCGCTCCACGCCGATCCCGAGTTCGCAAAGATCGGGGGATTCGACAAGCCCATCATTCACGGACTCTGTTCCTTCGGGATCGTGTGCAAGGCCGTGGTCGACGATGTCCTCGCTGGCGACGTGACAAAGGTGGCGCGCTATCAGGCCCGGTTCGCGGGCGTCGGCTTCCCCGGCGAGACCTACCTGATCTCGTACTGGAAGGAGGCAGACAAGATCCTGATCCAGACGAAGTCGAAGGAGCGCGACGCGCCGATCATCACGAACGCGGCCATCACCGTTCGCGATTGAGGTCTCAGCGCTAGCGATCCCGCGCCGACAACCCCTCCAGGAACTCCCTCGCCACCGCTGACGGTGTTTGGCCGTCTCCATCCACGGCGAGATTCATGCGCCGCATGGCGGCGGCGTCGATGGTTCCGACCAATCCCTCCAGCGCCGTCGCCACCTGGGGCAGCTCCGCGGCCAGCCGCGGACTCACCAGCATGATCGCCGAGTAGGGCGGGATCACGCCGCGGTCGTCTTCCAGTAGCACGATGTCGTAGGCTGCGATGCGCCCATCGGTGGAGAAGGCGCTGATGACGTCGACCTCGCTTCCGGCGACGGCCTGGTACATGAGCGACGAGTCCATGCTGCGCTCCCGGCGAAACTCCAGTCCGTAGACGGTCTGGATGGAGGCCCACTCGGCGCGCTGGAAGAACTCGTAGTCGCCACCGATCTCGAGCCGCGGAGCCAGCGGCGTGAGTTCGCTGATTCGAGTGATCCCCCAATCTCGGGCCGATGTGGCGCGGATGCCCAGCGCATACGTGTTCTCGAAGCCGAGGGATCCGACGACGACGATTCCGTGCGCTTCGTGGAGGTACCGCTTCACCTCCCGGGCAACCTGGGTGCGGTCCTTCGGCAACTGCTCGCGTTTCATGATCGTGGCCCAGATCGTTCCGTCGTAGTCGACGTAGACGTCCAGATCTCCGCTGAGCAGCGCATCGAAGGCGACGGTTGATCCCAGCGACTGCACCGCCCGGGTTGGAAGCCCGGCTCGATCTCTGATGCGGCCCGCCAGAATCTCGCTCAGGATGTACTGCTCGGTGAACGTCTTCGAGCCGATTGCGACGGTGCGTCCCGGGCCGCCGAGTCGGTCCCAGGCGAAGCTGGCTCCGGTGTACGCGTACAGGGCGATGAGGGCGGAAACGGACAGGACCACCCACCGGCGGCGTCGCTCTCGCACCCCGACTTCGAGGGCCCGAATCAGCTGATCGAGAACGATCGCCAGCCCCGCCGCGGCCAGGCAGCCGACAAGGACGGCGGTGAAGTTTCGGGTCTGCAGGCCGCTGAAGATGTAATTCCCGAGACTCGTCGCGCCGACCGGCGTGGAAAGAGTGGCGGTGCCCACCACCCACACTGCCGCGGTGCGCAGGCCGGCGACCATCACCGGCATTGCCAGGGGGAGTTCTACGCGGAGCAGCTGCTGACGGTCTGTCATCCCGACGCCGCGCGCCGCCTCGATCAGGGATGCGTCGACACCATCGATGCCGGTGACCGTGTTGCGCAGGATCGGAAGCACGCTGTAGAGGCTCAGGGCCACGAGGGCGGGTGCGTATCCGATGCTCCGCAGCTCGAAACCCAGGGTGGAGGCGGTCAGCGTCGAGATTCCCGCCAGGACGGGGACCATGATCGCGAGGAGGGCCAGACTCGGAATCGTCTGGATCACGCTGGCGACGCCGAGTACGCCCAGTTCCAGACTCCTGCGGCGCGTGACGCAGATTCCAAGGGGCACGCTGACCAGCGTTCCCAACAACAGCGCCACCAGGGTGAGCTGCAGGTGCGCCGTCAGGTAGCCCGGCAGCAGCGCCAGCTGCTCGGCCATCACAGATCTCCCGAATTCCTCGACTCCGCGGCCAGGAAACGGTCCACGATCGCGGCCTGGCGTCGGGGAGTCGCCATCAGCTCGCGCACGTAGTCGTCTGCCGGAACCCGGAGTAGCTCTTCGGGTTTGCCGACCTGAACCAACCGCCCCTCGTTGAGCACGGCGATCCGGTCGCCCAACAGGAGGGCCTCGATCATGTCGTGAGTGACGAAGATCGCGGTGAGATTCAGCTCCCGGCGAATTTCCTGAAAGGAGCGCTGCAGCCGGTCCCGGGTGAGGGGATCAAGGGCGCCAAAGGGTTCGTCCAACAGCACCACATCGGGTTCCGCCGCCAGGGCCCGGGCCAGTCCG
>JAZFUU010000286.1:0-5988 GCA_036447375.1 Myxococcota bacterium
CCCGGGTTTCCTCCCAGCCCATGCAGGCATCCGTGATCGAGACGCCGTAGCGCAGCGGCGCGCCGGGGCTCCAGGTCTGGCTCCCCGGATGCAGGTTGCTTTCGAGCAGCAGACCCATGATCGCCCGATTCCCATGCCGCACCTGGGTGAGTACCTCTCGGCACACGGCGGCCTGGCGCCGGTAGTCCTTGTTCGAGTTGCCGTGGGAGCAGTCCACCATCACGGGCCGCTCCAGGCCTTCGGCGAGCTTGGCGGCTCGGGCGATATCCGCGGATGCAAAATTCGTCTGTCCTCCGCCCCCGCGCAGAATCAGGTGCCGATCGGGATTGCCAGTGGTGCGCACCACCGCCGCGTCGCCGTCGGCGGTGATTCCGAGGAAGCTGTGGGCGGACCGGGCCGCGACCAGGGCGTTGGCGGCCACGCTCAGGCTTCCGTTGGTGCCGTTCTTGATCCCTACGGGCATCGACAGGCCGCTGGCGAGCTGGCGGTGAGTCTGACTCTCGGCGGTTCGCGCACCGATGCTGGCCCACGCCAGCAGGTCGCCCACGAATTGCGGAGTGAACGGATCGATCACCTCGCTGGCGCAGGGAACTCCCAGCTGCGCCAGCTCGGGAGCACCTCACGCGCCAGCTCGAGGCCCCGCTCGACCCGACAGGAGCCGTCGAGTTCGGGGTCGTTGATGAGGCCCTTCCAACCGACCGTGGTTCGCGGTTTTTCGAAATAGGTCCGCATCGCGACGACGAGCTGACCCTCCAGCGCCTGGGCGGTTTTCCGCAACCGTGCACCGTACTCGAGGGCGGCGTCGGGGTCGTGGATCGAACACGGACCGACGATGACGACGAGCCGTCTCGCGTCACGTCCGTGGATCACGTCGCGAATGGCACGACGTCCCGCGAGGACGGTGGCGGCGGCGAACTCCGAGAGGGGCCGCGTTTTCTTGAGCTCGCGGGGTGAGGCCAAAGAGCGGATCTCGGCCAGGTTCTGATTCTCGATTCGTTCCGACATGACGCGCTCCTTGCGATCGGTTCGTAAGAAAAAAGCCCCGAGATCTCTCTCGGGGCTCCGGGTTCGTGGCTCGCTTCGAAGGTCAGGCGTTCACACGATCTCCCGGGCCCCGACGGGCCAGATAAACGCGAAATCGCCAAACGCCCGGTCTGCTGATCGCGCTGACGGGTCAGACGCAGGACAGGCCAAGGCGGAGCCATCCCCAAAGTCGGTGGATGTGGCATCGATGATTGCGTGTCGGCTCGTCGAAGGCACCGTCGGTATTCCCTTGCGCATCGGTTATAGCACGCCCGCTGCGATGTCAGCGACTAGCGGATGATCGCGAGCTGGCGCGATTGGGCCAGGAGGCTGCCGTCGCGGCTCCACAGTTCTCCGTCTTCCTCGACGAACCCGTGGCGTGCCACGTGGGATCGAAAAACGGCGAGGAGCCAGTCGTCCGGGGCGGCGCGGTCGAGGGGGAGGCTCGCACGGAAGTGGATCGTCAGGTCGATCGTGGGAACGCCTCCCGCGAGGGCCCGGTCGTCGAAGATCGAGAAGACTGCCGGGGGAAAGGCATCGGTGTAGGCCGCTACGGCGAGTGCGTCGTTGACTCGCGGCTCCGCCAGCCGAATCCAGCCCGCGCAGAGGGCCCGATCGCCGCCGGAGAAGGGTCGGCTTCCCAGGGCCCAGCGATGCTCGTAGCGATGGTGGATCTCGATGTGCTTTTCCATCGCGGGGCATCGTTCCGGGGGTTGCACTTCCGGCATCGGCGCGTTTTCAAATCCGGCGCCGGTGCGGGGCTTCGAGAAAGCGCCCAGGGCCAGCGCGAGCAATCGGCCTCCCTGAAACAGGCGCCCCGACACGGTCGTCAGCGATCGGCCGGTTCGTTCGATCTGCGTTTCGATCTGCGCCGGTCCCTCGACGGGAGGAGCTGTGTAGTGGATGGTGAGTGAGCGCGGAGCCCGGGTGGCGTCATCGACGGCGAGGTCGAGCGCGCGGAGCAGAATCGCCGCGATGTAGCCACCATTGGGTCCCGCTACCACCCACCAGCCGGTGTCGACCCGCGCTTCGAAGCAGCCCGGAGCGGTCTGGCGAACGGCGGTGTCGGTGTCGAAGCGGGTGCTCACGGCGACTCTCGCTCCACGGGGTGGGCGAGGAGATCGTCGTCGATCGTCTCGTGTCGATCTCGCAACTCCCATTTCTCGACCTGGGAATCGGTAATCTTGGTCACCACGAACCAGGCGAGGCTCGCACTGATGGCCCCGCAGGTATCGGCAAGGATCGAGGTGGCTCGGGCGAGCTGGAATTTAACGAGAACGCCGCTCGCACCCATGCTCATGGCGAGAGAGACGATCTCGAAACTGAGGAACCCCACGAACGTGATCCACCAGAGGACGAGAATGCGCGGGGTCGGCGCTAGTTTCCATTCGAAGCGGTCGGCGATGGCCGGATCGCTGGCCTTCCAGATCTCGCGCAGAACCTGGTAGGGCCTCACGAAATTGAGTCCGGGAATCCACCAGCCGGTCACCGACCAGGCGGTCCTGTAGTCGAGTCTTCGCGCGCCCAGGGCCCGCAGATTGCTGCGGGCGGCATAGGTCCAGAGCATGAAGAAGAAGACCGTGCCGGCCAGGAGGACGGTCTGGATGGTGAACAGTACGACCGCTGTGAGACCGTGGGCCCGCTTGTCGAGAGACTCGATGCTCTCGCCGTCCGCTTCCCGGCCGAGCAGCTGGATGTCGGCCAGATCGAAGCCCACGGCGATCCAAGCGGCGAGCCCGGTGGCAACGAGAAGAGCGGCGAGCCAGCGCGAGATGGGCTGGGCCGAGACGTAGGGAGGGACCAGGCTGGCGGGGCTGGTCATGGCGACGGATCAAGACCGCGGGCTGAAGACGAAGTATCGGTTGAGATCGCTCGAGGGGCCGTCCGCGCTGAACGCGGCGATCGGGTCGAGGCACGCCTCGCGTGATATCGCTTCGATCTCGGCGTCATCGGCGAAATGGCAGAATCGGATCCCATCCCCATTTCCCCAGGGCAGAAGATGATCCCCCGGCTCGAGCTGGTCGAGGTCGATCGGCTCCTTCGCGGTACGGTTGAACTCCCTCCAGGGGCGACCCTTTCGGAGGGCGTCGAACTTCCAGGCGGTGAGCACGAGCAGCCCCGGAGTGCGCAGGCAGCGTGCCAGCGATTGCACCAGGGCCAGCCGCTGCCGGCGGCCGGGCACGTGGTGCAGGACGCCGAACAGCACGACCAGCGAGAAACGCTGCCCAGGCTCGATCGGCTTCTCCAGGAAGTCCGCCTGGCGATAGCGAACCGGTGCGTCTGCGGAGCCGCGGGCGCGGGCATGCGCGAGCAGTTCGGCGCTCGCGTCGATTCCGAGATAGCGATAGCGCGCGCATCGGTCGGCGAGGAAAGCCGCAAATCTCCCGTTGCCGCAGCCGACGTCCAGAACGTCGAGGGGCTGTCCTCCCGTCTGGGCCTCGGCCAGCTCGAGCACTCGGCACCAGCCCGGCCAGGGAGCCTGGCGCGTCGCACTGAACGCGCCGGCGTGAGCGCGGTAGAAGTGGCGGTTGATCTCATTCAGAGTGCGAACGGTCTTCGCGTCCAGGGTCTCGTTCCCTCAGGAGCCTGCGATACAGTAGCGGACCCCCACCACCCCCACCGAGAGGAGCCGGTGCCCCACGTCTCTCCGCGATGGCTCTCTCAGGCATTCGATCCGGCCCCCCACGAACGCGAGCTGGTGGCTATTGTCGAAGAGATCGCGGGCTCCCCGGGTCTCGGCACCCGCGACTTGGATCGGATCCTGAGGCGCCACCCGAAAGAGGGACGCGGTCTCTTCTCGCGCAGCGAGATCATCGCCGGCTTTCGACACTTCGCGCCGCAGAAGGATTGGCGTGTCGACGGCGACCGATTCGTCGAATCGCTTCGGCTTCGACCCGTGCGCACACAGAGTGGCGTCACCCCAGTCACAGTTTTGACCCGGCCCCATCCTTGCCCGGGCCGCTGCATCTTCTGCCCCGACGACGTTCGCATGCCCAAGAGCTACCTCTCCAACGAGCCCGGGGCGCAGAGGGCCGCGAACAACGGATTCGACCCCTACCGCCAAGTGTGGAGTCGTCTCGCCGCCTATTACAGCATCGGACATCCCGTGGACAAGGTGGAGCTGATCGTCCTCGGCGGAACCTGGTCGTCCTATCCCTCCGCCTACCAGATCGGATTCGTGAAGCGGTGCTTCGATGCCCTCAACGATTTTGGCAAGAGGGTGGATCGCGGATTCGAGGGCGGTACCGAGGCCACCTGGAGCGAGCTCGAATCGGTCCAACGCGAGAACGAGACCTGCGCCTGTCGATGCGTCGGGCTCTCGGTGGAGACGCGTCCGGACCATCTGACCGAGCGTGAGGTGCTGCGGATCCGGCGCCTGGGCGCCACCAAGGTCCAGATCGGGATCCAGAGCCTCTCGGATCGGGTCCTCGACATGAACCGCCGCGGCCACGACGTGGCGGCGACCCGCCGCGCCTTCGAACGGCTGCGAGGGGCCGGCTTCAAGATCCACGCCCACTGGATGCCCAACCTCTACGGGTCGTCGCCCGCTGAAGACGTGGCCCAGTTTTCGGCCCTGTTCGAGGATCCGGATTTCCGACCCGATGAGCTCAAGATCTATCCCTGTAGCTTGATCGAGACCGCCGAGCTGATGAAGGTTTACCAGCGCGGGGACTGGCGCCCGTATAGCCGTGACGAGCTGCTCGGGGTGCTGGAGGCGTGCCTGGAGCGCGCGCCGCGGTATTGCCGGTTCACCCGTGTGATCCGCGACTTTTCCGCCGGGGATATTGTCGTCGGAAACCGCAAGGGGAATTTGCGCGAGGTCGCGGAGCGACAACTCCGTGAGCGAGGGGTCATCAGCAAGGAGATCCGCAGCCGCGAGATCCGGGACCGGTCGGTGAGTCGGAGCGAACTGCGCCAAATCGCCACGGAGTACGAGACGTCCATCGGAGTCGAGGTGTTCCTCGAGTTCGTCACCCCCGACGATCGGATCGCCGCCTTTCTCCGCCTCTCGCTGCCGCGGGTCCCTTCGTTCGTCGAGGAAATTCGACGGCGTGCGATGGTGCGGGAAGTGCACGTCTACGGATCTTCCCTGGCGCTCGGAGGTCGACGGGAGGGTCGGGCGCAGCACTCGGGCCTCGGGCGTACGCTGCTCGAACAAGCCCGGGCGCGAGCCCAGGAATCGGGGCATGACGGCCTCGCTGTCATCTCAGCGGTCGGCACTCGCGAGTACTACCGCGGTCTGGGCTTTCGCGACGGGGCGCTCTACCAGCACTGGACCCGGTAGGGGGCGCTGCGGGAACGTCGATCGTGTGTCTCGGTTCGGGCTAGGTCTTGCGGAACTCGAGGCTGTTGCCCGAGGCACGCGCGTCGACGGAAACCTTCGAGCCTTCGGGGAAATCGCCCGCGAGAATGCGTGTGGCCAGGGGATCCTGAAGCATTCGCTGGATCACCCGCTTGAGGGGTCGGGCCCCGTAGTGGGGGTCGTAACCCTTTTCAGCCAGCAGGTGTTTCGCCTCGTCGCTGACCTCGAGCTCGATCCGTCGCTCATCGAGCAGCTTCTGAATCCGCCCCAGCTGGATATCGACGATGCGAGCGAATTCCTCGCGGCCGAGCTGGTGGAACAGGATGGTCTCGTCGATTCGGTTCAGGAATTCGGGCTTGAAGTGCGCGCGCAACGCGTCAAGAACCCGTCGTTCCAACTCCGTGCGCTGACGGCTCTCGTCCAGTCCCACGATATGTTCGCTGCCCAGATTCGAAGTCATGATGAGGACTGTATTGCGGAAGTCGACGGTCCGACCCTGACCATCGGTCAGGCGACCATCGTCGAGAATTTGGAGCAATACGTTGAAGACGTCGGGGTGGGCCTTCTCGATTTCGTCAAATAGGACTGCACTGTAGGGGCGGCGGCGCACGGCTTCCGTGAGGGCACCGCCTTCTTCGTAGCCGACGTACCCGGGCGGCGCG
>JAZFUU010000287.1:0-12478 GCA_036447375.1 Myxococcota bacterium
TGGGAGAACTGGATCCGGAGGGCACCGAGGAGCGCGACCACGAGAAGGACTCCGACTGCCACCACGATGACACCGGCGTTGCGAACCGAAAAGTCGCCGGCGCGCATCAGCCACCGCTGGCTCAGCTGAGGCCCCTGCCCACCCGCCGATCGCGGCGTTCCCATGGGAGCCAGGCTGATCAGGGCGGGGAGCGCCACCACGGTCAGAAGCAGGGAGATCATCACTCCGACGGGCCCGATGATTCCGAACTCCGCGATCGGCGCGATCTCGGCGGCGGAAAACGAGATGAGACCGCCGGCCGTCGTGAGGCTCGTCATGACGACGGCCAGTCCAGAGTGACCGAGGGCGAAAGAGATCGCCGATTCCTCGTCCGCTCCCCGGCGTCGTTCCTGGTAGAAAATGGCGAGGATGTGGACCGAGTTTCCCACGCCCACCGCCAGCAGGAAGGACGGAAGGATCTGGGTGGGGATCGAGATCATGAGACCGGTCATCGCCATGATCGAGAGGGTGGTCAACAGCGACGGGATGACAACGAGTAGCGGCAGAATCGCCGCGGCGACGTTTCGGAAGAGTGCGTATAGAAAGAAAACGATCGCGGCGATGGCCAGCAGCGTGAAGCGAGCCATGTCGGCCCGCATGGCTGCCTGCAGGGCATGGACCAGGACCGGGGCCCCGGCCACGTAGATGACGAAATCCGCTGCCCGGTAGCGGTCGACGATCGACTCGATCGCCAGAATGATCTGCTCGCTCTCGGCCCCTGTGATGGGCGGTCGCGCTTGGGTCTCGTCGTCGCCGAAGCCCCCGAGTTCGTCGGCTTTGATCCCGAGCGACGAGTAGGCGTCGAGTTCGATGCTGATCGTGGTGATGCGTCCGTCCTCGGACAAGAGCAGGTTTCGGTAGAGAGGATTCGCGAGGGCCCGCCGCTTGATCGTTTCGAGTTCGGCGGGAGTCGTCGGCCAGTCTTCCAGCAAGTCGCCTACGATGAGTTCGTCTTCGGCGCCCCGGGTATCCCGGGCGTTGACCAGACTGCGCACGTCCTCGAGATGAGGGACCTCGGTTTCGATGTCCCGGTGCATCTCCCGCAGCTTCTCCAGGAAATCGAAATCGAAGACCTCGGGGCCCGCGATGGCAATGAGAATGAGGTCGTCGCGACCGAACTGTTCGCGAAACCGGTCGTAGGCAACGCGGGTGGGATCGGTTCCGTGCAGGAGGGCTTCCGTCGTGGCGTTCAGCTCGAGCTGGGGAAGCTGGCTGAACATCGGAAGCAGGCTGGCGAGGACGAGGCCGATCGTGAGCCGAGGGTGCCGATACGCCCGCTGGCCCCAGGCGGCGAGGATGCTTTCGAGTCGCTCCCTCATCGCGTTGGAGACGGCTCGGTCGCCACAGCACCCGGCCCCGCGATCCCCCGAAGGACGAGGGTCGAGGTGCTCTGGGCGAACTGCCCCACAATCTCGGGAGTGATCTCGTCGAGGTCGAAGACGCGCCGGACCAGCGGCGCCGCCAGGAAGAACCAGAGGCAGGCCCCGGCGATGTTCGGAATCAGGAAGCGGGGGTCGACCTCCCGGAACGCGCCCGACGCGGCGCCTTCGTCGAGCAGGGAGCGCAGCATCTCGAGATTCGGCCGCACGAAGCGTTCGACGAAATCGTCGATCACATCGTCCTCGGAAAACAGCACGTGTTCGGCGGCGAGTCGCGGAAAGTACGGATCCTCGGCAATGCCGGCGACCCAGCCTTCGATGTACGCGCGGAGGCGCTGCTCCGGCGTACCCTCGCTCTGGATGGCCTGCTGCATCCGCGCCAGCGCTCGGCCCCCCACCTCGGCGATCACCGCATCGAGGAGGCCCCGTTTCCCCTCGAAGTAGTAGTGAACCAGCGCGGGTTTCACGCCGGCGCGATCGGCCACTTCGCGCAGGGTCACGTGCGGGAGTCCCTTTTCCGCCATGAGGTCGCGGGCGGCTCGAAGCAGGGCGGCGCGGCCCTCTCCTGAGCCCGAACCCGCCGGGCGCCCCGGCCCCTTTCTGGCCCGCGGACTCTTTCGTTTGGGGCTCGATGAAGCTGTCGGCATAAATTTATTATATGTTCAATTAATATACGAATCAAGACTCCTGGATCGGCCCCGAATCGGCCCCGCGGGCGGCCGAGGACGGCCGGGCTTGACCTCCCGCTGGCGCCACCCCACATTCCAGCCGTCATCCATTGGATGACAGGGGGGGTGTATCCATGAGTCATTGCTTATTTTTTCGAAAACGTCTCGGAGCGCTCGCATTGGTGCTGGTACTCGCTGCGGTACCCATGAGTGCGAGGGCCGAAGAGGAGGATGAGAGTCTGGCCTATGAGGGGAGCGTCGGAATTGGCGCGGCCATCTCCACACTGATCTACAGCCCGCTCAAGGTCGCGTTTGCGGCCACTGGTCTCGTCGTCAGTTCCCTCGCTTGGATCTGGACCTTCGGCGACACCAGTATCTCCGGGCCGATCTACGAGCGGGCGCTGGGTGGAGACTACGTGATCACGCCGGATCACCTGAGCGGTGAGATGGACCTTGAACTCAACGGAAGCTCATAGATGCTCCGTGCAGTTCAGCCGAGTGACCCGCCAGGGCGCGGTGGCGGCCACCTCCGTCACAGACGTGTTGTCGAAGAGACGCACCGACGCGTCACCGCTCTCGTGGGTCAAATGCCGGGTCAACAGCGCGTGACAGACGAGCCCGTGGGTCACCACTGCGAGTCGACCCTCCACGCTCTCGGCGAGTTTGCAGACGCGGACCCAGGCCGCGTCGACCCGACGGTGAAACGTCGCCCAGGTCTCGCCTCCCGTGGGCTCGTAGTCGGGATCGAAGATGTCGGGAAGCTCCGAATAGGCAGTTCCCCGGATCTCGCCGAAGTTGCGCTCCTGTAGAAGGGGCTCCCAGTCGAGGGGAGCTCCAGTGGCCACCCGCAGACGCTCGGCGGTCTGCGCCGCTCGTCGGAGATCGCTGGACAGAATTCGTCCCACCCCCTGGGTCGCCAGACGATCCGCCAGGCGGTCGGCCTGGGCCTCGCCGCGTGGGCTCAGCGGTGCGTCGGGAAGCTGTACCACGCGCGCAGCATTCGACGGCGTCTCGCCGTGCCGGATCAGGAGGAGCGACACGTGATCCGAAGCCAGCGCATTTAGCTGGCCTGTTTCGTGAAGCTGGCCATGTCGAAGTAATCTCGCCAGGCACTGATCTTTCCCTCGGCGGTCACCTCGAACGCACCCATCACCGGAAGTTCGATCTTCTTCCCGTTCAGCACGAACCGATCGATCCGTTCGGTCAGGACCGTACCGTCGACAGCAGCCAGCGCGATGATCTCGAACCCGGCCTCACTGGAGGGGTCGAGAAACTGTCGCAGCACGGCCTCGATCGCCTCGTGACCCACCACCGGAGCGATCGGGATGTTGTGATAGACCGCGTCGGGGGTGAAGAAGGCCACCAGGGCTTTCGCATCGCGACGCGGAACCGCATTGCAGAAGTCTCGGACGATTTGTTCGGGGTTCATGGATCCATACTACCTCGGTTCCCGGAGACACCTCAAGACATCCAGCCTCAAGACATCGATCGGGAAGTGCGCGAAGCTTCCGAGCGAGGCGGGAGACAGTGAGTCGAACACGATGATCCTGGCCGGAGACGTCGGAGGAACCAAGACCGTCGTAGCTCTCTTCGAGATCGAGAGCGGCGGCCTCCGGCTGGTGAGCGACGCGACCTTCCCGAGTACCGCCCACGCTTCCTTCGAGGAAATTCTGACACGCTTCCTCGAGGACCACTCGCGTCCGCACATCGAAACGGCGTGCTTTGGCGTCGCCGGACCCGTGGTCGGCGGCCGCGTCACCGCCACCAATCTACCGTGGACAGTCGACGAAGAGGCCCTCGCCCGGACCACCGGGGCCGGGTGTACCAAGCTGCTCAACGACCTCGAGGCCATGGCCTACGGGATGCTCGGACTGGCCGACGACGACCGGGCCATCCTGAACCGAGGCGCGAAGACCGCGCCTGCGGCCAATGCCGCCGTCATCTCGGCGGGGACGGGGCTGGGTCAAGCGCTGCTCGTCTGGGACGGGAAACGCCACGTGCCGATCGCGTCCGAGGGCGGTCATGTCGACTTCGCGCCCCGAACCGAACAGGAGATCGATCTCTTGGGTTTTCTGCGCCAGGAGTTCGGCGATCACGTGAGCTACGAGCGACTGCTTTCCGGCCCCGGTCTGCACAATATCTATCGGTTCCTGCGAAGCGCGGGACACGAGGTCGAGCCCGGCTGGCTGGCAGAACGCATGGGAACGGAAGACCCCAGCGTCGTCATCGGGGAAGTGGGACTCGCCGGCAAAGATCCCCTGTGCGCCGAGAGCCTGGATCTCTTCGCCTCCATCTATGGCGCTCAGGCCGGAAACCTGGTGCTGACGGCGATGGCCCTGGGTGGTCTGTTCATCGGCGGAGGCATCGCTCCCAAGTTGTTGCCCGTGTTGCAACGGGGGGGCTTCATGCGCGCCTTCACGGACAAGGGGCGGTTCTCGGCCCTGCTCGAGAGTGTCGAAGTGAGTGTGGCACTCAATCCTCGATTGCCGCTGCTCGGCGCCGCCGGCTATGCCGCTCAGCTCCGCCCATGACGGAGCGCCCGCCCGCGCCTCCCAGTCCTACTCCGGTCGACGCTACTCCTCTCGGCGCGACTCCTCTCCGCGGAATGCGACGGGTTCTGGCCCTCGCCTGGGTGGCGGGGGTGGTGATTCTCTACCTCGCCGTGCGTGAACTGGGATTGAATCTCGGAATATGAGATCGGTCTGGGAGATCGCGGAGCTTCTCCTGGCCGGAGTCGTCCCCAGCCTGGCCTACCTCGCCGTCGGTCTCTGGATGCTGCGTCCGTTGCGACTCGAGCCCCGCGGTGCGGAACGCTTCGCCCTGGCCTTTCTGCTGGGGAGTGGCGTTGTCTCCCTAGCCATTCTCGCGCTGCGTCTCGTCGACGCGCCGCTGCCACTCGTCTTGCTGGCGGCCGTTGCGGCCGCGGGCCTTCCCCGTGTGCGTTCTTCCCGACCCACCGGCGACCGATCTCCCCGAGCCGCTTGGATCCGCTGCATCGACGCCCTGGCGATCGGCATGGCGCTGCTCACGTTCCTGGCCGCCCTGGGGCCGGAGACGTCGTGGGACGGATTCGAATACCACCTCCCGATGATCCAAGCCTGGTCCGAAGGTCCGATCCGAGCGCTGCCGGGCATGCTCGACGCAGAATTTCGCGCCGGTATCGACCTGCTCTACCTGCCCGCCGTCGCAGCGGGAGCGCCCGATGCCGCCGCCGCGGTTTCCGCGGCTTTCGCCCTGGCCCTTGCCGCACTGGTTCGCGCCGAGGTCACCCGCCGAGGGTCACCCGGAGCCGGGGCGCTGGCGGGACTGTTTGTCTTGATGGTTCCTTTCGCCCTCGACGCGGCGCCGACGACCTATGTCGATCTGGGCGTGGGCGCCTACGGGTTTCTGGCCCTCGCGTCCGCGGACCGTTGGAACCGAACCGGAGACTCTCGCGCTTTGACTGTGTCAGCCGCGTGTCTGGTGTTCGCCGCCAATGCGAAGCTTCACGCCTTCGTCCTCTGCCCAGCGGTATTGACGATCGTTCTCCTCGGCGGCCGCCGACCCTCTCCGCGTTTGCTGCTCGCAAGCACCGGGCTCGTTTTGGTGGGTGTCGCTCCCTGGCTTCTCAAAGCGGCGGTGACCAGTGGGAATCCCTTCTTCCCGTTTCTGGGTCACTGGCTGGGTACCGGTCCGACGACCGAGCAGGTGCTGTCGCTTCGGCGCTTTCGGCTTTCGACGGACTTCGCCGCGGATCCCGACCTGCGCGGTCTGTTGCGCTACCTGGCTTCGATCCACTTCGGGAACAATCCCCACGTGAGCGGGTTGATCGGTCCACTCCCCCTGGCCCTGGCGCCGTTCGCCCTCCACCGTGTTTCGCGCTCGACCGCGGTATTGGCGGCGACTCTCGCGATTCTCATCGTGGCACAGTTCGTCTTCATGCCGGCGTTGCGTTTCGGTTCCCCGGTTCTCCCATTCCTGGCCATCGCCGCAGGCGTGGGCGGAATGCACCTGGCCCATTCGGGCTCTGCGGCACGCATAGCACTGGGGGTCGTCTTCGCCGCGCTCGCCATCCACCAGGGCCTCGCCACCGCCGCCCACTATCTGCCGCGGGTCGCGGCGCTGCGAAGCCCCGAGAATTACGAGCGCCGCATCTTTCCAGATCAGGTGGCCCTGGGAGAAATAGTGGCGCGCGGGTCTCCGGTCGTTGCCATTCCCATGGGCGCGGTCCTATGGATGCCAAAGCCCGTCTACAACCTCCTGTGGGAGCGCAACGGTGAACTCTTTTTCCGCGGTCTCCGGGGCGGACGCGGCGATGAACGCCACGCCGTGCGAAGCGCGACCCCGGAAGACGCGCTCGCCCTTCTTGAGCGCCGCGGCGTCCGCTCGCTGGTGCTCGACGTTCGACCGCCCCATCCCGGGGACGGACGCGTCGGCAACCCGATTGTCGATGCCTGGCTCGCCAATCGCGTGGCGAAACTGCGCCCGGACCCCGATCCGCCTCGCGCACGCGGGGATCGCGTCTGGGTGCTCGTCGACCTGATGTCCACGGATGTGAAATAGGAGTCGCCACCATGCCCGCCCGCCTCGAGCTTCCCGCCGACCATCCCCACGTTGCGCTGGTCACGATCGATCGACCCGAGCGTGCCAACTCCCTCGACCCGGCCACGCTCTCCGACCTGGCCCGGGCCTGGCGCCAGATCGCGGACGATGACGAAATTCGCTGCGCCGTTCTCACCGGCGCAGGGGATCGCGTCTTCTGTTCGGGAATGGACATGACGACGACGATTCCCGCCGCCCAGCGGCTGGCTCGCGGCGAACGCATCGATCCCGAAGAGTTCGAGGGGCTGCGCTCGGTTGCGACCGCGTTGCTGGCGGGTTTCGACCTGGGCACGCCGCTGGTGTGTGCCGTGAACGGTCACGCCCGCGCCGGGGGCTTCGACCTGATGCTCGCGTCGGAAATTCGGTTCGCGGTAGCCACTGCAACCTTCGCTCTCGAAGAGGTGGCCCTGGGGCTCTACCCGACGGGCAACGCCACGGTTCTGTTGCCGCGGCAAGTGCCGTGGGTTCACGCCCATGAACTGTTGCTGAGTGCGCGTCCCATCGACGCCGCACGCGCGGTGGAAATTGGGCTGGTGAACCGGATCGTCCCGGACGAAAGCCTCCTCGCCACCGCGCTGGCCAGCGCCGACGTGATCGCCGGCAATGCTCCCCTCGCCGTCCGCGAGACGCGCCGGGGCGTCCGCGCTCTGCTGTCTCTCTCCCTCGAGGATGCCTACCGCCGCCAGGAAGAAATCGGGGCGCCTCTGCGAAAGACCGAGGACGCCGCCGAGGCCACCCGCGCCTTCGCCGAGAAGCGGCCCGCAATCTGGAAGGGCCGCTGACGCGACGGGTCTCCACTCGAATAGGCGCATGCAAGCGCTGCGGAAACAGGGCGCGCAAAACGTCGTTTCGACTCAAGGAAAATCTGAAGTAGGCCGATTTATCCACGGATGACCCCCCATCGAAATGCCGACCCGAGGCTCTGGCTCGGGAGGCTGATCTTGTCTCCGCTGGCAACATCGGCCGCTCTTGCGGCCGCTGCGGCTTGTCTGATGGCCAGCGGGGTCATGGCCCCGGTTCAGCGCCTGGTAGCCGACGCGTGCGTGCGCATCGCGTCGTCGCAACCACCGCCCCCGCCGGTCGAAATCCCGGACATCGTGCTGGTGACGCTCGATTCCCAGAGCCTCCGCGCCTTTCCCCAATGGCCCTGGCCGCGGCGTCTGTACGCGGAAGCGGTGCGGCAACTCGGCGCCGCCGGTGTCAAAGCGATCGGGTTCGACGTGGATTTCTCGACCCCTCGCGACGCGGCAGGGGACGCGGCCTTCGCCGCAGCGGTGCGCAGCTCGGGCAAGGTGGCCCTCTCCGCCTATCGACAGATGCAGGAGATCGCGCCGGGCGTCGAGGCCGAGATCGCGAGCCTTCCGATTCCGAAGCTGAGTGCGGCAGCCGCGGCCGTCGGTAGCGTGCTCGTCCCCATCGATCCCGATGGCGCCGTGCGCCGTGTGGCGCGTGTCAACCAGATCGGAGGCGAGGCCCGCCCCTCTTTCGCCGGCGCTGTGCTTGCGATTGCCGTGGGCGGAGCCTCCGCGGTCACTGGGGTCGAGACGTTCCACCTCGACTATCGGCGCGCGAATCCGCCGATTCCCCGAATTCCGATGGTCGACATCATTGAGGGTCGCTTCGATCCGCGAGAGGTAGCCGGACACGTGGTTCTCGTGGGCGCCACAGCGGTGGAGTTTCAGGACCTCTGGTCCACGCCCCTCGGACCGGCGAGACCGGGCGTGTGGATTCAAGCCATCGCCTACCGGACGCTCGCGGCCGAGCGCGCCGGGGCCGCCGTGCTGGTGCCGCTCTCACGTGGCGCCCAGCTCGGATTGGTGCTGTTCCTGACTGCCGCCGCGGCCGGCCTCGGAGCACGGACGCACGCCGACCGCTTGGTCGGCCTGGTGCTGCTGGCCGCCGGGTTTGTCGGGACGAGCCTGCTGGCGCTGACCCAGTTCGGGGTCCTCGTGGACCTCGTCATTCCCACCGGGGTGATCGGCGGCCACTATGTGTTGGGTCTCGAGCAGGTTCGGCGGCGCTTCGGACACAGCCTGGCACAGCGGGAGCGCTCGCTGACGACACTCTTGAGCGTGGGAGAGGCGACGGCAATGCCGGGTGCCCGCGATCCCCTGAGTGTGGCCCTGGGCCTACTCGGGGACGTGGTCGGCGCCAGCGGGATCGCTCTCCTGCGCGCTTCGCCAAGCGGTGCCCTCGAGGGCCCGCGTCTCGAATGGCAGCGCCAGGGTGGGGGCTCCATCGGTGACGCAGAGACCGCTGCGAAGGTTCTTGCCGGCGGCGATGTGAGGGTCTACGAGGGGAGGATTCCCGGCTCATCCGAACCGGGACTCGCCGTCTACACGCCGCTCTTCGCCGCAGACGCGCCGGTCGGCGTGCTCGTGGTCGAGCGGAATGTGTCCGATCCCCTCGACGCGACCCAGCTTCGAACCATCGCCACGGTCGGCACCCAGCTCGCCCTTTCGATCGAAAATCTCCGACTCATCGAGGGACTCAGGGCCAGCTTCGATTCTACGATCGAGGCGATCGGCAGCGCCGTCGAGGCGCGCGACGGCTATACGGAGGCTCACTGCCGGAGACTCGCGCTCTTCTCGACGATCATGGCATGCCGTCTCGAGCTCGACCCAGACGAGATCGAGGCCATCCGAATCGGCGCACTCCTTCACGACGTCGGAAAGATCGGGGTTCGCGACGAGATCCTCCTGTTGGCGGGCCGCTTCAATAAGACACAGCGGGCCGAGATGCAGAAGCACGCGGTGATCGGTCACCGGATCTCCTCGGCCATTCACGGTCTCTCCCAAACCACACTATCGTGCGTTCGTCACCATCACGAGCGTTGGGACGGCAACGGCTATCCCGATGGACTGTGCGGCGAGGAGATTCCGCTGGGAGCGCGGATTGTCTCGGTCGTCGATGTATGGGATGCGCTCTCGACCCAGCGCCCCTACAAGCCAGCCTACCCTCAAGAGCGCGTGCACGAGCTCTTGCGCAAGGGACGCGGCGGCCAGTTCGAACCGGCGCTCGTCGATCTCTTCCTCTCGATCCTCGACGAGGAAGGCGAGGAGATGCTCGATCTGATCGAACGCTCCCCGGAAGAGTCGGCATGAGGGCCCCGCTGTCCCTGGTGTTGATCCTCGTTGCCGTTGCACTCCCGCTGCTTCGCGCGCCGGCGCACGCCACCTCGAAGACCGAACGCCTCGAGGCGGCGGTGGCCGCATACCCGGACGATCCGGAGCTGGCCTGGGCGCTCGCCCACCGCCTGGCCGAGGACGATCGCATGCCCGAGGCGGTCGGACTCCTCGAAGCGCACCTCGAGCGTTGGCCCGACCGGCGGCCCGACGCAGATCTCACCCTCGGACGCTGGCTCTACGACCTGGGTCGCGATGAAGCAGCCGTTCGCCACCTCGAGCGCGCCGTCGCGCGCAACCCCGTGTCCGGCGCTGCGCGGTTTCACCTGGCGTTGGCACTCAAACGGTTGGGACGACACGAGCAGGCCGGGGCCCACTTCCGGTTCGCCGAGAACCTCGTGCCCGAGCTGCGAAGCGAGGCTCTGCTCCTGCGGGCATTGATGCGCCTCGAGACCGGGGATGTGGCCGGCGGCGAGTCGCTGCTTCGCGACAGCACCCACCTGGACCCCACCGGCGAGCCGGCCGAGAGCGCACGACTGGTTCTCGGCGAAAGTGCGCCTCTGCGACCTCCGCGAATCCAGCTGGAGGCGTGGTCGGGTGCGGCCTACGACTCCAACGTCATCCTCGAAGGAAGAACCGTGAGCCTCGCCCCGGATCGAGATGACGTGCGCTTCGACTGGGGCACGGCGATCACGGCCCACCCACTCTCCACCGACAGCGGGGGCGTGAGTCTGGGCTACCGCTACGACCGGGCGGATCACGCCAAACTCGACGAATTCGACACGCAGAGCCACCTGGCCTTCGTCTCCGGCCGCTGGCGCGCCTCCCGGGCCACAACGCTGCGGCTCGACGGGTTCTTCCGGTATTCCAGCCTCGACGATGATCCATACCTCCTCGTCAGCCGTCTGAGTCCGAGCCTATTCGTCGCGTTGGGGCCGCGCGCGGGCGTGACCCGGCTGTTCCTGGAGGGGCTTTGGCTCGCATACGACGACTCCCCGTTTGTGACCTCTCTCGAGCGCGACGGCTGGAGCTACGGGGGCGGGTTCGAGCACACGATTCCGCTGCCCCGCTGGCGCGGCGCCTGGGCACAGGTGGGCGCCAGCTTCCTCCGCATGGATACCGAGGGCGGGGTGGACAGCCTGGGCTTCGACAGCGCGTACGACCACGACCGCTGGCGGGCAGCCCTGCACTTCGGCCTTCCGCTCTGGTGGCGGCTCCGCTCCGACCTATTCGTCTCCGTCGGCCACGAGAGGTACGCGAACAAGAACCTGATCGATTTCCTCAACGGAGGCGGAATCGACCCGGCGACGGCGAGCCGACGTCGAGACTTCGTTTCGGAACTGGGGGTCCGGCTGATCCGACCCATCGCGCGCTTCGCCGATATCGAAATCAGCTACCGCTATCGGGACCGATCCTCGAACGTCGCGTTCTACGACTACGACCGATCCACTGTGGGCCTCTTGTTGAGGCTCCACAGTCTTTGAGACTTCCCGAGGGGAACCCAAAGGAGAATGCCATGTCGTTACACAACCACCCGCGAAGATGCGGACCGACTCACGGCGGCCGCGCCCGTGTCATTGCCGTGGCGCTGTTCGCGCTCTTCGCCATCGCTCCGAGTCAGGGTCCGCACATCGAGCAGTCGACTGGAAAGGTCGAGCTGGGACGCGGCGATCCGCTCCGATGGCAGCCCGCTCAAACCGGGGATCTGCTCGCGCCCGGCGACGCTGTACGAACCGGTCGCGACGGTCGCGTCGAACTCGACCTCGGCACCGCGACGGTGCGCCTGTACGGTGACTCGCTGTTGCGCGTTCCCACAGACGCGATGGAACCGGCTGGTACCAGGGCGGTCGGACTCGAGCGGGGTCACTCGCTTTTCGACGTTCTGCACGATGACTCGGGCTTCGAGGTGCGCACGCCGGAGGTCGTGGTGAGCGTCAAGGGGACTCGCTTCCTCGTAGACGTCGCGGGTCGCCTGGCCTCGGTGTCGGTCTATCGGGGGCTGGTCGGGCTCCGGACTCGGGGCACCGGGGAGACACTCGTGCGCGAGGGCTTCTTTGGGGTCGGCGGGCCGGAGCGGCCCTTCGAGCTCTTCCTGCACGACGCCGCCGACCCGTGGAATTCGTGGTCGAGCGGCGAGGACCCTCCGGACCTGCCTCAGCATGTTCTCAAGCAAGCGGGATCAGTCCAGGGAGCGGTCCTCGGGGCTCAGCGCAAAGCGCGGGCGGTGTATCAGCACGAGGCGCTGGATCACGCCATACGACGTCGGCCTGAAATCTCTGAACACGCCGGTACATCGGTCAAGGGGCGGCGCGATCTCGAGCGCGATCCCATGGTCGACGCGGCGAACGCGGTCCGGAAGCAGACGCTCGAGATCCCCTTCGTCGAGGCGATCGTGAACAACCCGCCCGGCGGCGGCGGCGGAGGCTTCGTCTTCGACATTTCCTTGGTTAGCGGAACAGGCACCCCGGGCGGAGATCGTGTGGACATCGACAGCTCGAGCGGAACGTCCTGGACATTCGACGAGGTCTTCCTCATAGACGTGCTCAGCGGCACCGACGTGCTTCCCGCGAGCCTCGCGACCGAGCTCCAGACCCAGGGGATCAACGACCCGACAACGTTCGTCGCGGGGCTGAAGAATTTGTTCTAGGGCGCGAAGAGGACCCGAGTGACCTCGGCAGCGTCGACC